>CAZWAX010000549.1:0-3553 GCA_964631985.1 uncultured Polyangiaceae bacterium | reverse complement strand
GCCCGCCGCGGCGGCGCCGGCGATCGGAGCGACCCAGAAGAGCCAGAGCTGCTGCAGCGCCCAGCCGCCGACGAGCAGCGCGGGTCCGGTGCTCCGCGCCGGGTTCACGGACGTGTTCGTGACCGGGATGCTGATCAGGTGGATGAGCGTGAGCCCGAGTCCGATCGCGATCCCGGCGAACCAGACCGGGGCCCGCGTGTGCGTCGCCCCGAGGATCACGATCAGGAACATGAAGGTCATGACGAACTCGGTGACCGCCGCCGCGCCGAAGGTGTAGCCGCCGGGCGAGTGCTCGCCGAAGCCGTTGGAGGCGAACCCGCCGGCGAGCGAGAAGCCGGCGGCACCGCTCGCGATCACGTACAGCACGACGGCGCCGGCGATTCCCCCCAGCACCTGCGCGACGACGTAGCTGCCGAGACGCGAGGCCGGGAAGCGTCCGCCGGCCCAGAGCCCGACCGAGACGGCGGGATTGAAATGTCCGCCCGAGATCGGGCCGAGGGCGTAGGCCCCCGTTACCACCGTCAGGCCGAAGGCGAACGAGACGCCGAGGAGGCCGATGCCGACGTCCGGAAACGCCGCCGCCAATACGGCACTGCCGCACCCACCCAGGACGAGCCAAAAGGTCCCGAGGAACTCCGCCGTCAATCGAGCTGCCATGATCCACCTCCGAGGTCGCCGGACAGCCGGCCGATCGTTCTTTGTGGCGGGGGGCCGGCGCCAGATAGCCGGCCGCGGGCCGCCCGGTCAAATCGGAGGCCAGGGGCCGTCCACGCCCTCCGGCCCGCAACGCGAACCGACCCACGACCCGGGGGCGATCTCCTCCTAGAGCGAGTCGAGGAGGGCCTGGGTGTCGAGCCACATCCGCCATCCGAGCCAGAGGAAGAGGGTGATCAGCAATACCGACGCGACCCATTGGGTGCGGCGATCGAGGCGCGGGGTGCGCATGATGAGCACGACGGCAAAGGGGCCGAGCACCGTGAGCGCGAGCACCGCGATCCAGAGCGGCCGGTAGTACCACGCCAGGGCCGCGCCCTGACCCTCGCCGCAATGACGACAGTGGCGATCGTCGGAGTCGATGAGGCCATCACAGCGCCAGCAGCGCGCGTGCACGGCGCGCAGCGGATCACGGCCCCGCGAGCGGTACAAGACGCCTGTCGCTGGCGCCGTAGGCTACCGCTGGCTAGTTTGACGCGAACGATGAGCGCGCGCGACGCGGCGGTAGGGATCGGGCTCGGGGTGCTGGTGCTCGTGGGGTGCAGCCAGGCCCCGCCGCCGGAGCCGCCTCCGCCCTCGGTCGCCGTCGCGCACCCGCTGGTGCAGACGGTCGTCGAATGGGACGAGTACACGGCCCGCCTTTCGGCGATCAACTCGGTCGAGGTGCGGGCGCGTGTGAGCGGCTACCTGCAATCGATTCATTTCGCGGACGGGGCGGTCGTGGCGGCCGGTGATCTGCTGTTCGTGATCGATCCCCGCCCATACCAGGCGGTACTCAATCGGATGCAGGCCGATCTGACGCTCGCCGAGGCTCGCCTCGACCTGGCACGCCAGGATCTCACGCGCGCCGAGTTCCTCGTGAAGTCGCGGGCGATCTCGCAGGAGGAGGCCGACACGCGGGCCGCGACCGTCCGCCAGGCCGTGGCCTCGGTGCTCGGCGCCCGCGCGGCCGTCGACGCGGCGGCGCTCGACGTCGAGTTCACCCGCGTCACGGCGCCGATCGGCGGACGGGTGAGCCGCCACCTCGTCACCGAAGGCAACCTGATCGTGGGCGGCGGCACCAGCAACGCGACGCTCCTCACCTCGATCGTGTCGCTCGACCCGATCTATGCCTACTTCGACGTCGACGAGCAGGCCTACCTCAAGTACGCGCGCTTGAACCTCGCCGGACAGCGGCCGAGCTCGCGCGAGGTGCAGAATCCGGTCGAGATCGGCACCGCGGACGAGTCGAACTTTCCCCATCACGGCTGGATGGATTTCGTCGACAACCAGATCGACGCGTCGACCGGGACGATGCTGGGGCGCGCGGTCGTGCCGAACGCCGACCTGCTGCTGAGCCCCGGCCAGTTCGTGCGGCTGCGGTTGGCGGGCAGTGGCCGCTACGAGGCGGTCCTCGCGCCCGACGAGGCGATCGCCACCGACCAGGCGCAACGGTTCGTCTGGGTGATCGACGACGAAAATCGCGCCCAGTACCGCAAGGTCACGCTGGGCCCGCTCTACGAGGGCAAGCGTATCATCCGCGAGGGGTTGACGGGCGACGATCGCATCGTCGTTTCCGGCCTGCAGCGCGTCCGTCCGGACGTGGTCGTCGTGCCGGAAGAGCATCCGATCCCGCCGTGTCCGAGCGCGCCGCCGTTGCCCCAAATGCCGGAAGCGACGCCGTCCCCCTGAGATTCCGACCGTGGGCCTCTCACTCTTCTTCATCGACCGTCCGATCTTCGCCG
Source organism: uncultured Polyangiaceae bacterium (assembly GCA_964631985.1). Classification (GTDB taxonomy): domain Bacteria; phylum Desulfobacterota; class Binatia; order UTPRO1; family UTPRO1; genus UTPRO1. The sequence continues at coordinate 1,115 of CAZWAX010000549.1, read as the reverse complement.
CGGTCTTGTCCATCGTCACGATCATTCTCGGCGGCCTCGCGTATCAGGCGTTGCCGGTCGCGCAGTACCCGGACGTGGTCCCCCCCACGATCGTCGTCCGCGCCTCGTACCCCGGGGCCCCGCCGGAGGTCATCGCCGACACCGTCGCGACGCCGATCGAGCAGGAGGTGAACGGCGTCGAGGACATGCTCTACATGTCCTCGCAGAGCACCACCGACGGGCAGATGGTGCTGACCATCACGTTCAAGCTCGGCACCGACCTCGACAAGGCGCAGGTGCTGGTCCAGAACCGCGTCGCGATCGCGCAGCCCCGTTTGCCCGAGGACGTGCGGCGCGTGGGCGTCACCACGATCAAGAGCTCGCCCGATCTCCTGATGGTCGTGCATCTGCTGTCCGAGTCGAAGCGCTACGACCAGCTCTACATCGGGAACTACGCGCTCATTCAGGTGCGCGACGTCCTGGCCCGCGTCGACGGGGTCGGCGACGTCAACCTGTTCGGGCTCCGTGAGTACAGCATGCGGACCTGGCTCGACCCGGACCTGCTGGCGAGCCGCAATCTCACGACCGGCGACTTCGTGGCGGCGCTCCGCGAACAGAACATCCAGGTCGCGTCGGGGGTGATCGGTCAACCCCCGGCGCCGGCGGGGACGGCGTTCCAGCTGCCGGTGACGACGCTCGGTCGCCTGCTCGACGCCGAGCAGTTCGGGAACGTCGTCCTCAAGACCGGCGCCGACGGCCGCAACACGCGCGTCCGTGACGTGGCGCGGGTCGAGCTCGGCGCGCGCGACTACTCGGTCAACAGCTACCTCAACGGCGAGCCCGCGGTCGCGATGGCGATCGCGCAGCGCCCGGGGTCGAACGCGCTCGCCACCGCCGATGCCGTCGAGGAGGCGATGGCCACGCTCGCCAGAAGCTTTCCGGACGGCCTCGGCTACCGCATCGTCTACAACCCGACGGTCTTCGTGCGCGAGTCGATCGACGCCGTGATGTATACGCTCTTCGAGGCGATCGTGCTGGTGGTGATCGTCGTGCTGCTGTTTCTCCAGAGCTGGCGCGCGAGCCTGATCCCGCTGCCCGCCATTCCGGTTTCGTTGATCGGGACGTTCGCGGCGATG
>CAZWAX010000548.1:0-3557 GCA_964631985.1 uncultured Polyangiaceae bacterium | reverse complement strand
CCGGTCGCGATGCGGCCGCGGTCGGGTGCGTCGCTGCCCATGCGATCCTCGATCGCACCGCGCACGGTGTCGTCGTCTGCGGCAGCGTCGAGACCGACGACGGTGCGGAAGGCATCGGCGAGTGGGGCGAAGGTCGCGCCCCCGGTCGCGTCGCAATGCGCACTCACGACGGTCGTGTCATTGCCGACCCGGCGCACGAGCTCGCCGACCAGCCGAGATTTCCCGAGACCCGGCGAGCCGAGGATCACCGCGAGCCGGGCCGCGCGCGCGGCGACGGCCGCGTCGTACACCGCCGTGAGCCGCCGCAGCTCGTCGTCGCGCCCGACGAAGGCGAGCGCCGGCGCGCCCGCCGGCCGCTCGAGCGACACCACGCGATACGCCGCGACGGTCTCGGCGCGACCCTTGAGCGCCAGCGTTCCGACGAGCTCGAGCGTCACGAGATCGCTCACCAGGCGCCGCGTCGCCTCGCCGATCAGCACGTCACCGGCCTGCGCCTCCTGCTGCAAGCGCGCCGCGACATTCACCGGGTCGCCGACGACGTCGTCGTGCGCGCCGCTCACCACCACCTCGCCGGTGTTGACGGCGACGCGGAGGCCCATGGTGCCGAGCGCCGTCGCCTGCTCGTCGGCGAGCGCCCGGAAGGACTCCTGCATGCCGACGGCGGCCCGCACGGCGCGGATCGCGTTGTCCTCGGCGACGCGCGGCACCCCGAACGCCACCATGACGCCGTCGCCGAGCAGCTTCACGACCGTGCCGCCGTGCGCGTCGACGACCGCGTGCAGCGTCCGGTAGTAGCGGTCCATGAGCGCGCGCGCCGACTCGGCGTCGAGGCGTTCGTGCAGCGCCGTCGAGCCGGCGAGGTCGGCGAAGACGATCGTCACGGTCTTACGCGCGACGGCGGTCTCGATGGGCGGCGTCGCGGGCACTGCGGCTGCAGGCGGGGGGGCGGCGAGGGACGAGCCGCAGCCTCCACAAAATCGCGCGTCCGATTCCGCCTCGCGCCCGCACGCCGGACAGCGCGCGACGAGCGCCGTGCCGCAGCCGACGCAGAAGCGCGAGTCGTCGCGGTTCGTCCTGCCGCAGCTCGTGCAGGTCATGATCGAGACGGGAATCTCATTGGGGACTCGCCGCATAACACCATCCGTAACGTGCCCGGAAACGCTCACTGGTACCGCGCCCCGCTTTGTCGTTAGATGCCAGGGCGGTGGCATCCCTGACCTTGGATCCGATCGATCACGTCGAAGGCGTGGTCCAGTTGCCGGGCTCGAAGAGCATCTCGAATCGCGTGCTGCTGCTGGCGGCGTTGGCGGAGGGTGTCACGCGGATCGGCAATCTCCTCGTCAGCGAAGACACCCGCTACATGCTCGACGCGCTGCAAGCGCTCGGCATCGGCGTGACCCAAAACGGACCTGGGGTCGAGATCGTCGGCCGCGGCGGGCCCCTGGTGTCCGAAGACATGGAGCGGGAGCTCCAGCTCGGCATGGCCGGGACCGCCTACCGACCGCTGACGGCGGCGCTCTGCCTCGGCCGCGGCACGTTCCGGCTCCTGGGCAACGCGCGCATGACCGAACGCCCCATCGCGGATCTGGTCGACGGGTTGCGCGCCCTCGGTGCGTCGATCGACTACCTGGGCCGCGAAGGATACCCGCCGCTCCGGGTGCACGGCACGGGTCTCCGCGGCGGCGACGTCCGCATGCGCGGCACCGTGTCGAGCCAGTTCCTGACGTCGCTGATGATGGCCGCACCCTTGGCGAACGGCCCGGTCAGCGTGACGATCGAGGGCGAGCAGGTGTCGAAGCCCTACCTCGACATCACGATGGATCTGATGCGGCGCTTCGGTGTTCCCGTGCGTCACGAGGGGTACCGCCGCTTCGAGGTCCCGACCGGCCCCTACCGCTCCCCGGGATCGATCGCCGTCGAAGGCGACGCCTCGGCCGCCACGTACTTCCTCGCCGCGGCCGCCATTCGCGGCGGTCCCGTCACGGTGCGCGGGATCGGGCGCGACAGCGTGCAGGGCGACATCGCCTTCCTCGACGTCCTACGGGCGATGGGCGCGGACGTCGACGCGGACGCCGACGGCGTGACGGTGCGGAGCGCCGCGCTGCGCGGCGTCGACCTCGATCTGAACGCGATCCCGGACGCGGCGATGACCGTCGCGGTCCTCGCGCTGTTCGCGCGCGGCCCGACGCGCATTCGCAACATCGCCAACTGGCGCGTCAAGGAAACCGATCGGCTCGCGGCGATGGCAACCGAGCTCCGGAAGCTCGGCGCCGACGTCGTCGAGGGCGAGGACGCGCTCACGATCACGCCGCCCGCGCACCTCACCGCCGCGCGCATCGACACCTATGGCGACCACCGCATGGCGATGTGCTTCTCGTTGGCCGCCCTCGGCGGCGTGCCGGTGACGATCCTCGATCCCGACTGCGTCGCCAAGACCTTTCCGGACTACTTCAGCGTCTTCGCCTCGATCGCGCGCCGCGGCTGAGCGCGACCCCCGCGCACGGCTTTGATCCGTAGGGCGGCTCAGAGCAAGGCGAGCGCGGTTCGCAAACCCTCGTCGACGAGATCGAGCGCGGCGTGCGGGAGCTCGCCGATGTGCGCGACCAACTTGGCGCGATCGAGCGTCGTGACCTGATGGCAGAGGACGATGCTTTCCTGGCGGAGCCCCACCGTGCCTTTCGGTAAGGCGACCGCTGTCGGTCCACGGCGACGCTGCGCCGGTGAGGTGGAGAGCGGCACGACGATGACCGATTGCCAGGCTTCGACCCGGTTGAAGCCGTCGTTCGAGACCACGACGACCGGGCGCCGGCCGCTCTGCTCGGCTCCCGAACGTGGTGAGAGCTCGGCCCAGAAGACGTCGCCCCGCTTCACCGCTTGCGCCGCTTGTCGAGCAGGTGATCGACCCCCGCGCGCTCGAGCACCGGATCGAGATCGGCGGTGCTCCCGGCGACCTCGGCCGCGTACTCGGCGATGTGCTCGCTGATCTTCTCGCGTTCCCGCTCGCGGATCCACGCTTCGATGGCTTCGCGAGCGAGCGTGGTGGTCGGTCGCCCGGTGCGCGTCGCTTCGGCGCGCAAACGCTGATGGAGAGCTCCGGGCAAAGGAACGTGGAGATTGCGGAGGATCGCCTTTGGCATGCCATCAACAATGCCATGATTGAATGGCCGCAGCCATGGCTGTTCGTATCCGAACCGGGCGGACGTTTGAGGGATGCGTCGGCAGGATGTTAGAGCCTCCGCGTGATCTTCCGAACGTGCCAGCACGCCCCTTCCGGCAGCGTGGCGCGAGGCGGGGATGCCGTGTGAACTGTCCCGCCTGCCAGCACGAGAACCGGTCGGGCGCCAAGTTCTGTGACGAGTGCGGGACGGCGACCGGCGTCCAGGCCGCGAAGCCAGCGGTGGTGCCGACCCGACCGCTCGACACTGCCGGTGCGCGCAAAGTCGTGTCGATCATCTTCGCCGATCTCGTTGGCTCGACGGCGTTGCACGAGCGGCTCGACGCCGAGTCGGCGCGGCGCGTGATGGAGCGCTACTACGAGGCGCTGCGCGCGGCCGTCG
>CAZWAX010000547.1:0-3559 GCA_964631985.1 uncultured Polyangiaceae bacterium | reverse complement strand
GATGCCGGAGCCTGCAACAGACCCAGGAGCTGCGCGAGCAGCACTTCGCGACTCGGGAGCTTCGCAAGGGCGCTCACGCCCGACGCCGGCAACGCCTCGCCGTCGAGGACACCGCCGCTGATCTTGAGCTTATCGTTCTGCTCGGCGAACTTGACGAGCACCTTCGCGACGGCGACCGGATCCTTGCCGGTGGTCACGAGGCCCGTCGGCCCGCGGAGCAAATCGTCGAGCTTCGCAAAAGCGGTCTCTTTGATTGCACGGCGGGTCAGCGTGTTCTTGCTGATGCGATAGGACGCACCCGCACCCTGCAACTCGCGGCGCAGCTTGTTCAGCTGCGCCACGGTCAGGCCGCGATACTCCGTGACGACTCCGAGGCTGGCAGCCGAGAGACGCTCCGTGAGCTCGGCGATACGGGCCGTTTTCTCTTCTCGTTTCACTGAGATCTCCTCAAATCAGGCGGCGACCGTGAGGGCGCGGGCGGCGTTCGGATCGATCATGACACCTGGTCCCATGGTGGTCGCCACCGACATGCTGCGCATATAGTTGCCCTTGGCTGCTGCTGGCTTGGCACGAATCAACGCCGCCACCAACGCCGTCGCGTTCTCGGTGAGCTTCTCGGGGCCGAACGAAGCCTTCCCGATCGGAACGTGCACGATGCCAGCTTTTTCGACACGGTACTCGACCTTACCGGCCTTCACCTCTTGCACCGCGCGCGCAACGTCGAACGTCACGGTGCCGACTTTGGGGTTCGGCATGAGACCCCGGGGCCCGAGCACCTTACCAAGACGCCCAACGGCACCCATCATGTCCGGCGTCGCGATCACGACGTCGAAGTCGAGCCAGTTCTCGTCGGCGATTTTTTTGGTGAGCTCTTCCCCACCAGCGAAATCCGCTCCGGCGCTCTCGGCTTCCTTGATCTTCTCGCCCTTCGCCACGACGAGCACGCGGACACTTTTGCCCGTTCCGTGCGGCAGAATCACCGTACCGCGGACGTTCTGATCGGCTTGCCTGGGATCGACCCCAAGCCGCACCGCGACCTCTACGGTTTCGTCGAACTTCGCAAACTTCGCCTCGACCGCGAGCTTGATTGCCTCGTCGAGCGCATATGTCTTTTGTGGATCGATCTTCTCCGCACCGGCGCGGTATTTCTTTCCATGTCTCGCCATGTCAGCCCTCGACCACGATGCCCATGCTGCGGGCGGTGCCTTCGACCGTGCGCATTGCAGCTTCGAGACTCCCCGCGGTCAGATCGGGGGTCTTGAGCTGAGCGATCTCGCGAACCTGCTGCTTGGTGACCGTCCCCACCTTGTTTTTGTGCGGGATGCCCGACCCCTTCTCGATACCGGCGGCGCGCTTCAAGAGAATCGAAGCGGGCGGAGTCTTCGTGACGAAGGTGAAGGAACGATCGGCATACACCGTGATGATCACTGGAATGATCAGACCCTGCTGCGCCTGGGTCTGGGCATTGAACTGCTTGCAGAACTCCATGATGTTGACGCCGCGCTGTCCGAGCGCCGGGCCAACCGGCGGGCTCGGATTCGCCGCGCCCGCGGGAATCTGCAACTTGACCTCAGCAACGACCTTCTTCGCCATGCGAATACCGTCCTTTAGGCTTTCTCAACCTGGATGAAGTCGAGCTCGACGGGCGTCGCCCGGCCGAAAATACTGATCAAAACCCTGAGCTTTCCTTTTTCCGGCTTCACTTCCTCGACGACGCCGTTGAAGTCCTGGAAGGGACCGTCGACGACTTTGACGTTCTCTCCGGTCTCGAAGAAGACCTTCGGCTTCGGCTTGACGGCACCCTCTTCGACCTGTTGGGCGATCTGGCGAACTTCGGTTTCCGAGATCGACGGGGGATCCGTCGCACCCCCGACGAATCCGGTCACCTTGGGCGTCGACTTCACGACGTGCCAGGTGTCGTCGTTGAGCGCCATGTTGACCAGGATGTAGCCGGGAAAGAATTTTCGGGACGACGTTCGGCGCTTGCCCTTGACCAGCTCCACGACCTTCTCAGCCGGGACGAGGATGTCGCCGAAAAACTCTTCCTTTCCCATCGAGCGGATCCGCTCTTCGAGCGCCGCTTTCACTTTGTGCTCGTACCCCGAATAGGTGTGCACGACGTACCACTTCTTTTCGCCCACCACCGCCGTCGCCATCGTCACTGCACGCCCAAGAACCGAGTGAAGAGGAATGAAATGATGCCGTCCACGAGACCGAGCCACAACGACACGATCAGGACGACGACGATCACGACGATCGTCGCCGCCACGGTCTCCTGCCGAGTTGGCCAATGGACCTTACGCAGCTCCGACCAGACCTCGGTGAGGAATTGCCGGGACTGCGGGACAACTTCTTTTACTTGCTGTAGCCGATCGTTCGCCATCAGGTCGCTTGTCTCGTGCGCTCTCGCGTCAAACGCGAAGAGCGGGCCAGGCAGGATTCGAACCTGCAGCCCCCGGATTTGGAGTCCGGTGCTCTAGCCAGTTCGAGCTACTGGCCCTCACTCAGACTTTACCTTCTTGGTGTTGCGTGTGGCTTCGGCATGCCGGACAGAACTTCTTGAGCGTCAGCTTCTCGGTCATGGTCTTCTTGTTCTTGCTGGTCGTGTAATTCTTCCGCTTACACGACTCGCAATTGAGGGTGATGAGGTCGCGCATGGGCTATTCCAGGATCTTGGTGACGACGCCGGCGCCGACGGTGCGACCGCCTTCGCGGATCGCGAAGCGCAGACCCTCGTCCATCGCGATCGGCGTGATCAGCGTCACCGACAGCTTGATGTTGTCCCCGGGCATCACCATCTCCGTGCCCTCCGGCAGCGTCGCCACGCCCGTCACGTCCGTCGTCCGGAAGTAGAACTGCGGACGGTACCCGTTGAAAAACGGCGTGTGCCGCCCGCCCTCTTCCTTCGTCAACACGTACGCTTCCGCCTCGAACTTCGTGTGCGGCGTGATCGACCCCGGCTTCGCCAACACCTGCCCGCGCTCGATGTCCTCGCGCTTCACCCCGCGCAGCAAACACCCCACGTTGTCGCCCGCCTGCCCCTCGTCGAGCAGCTTCCGGAACATCTCCACCCCGGTCACCGTCGTCTTGGTCGTGTCCTTCATCCCGACGATCTCGATCTCTTCGCCGACCTTCACTTTGCCGCGCTCGATCCGCCCCGTCGCCACCGTCCCGCGCCCGCTGATCGAGAACACGTCCTCCACCGGCATCAAGAACGGCCGATCGATGTCCCGCTGCGGCTGCGGAATGTACGCGTCGAGCGCCTCCATCAACTTCTGGATCGCCCCCATCCCCAACTCGCCCGGATCGCCCTCCAACGCCTTGAGCGCGCTCCCCCGAATCACGGGAATGTCGTCCCCTGGAAACTCGTACTTCGACAGCAATTCCCGCACTTCCAACTCCACCAAATCCAAGAGCTCCGCGTCATCGACCATGTCCACCTTGTTCATGAACACCACGATGTACGGCACCCCCACCTGCCGCGCGAGCAAAATGTGCTCCCGCGTCTGTGGCATCGGCCCATCCGCCGCCGACACCACCAAAATCGCCCCGTCCATCT
>CAZWAX010000546.1:0-3570 GCA_964631985.1 uncultured Polyangiaceae bacterium | reverse complement strand
GTCGGCGCGACGCTCGCACCGGCGGGCGGTGAGCCGCCGTTCCCGCGTACCGCATTCGGCGATCATGCGACCGCGCTGGCCCTCGCGGGCGGCGTCGCCGCCGCGCTCTTCGCCCGCGAGCGCCAGGGTCGCGGCGGGCTCGTGACGACGTCGCTACTCCGTACCGGGCTCTACGTCGTGGGCGCCGACACCAATCAGGTGTTGCGCCTCGGCATCCCGCCGATCCCGCTCGAGCGCGCCGCCATGCCGAACCCGCTCTGCACCTTCTATCGCACCGCCGACGCCCGGTGGATCTTCCTCCTCGGCTTGCAGGCCGACCGCCATTGGCCCGACCTGATCCGCGCGATCGATCGACCGGCGTGGCGCGACGACCCGCGGTTCGTCGACATCCACGCCCGGCGGGCGCACTTCGCCGCGCTGATCTCCGAGCTGGACGCGATCTTCGCGAGCGCATCGTTCGCGACGTGGGCCGAGCGCCTCGACGCCGCGGGCATGTGGTGGGCACCCCTGCAGACCATCGACGACGCGGTCCGCGATCCGCAGGTCGCCGCGAGCGGCGCATTCATCGACGTGCCCGTCGCCGAGGGAACGGCGCGCATGCTCGCCACCCCCGTCGACTTCGATGGCCATCCGCCGACCGCCGTCCGGGCGGCACCGGAGCCGGGACAACACACCGAAGAGGTCCTCCTCGAGCTCGGCTACGACTGGGACGCCATTGCGGAGCTCAAAGCGTCGCGTGTGATCCCCTAGCTGCGATCTCGCGAGGCAGGTGCCACCGCATCGCGCGTCGGAGGGTCGCCGACCCTCGACCTGCTGCCGCAGGTGTCGTGCGCCGCTCCATGCGCTGTCACATGTGCGGCGTGCGCACGCGGCCCTGCGGCGATCACGACTTGCGGGCGAAGGATCGATGTGAGATCGCATTGAGGGACGGAATCTTCGCTCAAACCGAGGCCAACTCGGCGCCGTAGCTGACGTTCAGGATGTTGCTTCCCTCTCGCCGACCGCCTCTGGTCTCCGCCCCTCTGCTGGTGCTGGCGGCCGTGGCCGTCGCACTCCTGGCGCCGTCCCGCGCCCGGGCGACGACGCTCCCGAGCGGGTTTCAGGAGATCGAGGTCTTCACCAGCCTCACCCTGCCGACCGCCGTGCAATTCGCGAGCGACGGTCGCATCTTCGTCGCCGAGAAGAGCGGCATCATCAAGGTCTGGGACGACCTGAACGACACCTCGCCGACCATCTTTGCCGACCTCCGCACCAACACCCACAACTTCTGGGATCGCGGTCTCCTCGGACTGGCATTGCACCCGAGCTTTCCCGCGACCCCGTACGTCTACGTCCTCTACACCCTCGATGCGGCCATCGGGGGGACGCCGCCGCGGTGGGGCAGCTTCGGCGGGACCTCCGACGGGTGTCCGAGCCCGCCCGGCGACACCCTCGACGGTTGCGTCGTCGCGGGGCGCGTCTCCCGGCTCACGGCGTCCGGCAACGTCATGACGGGCACCGAGGACGTGTTCGTGGAGAATTGGTGCCAGCAGTACCCCAGTCACTCGATCGGCTCGATCGCGTTCGGCAACGACGGCGCGCTCTACGTCAGCGGCGGCGACGGCGCGAGCTTCACCTTCGTGGACTACGGGCAGATGGGCCACCCCGATCCCAATCCGTGCGACGACCCGCCGACGGGATACGGTGGGACGCAGACCCCACCGAGCGCGGAAGGCGGGGCGCTCCGCAGCCAGGATCTCCTGACGAGCGGGGATCCGGTCACGTTCGACGGCACGGTGCTGCGACTGAATCCCCTCGACGGTACCCCGATGCCCGACAACCCGCTCGTCGGCGGCGCCACGCCGGAGGACGACCCCATCATCGCCTACGGTCTCCGCAATCCCTTCCGCCTGGCGCCCCGGCCCGGCACGAACGAGCTCTGGATCGGCGACGTCGGCTGGAACGACTGGGAGGAGATCGATCGCATCGGGCACACCGGCGACATGCCGATCGAGAACTTCGGATGGCCGTGCTACGAGGGCGTCCCCCAGCAGCCGGGATACAACAGCGGCCTGGCGCTGTGTGAGGCGTTGTACCAGTCGCCGGGGGCCGCCACCGACCCGTTCTTCAGCTACCTCCACGCCGCCAAGGTCGTGCCCGACGAGTCCTGCGGCGTCGGCAGCTCGTCGATCACCGGTCTCGCCTTCTACGAGGGCGGCACCTACCCCACCCTGTACGACGGCGCGCTCTTCTTCGCCGACTACTCCCGGCACTGCATCTGGGCGATGCCGATCGGACCCAATGGCGAGCCCGATCCCGCCCAGCGCCTGACGTTCGCCGCCGGCCCCTTCGCGCCCGTGGATCTCAAGCTCGGTCCCGGCGGCGACCTCTTCTACGTCGACGTCAGCATCGGCCGGTTGATGCGCATCAGCTACGTCGCCGCGAGCCAACCGCCACTTGCCGTGCTCGACGTCGACCAGACCGACGGCCCGACGCCGCTCACCGTGCAGCTCGACGGTTCGGGCTCGAGCGATCCCGATCCCGGCGACACGCTCGCCTTCAGCTGGGACCTCGACGGCAACGGCACCTTCGGTGACTCGACGCTCATTGCGCCGCAGATCACCTACACCGACGCCGGGACATACAACGTCAAGCTGCGCGTCACCGATCCGCACGGCGCCAGTGCCACGGCGAGCGTGACCGTCACCGCCGGCAACACGCGTCCGACCGCCATCATCGGGGCGCCGACCGGTGCCGTCACGTGGCAGGCAGGGAGCGTGATCCCGTTCACGGGCTCCGCCACCGATCCCGAGGACGGCACGCTCGGCGCCTCGGCCCTCACCTGGTCGCTGATCCTCCAGCACTGTCCGTCCACGTGCCACGAGCACACGGTGCAGACCTACGAGGGCACGAGCGGCGGCTCCTTCACCGCCCCGCAGCACGACTATCCGACCCATCTCGAGCTCCGACTGACCGCGACCGACGCCGGCGGCCTGACGAACACCGCCAGCGTGTTCCTCTATCCCGAGACCGTGGACCTCACGCTCGCGAGTGATCCCCCGGGTCTCATGATCACGACCGGACCGACGAGCGGCGTCGCGCCCTACGTGAAGACGGAGATCGTCAACGCCATCGTGACGATCTCGGCACCATCGCCGCAGACCCTCGAGGGCATCACGTACGCCTTCGTGTCGTGGTCCGACGGTGGCGCCCGGAGTCACGAGATCGACGCTCCCGCGAGCCCGACGAGCTACGTCGCCCTGTTCGAAGCCATCTCAGCCACACCGACCCCGACGGCAACACCCGAGCCGACACCCACACCGACACCCACACCGACCACCACGCCGACGGCGACGGCAACCGCCACCGTGGAGCCAACCGCGACGGCGACCGCGATGCCGTCACCGACCGCGACCGCGACCCCGTCAGTCACCGCGACATCCACCGTCACCGCGACCCCGTCACCGACCGCGACATCCACCGCCACGGCGACGTCGTCACCCACCGCGACATCTACCGTCACCGCGACACCCACGCGCACGGCGACCCCGACGCCCACAGCGACGGCAACGGTCACAGCGACGGCGACGG
>CAZWAX010000545.1:0-3596 GCA_964631985.1 uncultured Polyangiaceae bacterium | reverse complement strand
GGAGGAGATCGAGGAGATCGAGCCGGCGATCGCGGCGGCGAAAGCCGCGGGGGTCGACGCCATCGGGCCGGTGCCCGCCGATACGGTCTTCTACAAGACCAAGCAGGGCATGTACGATCTCACGATCGCGCTCTACCACGACCAGGGGCTCGGCGCGGTGAAGCTGCTCGGTTTCGGAGACGTCGTGACCCTGCTCGTCGGCCTTCCCTTCATCCGCACCTCGACCGGTCACGGCACCGCCTTCGACATCGCCGGCAAGGGTATTGCGAACCACAAGAATCTGCTGGAGGCGATCAAGACGGCGGCCGAGCTCGGTGCCCGTCGGAAGCGCAACGAACGAACGGCCGCCAGCGCCTGACGCGCCCGCGCCCGACGGAAAGGAATCGTCGAACGTGTCCACGGAACAGCCGAGTCGCGAGGATCTCGCGCAGTATTGCCGGTTCGTCTGGGACGTCTCGGTCCCCGATCGTCCGGACATGCATTTCTATCCCGGCGACCCGACACTCGAGCAGACGCAGATCCGTGCCATCAAGCGCGGTGACGCCGCCAACCTGACCCACCTCTCGCTCGGCGCGCACACCGGCACCCACGTCGACGCCCCGGCGCATTTCATCGACGGTGCCCCGACGCTCGAGCAAGTGTCGCTCGATCGGATGGTCGGCCCGGCTCACGTCCTCGATCTCCGGGGGATGGACGCGATCGACGCGAAGGCGCTCCGTCGCCACGAGATCCACGCGGGTGACATCGTGCTCTTCCTGACCGACAACTCTGCGCGCTGGGCAAAGGCGGGCTTCCAGAAGGATTTCACCTACGTCACCCGCGACGCCGCCGAGCATCTGGTCGAGCGCAAGGTGAGGACGATCGGCATGGACTACCTCTCGATCGAGCAGTTCGGAAGCACGACGTTCGAGGTCCACAAGCTCCTGCTGGGCGCCGGTATCCTGATCATCGAGGGACTCGACCTTCGCGAGATCGCCGCCGGGCCGTATCTGCTTTCCTGCCTCCCCTTGAAGCTCGAGGGCGTCGACGGAGCACCGGCGCGCGCGGTGTTGATGCGGTGACGGCGTTCGCCGCGATCGCCGACGACCTGACCGGCGCCTGCGACGTCGCGGCCGAGCTCGCCCTGGCGGGGCAGCGGGTCGAGGTCGTGGTCGCGCCCGACGGCGTCGCGACGCCGGGGGGTGAGGGGATCGTGGTCGTGAACACGCAGAGCCGGGCGCTCGTGCCGGCGGCGGCAGCAGCGCGAGTCCGGACGGCGCTCCGGAGAGCCCCGGCATCGCTCGTGCTGAAGAAGATCGACACGGCGCTTCGCGGTCATCTCGGGGCCGAGCTCGACGCGGCGGTCGAGGTGCTGGGCGCCCCGGTGTTCGTGCTGGCGGCGATTCCCGGTGCCGGTCGGGTGACGCGGGACGGGTGCCAGTGGTTCGATGGGCGACTCCTCGCCGACACCGAGTTCGCGCGCGATCCCGAAGGGCCCGGTGCGGTGTCGTCGATCCCCGCGGTCATCGCGCGTGAGAGCGGGCGAGGAACGATGGTGCTGCCACGGGACGCGGTGCGGAGCGGCCGGCTCGCGGAGGAGGTGGCACGACATCGTCGCACCGGCATTGACCTCTTCGTGGTGGACGCCGAGCACGACGACGACGTTCGGACGGCGGTCGGGGCGATCGTCGCGTTGCCGCGTCCGGTCTGTCTCGCCGGATCGATCGCGCTCGCGGCGGCGCTCGCGCCGCACGTCGATGGGGCCCGCGCGCCGGGCGACCGGGTCCGCCACCCCGTGCCGATGCCGGCGCTGATCGTGAACGGGAGCCTGCACAGCCGGGCGCGGGCGCAGGTCGAGGCCGTCCTGGCGACCGGACGGGCGATCGCCGTCGATTCGACCGAAGGGGATGCCGCCGCCAAGGCCGCGGCCACCTTGCGCAGCGGGACGACGGTGGTGCTGGCGCCGCGGCCGTCCTCGTCCGTGCCGACGACCGCGGCGCTGCGCACGACCGAAACCATGCTCGCCGACGCCGTCGCCGCGATCGCGGCGAGGACGGAGATCGCCACGCTCGTGCTGATCGGCGGCGAGACCAGCCACGCGATCCTCACCCGGCTGCAGGCGGGCGGGCTCGCCGTCCACGGTCGCATCGCGCCACTGGTCGCGTACGGGACGATTCTCCGTGGCCCGGCAGCCGGCGCGACGCTCGTCACCAAGGGAGGATCGGGCGGCGACGTGAAGATCATCGCGGGGCTCCTCGCCGAGGCCGCCGCGAGGCCGGCGCGGGTAGCGGAGGGAATATGAAGGACGCGATGCTGCGGGTCGCGACCGATACCGTCGTGACGATCGAGTATCGGGCGAGTCTCACCAACGGGGATCTGATCGACTCGACCGACCACTGCGGCCCGGTCACCTATCTGCACGGCAACGAGCAGATCTTTCCGGCGCTGGAGCAGGCCGTCGACGGTCTCGTCGCCGGCGAGGAGCGGCGGAGGACGCTCTCGGCCCGCGAGAGCTACGGCGAGCATCGCCCCGAGCTTTTGCGGCGCATGCCCCGCGCCCAGCTGCCCCCCGACCTCGCGCTCGAGGTTGGCAAGCGCTATACGGTGCGCCCCCCGCGCGGGGAGCCGATGAAGTTCCGCCTCGTGGCGATCGAGGACGACGAGGTGGTGGGCGACTTCAACAATCCCGCCGCGGGGCAGGGCCTGGAGATCTGGGCTCGGGTCGTCGCGGTCCGACCCGCGACGGTGGACGAGATTCGACGAGGGACGTTGCGATGAAGCTTTCGATCGTCATGCCGGTCTACAACGAGGCGACCAGCATCCGGGAGATCCTGAAGCGCGTGCAGGCCCTGCCGCACGCCAAGGAGATCCTCGTCGTCGACGACGGGTCGCTCGACGGCACCCGTGACATCCTCCGCGAGCTCGCCGGCGGCGAGGTGCGCGTCTTCTTCCACGCCACCAATCGCGGCAAGGGGGCGGCGCTGCGCACCGGGTTCACGCATGCGCGCGGCGACGTCGTGGTCGTGCAGGACGCCGACCTCGAGTACAACCCGCGGGACATTCCCGGGCTCTTGGTGTCGATCGAGCGCGGCGAAGCCGACGTCGTCTTCGGCTCGCGCTTCCTCGGTGGCCCGCACCGCGTGCTGAACTTCTGGCACTACGTCGGCAACCGTGTGCTGACGCTGTTCTCCAACATGTGCACCAATCTGAACCTCACCGACATGGAGACCGGCTACAAGCTCTTTCGTCGCGAGGTCCTGCAGCAGATCGAGATCGAGTGTGATCGGTTCGGCTTCGAGCCCGAGATCACCGCCAAGGTGGCGCAGCTGCGCTGCCGGATCTACGAGCAGCCGATTTCCTATGCCGGCCGTGACTACGACCAGGGAAAGAAGATCACCTGGCGCGACGGTTTCGCCGCGCTCTACCACATCACTCGCTTCAGCATCCGCGGTCGTCGCGTGCGATCGGCTCCGCCCGTCGCCGTCGAGGAGATCGCGGCGCGTCCCGCCCAAGTCGCCGACGTCCGCCGTAGTGACGTCGAGCGCTGAACCCGAAGGAAGCCCCATCATGAGGAAACGCGAAAAATTGACGCCCGAGGAGCGTTTTGCGCTCGCCCT
>CAZWAX010000544.1:0-3598 GCA_964631985.1 uncultured Polyangiaceae bacterium | reverse complement strand
GGCAAGAAGATCGAGGCCTACGAGATGAAGATGGCCTCGCTCGTGATCCTGATTCCGCCGATCGTCGTGCTCGGCTTCACCGCGCTCGCGGTCATGACCGAGGCCGGGCTCGCCAGCCGCTTCAACAAGGGCGCGCACGGCTTCAGCGAGATCCTCTACGCCTACAGCTCGATGGGGAACAACAACGGCAGCGCCTTCGCGGGCCTGTCGGCCAACGTGCCCTTCTACAACGCGACCGGCGGCCTGGCGATGTTGATCTCGCGCTACTGGCTCGCGATCCCGACGCTGGCGATCGCCGGCTCGCTGGCCCGGAAGAAGCACGTGCCGGCCGGCGCCGGCACGCTGCCGACCCACACGCCGCTCTTCGTCTGCATGCTGATCGGCGTCGTCATCATCGTCGGCGTGCTGACCTTCGTGCCCGCGCTCGCGCTCGGCCCGATCGTCGAGCACCTGATGCTGTTCCAGTGAGAGGAGCCACCATGTCCACGCAAGCCAAAGCACGCCCGCTGTTCGATCCCGCGATCGTCCGCGGCGCCATCGTCGCGTCGTTCGCGAAGCTCGACCCCCGCCATCAGGTGCGGAACCCGGTGATGTTCGTGGTGCTGATCGGCAGCATCCTCACGACCCTGCTCTTCTTCCAGGCTCTCGGCGGCCAGGGCGAGGCACCCGCCGGATTCATTCTGGCGATCTCCTTGTGGCTCTGGTTCACCGTTCTGTTCGCCAACTTCGCGGAAGCCATGGCCGAGGGTCGCGGGAAAGCGCAGGCCGACGCCCTGCGGAAATCCCGCCGCGACGTCATCGCTCGCAAGATCGAGCGCGCGCTCGTCGAGCGGACCTTCGATCCGCGCAAGGCCACCTTCAAGAACACCGTGAGCGCGGATCTCCGCAAGGGTGACGTGGTCTTCGTGGAAGCGGGCGAGTTCATCCCGAGCGACGGCGAGATCCTGGTCGGCGTCGCGTCGGTCGACGAGAGCGCGATCACGGGGGAGAGCGCGCCGGTGATCCGCGAGGCCGGCGGCGACCGCAGCGCCGTGACCGGCGGCACCCGTGTGCTGTCGGACTGGCTCGCCATCCGGGTCACCACGGATCCGGGCGAGACCTTCCTCGACCGCATGATCGCGCTGGTCGAGGGGGCGAAGCGTCAGAAGACTCCGAACGAGATCGCCCTCAACATCCTGCTCGCGGGCTTCACCATCATCTTCCTGCTCGCGACGGTGACACTGTTGCCGTTCTCCATATACGCGGTGCGTGAAGTCGGGGCGGGCGCTCCGATCACGCTGACCGTGCTGACGGCGCTCCTGGTGTGCCTCATCCCGACCACCATCGGCGGCCTGCTTTCGGCGATCGGCATCGCCGGCATGGACCGCATGATCCAGGCCAACGTCATCGCGATCTCCGGCCGCGCCGTCGAGGCCGCGGGCGACGTCGACGTCCTGCTGCTCGACAAGACCGGCACGATCACGCTCGGCAACCGCCAGGCGACGGCCTTCATCCCCAGCGACGGCGTCGGCATGGACCTCCTCGCCGACGCGGCCCAGCTCGCGTCGCTCGCCGACGAGACGCCGGAAGGCCGGAGTGTCGTGGTACTCGCGAAGGAGCAGTATGGGCTCCGCGAGCGCGACATCCACGCGCTCGGCGCCAAGTTCGTGCCGTTCAGCGCGCAGACCCGGATGAGCGGCGTCGACCTCGACGGCCGCCACGTGCGCAAGGGCTCGGCCGACGCCATCGAAGCCTGGGTCGAGCAGAACGGCGGGCACTTCCCCGCCCCGGTTCGCGGCCACGTGGAGCGCATCGCGCGCGAGGGCGGCACCCCGCTCGTCGTCGCCGACGGCCCGCAGGTGCTCGGCGTCATCCAGCTGAAGGACATCGTGAAGACGCGCATCAAGGATCGCTTTGCCGAGCTCCGCCGCATGGGCATCAAGACGGTGATGATCACCGGCGACAACGCGCTCACCGCCACCACCATCGCCGCCGAGGCGGGCGTCGACGACTTCTTGGCGCAAGCCACGCCCGAGAAGAAGCTCGAGCTGATCCGCGAGTACCAGCGCGGCGGCCGGCTGGTCGCGATGACCGGCGACGGCACCAACGACGCGCCGGCGCTCGCCCAGGCCGACGTCGCGGTCGCCATGAACACCGGCACCCAGGCGGCCAAGGAGGCCGGCAATATGGTGGACCTGGATTCCAACCCGACCAAGCTGATCGAGATCGTCGAGATCGGGAAGCAGCTGCTCATGACCCGCGGCGCGCTCACCACCTTCTCGATCGCCAACGACGTCGCGAAGTACTTCGCGATCATCCCGGCGGCGTTCGCGGGCACCTACCCCGTCCTGAACGCGCTCAACGTCATGGGCCTCGCCACGCCCGCGAGCGCGATCCTGTCGGCGGTGATCTTCAACGCCCTCATCATCATCGGGCTGATCCCGTTGGCGCTCCGCGGCGTCCGCTATCGCGCCGTCGGCGCGTCGGTGCTGCTGCGCGACAACCTGCTCGTCTACGGCCTCGGCGGCATCGTCGCGCCGTTCGTCGGCATCAAGGCAATCGACATGGTGCTCGTGCTGTTCGGGCTCGTCTGAATCGGATGCATATGGAGGAACGACCATGCGTCAACTGAAACCCGCGTTGCTCTCACTCGTCCTGCTGACGATCGTGACCGGCGTCGTCTACCCGCTCGCGGTGACCGGCATCGCCCAGCTCGTGTTTCCGCGACAGGCGAACGGCAGCCTGATCGAGCGCAACGACGCGATCGTCGGCTCGGCGCTGATCGGCCAGCCCTTCGACGACCCCAAGTACTTCTGGAGCCGGGCGTCGGCGACGGGTCCCATGGCCTACAACGGCGCGATCTCGTCGGGCTCGAATCTCGGCCCGCTGAACGACGATCTCGCCGCCGCCGTGAAAGGTCGGATCGCGGCGCTCCGCGCCGCCGACCCCGACAACACCGCACCCGTCCCGATCGACCTGGTGACCGCCTCGGGCAGCGGCCTCGATCCCCACGTCAGCCCGGCCGCGGCCCGCTATCAGGCGGGGCGCGTCGCGCGCACGCGCGGCCTCCCGGAGGGCACGGTCCTGGCGCTGGTCGCCGAGCATACGGCGCGGCGGCAATGGGGCGTCCTCGGTGAGCCGGTCGTCACCGTCCTGCCGCTGAATCTTGCGCTGGACGCCCTGGGATCGAAGTAGCGTAGACTGCGACCATGCCGGGCCGAGAGAGCGCGGAGGACCGCCGGCCGTCGCCCGACGCCCTCTTGCAGGTAGCCGACCGGGCCGAGCGCAGCCGGCTCCGTATCTTCATGGGAGCGGCCCCGGGCGTCGGGAAGACCTACGCCATGCTCGAGGCGGCGCAGGAGCGCCGGCGCGAGGGCGTCGACATCGTCGTGGGGGTGGTCGAGACCCACGGGCGCGCCGAGACCCAAGCCCTGCTCGACGGGTTGGAGGTCATTCCCAAGCGCGCCATCCCCTACCGCGACAAGACGCTCTTCGAGATGGACCTCGACGCGATCCTCGCGCGTCGGCCGGCGATCGTGCTCGTCGACGAGCTGGCGCACACCAACGTCGATGGCAGCCGCCATCCGAAGCGCTACTCGGACGTCGAGGAGCTGCTCGA
>CAZWAX010000543.1:0-3599 GCA_964631985.1 uncultured Polyangiaceae bacterium | reverse complement strand
ATCGGGCGCGAGGCCGCGGCCATGCCGCCGAGCGCGTCGGCGAGCTCGTGGATCAAGCGGTAGTTGTCCTTTTCGCCGAGACCGCGGCCGCCGGCGACGAGGATGGTCGCTTCCTCGATGCGGGGACCGGCCGCTTCGCTCCGGGCGACGATCCGGACGCGCTCATGGACCGCACCGAGGTCGAGCCCGACGTCGCGGACCGGCGGCGTGGTCGCGGTCGGCGCGGGGTCGACGACGAGGGCGCTCGTGCTCATGCCGACGACGTAGCGCGGCGCCCCCGCGAGCACATAGACCACCCGCGTGTCGCCGCCGAAGGCCGAGGCCGTGACGGCGATCTCGCCGCCCTCCGCCCCAAGCGCCAACCCGTTCATGACGACCCCCGCATCGATGCGGGCCGCGAGCCGCGGCGCCGTGAGGCGCGCGTCGAAGGTCTGCGGGACGAGCAACAACCGAAAGTCGTACTGGCGGGCGTATTGCGCCAGGGCTTCGACCGCGACGTCGCCGCCGAACGTGGTGAGCCCCGGATCGACGAGCCGATCGACCGTCGCGACGCCGTGACGGCCTCCGATCGCGGCGAGATCCTCCGACGTCGGGCCGACGACCACCCAACCGAGCTCGGTCCCGAGCGCGGTCGCGACCCCGTGTCCGAGCGTCAGCAGCTCTTCGGCGCCCGCGGTCGTCCCCCAGGTACACACGACGACGCGACTCATCGGATCACGTTCTCGGCGCGGAGGCGCGCGATCAGTGCCACGGCGGCCTCGGCCGGCGAGCCGCCGATCACCTCGCACGAGCCCTTCACCGTGGGCACGAACTGCTTCACGAGCGTGACGCGCGGCTGCAGGGCTTCGGCACCGACGCCGAGCTCGGCCGCCGTCACGGATGCGATCTTCTTCTTCCGCGCCGCCATCCGCCCGGCCATGGTCGGGTAGCGCGCCTGACCGAGCTCGTTGCTGATCGTCACGACGGCCGGCGCCGCGATCGCGACCGTTTCGTCGCCGTCGGGCGTGACCCGCACGACCCGGATCCCGAACGCCTCGCCGGTCGCGGTGACGTCGACCGAGCGCGCGATCGTCACCACCGGCAGCCCGAGGTGCTCGCCGAGGAGCGCCGGCACGACGCCCTGGTCGCCGTCGGAGGCCTGGCGGCCGCACAGCACGAGGTCGGCGCCCCCGCGGGAGCGGACGAACACTGCGAGCAGCTGGGCGATGCCGTGATGGTCGAGCCCGGCGGTGTCGGCCTGGATCGCCACCGGCTCGTCGATCCCGAGCGACGCCGCGTGCTTCAGGATCTCGCCCGGATCGCCGACCGACACGACCGTGATGGTGCAGGCGACGCCCGCCTCACGGATGCGGAGCGCGGCCTCGATCGCCTGCTCGTCGTAGGCGTTCATGAGGCGCGGGATCGACGCTTGCGTGAGCGACTTGCCGTCGTCGCCGATCACGAGCTTGCCCTCGAGCGCGTAGTTGTTGACCGCGTCGGGGTCGAGGACCTCCTTCGCGCAGACGACGATCCGGAGCGCCATGCCGGCTCAGGGCTCGCCGTCGACGAAGAGGTTTTCGGCGAGACACCAGACCGCGTCGCCGGGGTAGCCGTCGGGCCGGCGCTCGAGGTCTTTCAGGAGGTACCAGCGCCAGGGCGGATCGCCGTGATCGACGTACTCGCCCGTGAGCGTGCCCGTGAAATCTTCACGGGCGGCGTAGCGCGTGCCGGCGATGGCGCCGCCGCCGTCGCACTCGGCGCGCTTGCCGGCACGGGCCGGGTCGAAGCCCGGGGTGCTCGGAATGGAGGCGTCCGCCACGCTACGCGTCCGCCGACTCTCCGGTGATCTCCTCGAACACCGAGAGGGCCTCCTCCACCATGTCGTTGACGATCTGCTTCGCCGGCTTCATCGAGTCGATGAAGCTCACGCCCTGCCCGGCCGCCTCGAACATCAAGTCGGCGCGGCGATGGTCGTTGGCGGCCTGGATGTAGTCCGAGCTGAGCAGCATCTGGTACGGCGAATTGAGCACTCGCGGCGCCTCGGGCTTCGCCCATTCCTCGGTCCACGGGCACTTGAGGACGCGCATCGCGAACCCGGAGACGCTCTTCGAGTAGACGGTATCGTCGGCGGTCGCCGCGACCAGCTTTTCTTTGATGATCATGTCGTTGTCGGACTCGCGCGACGCCAGCCACAACGTACCGGTCCAGACGCCGGCGGCACCCAGACAGATCGAGGCCGCGAGGTGACGCCCAGTGGTCACGCCACCCGCCGCCACTACCGGCGTGTCGCCCGGGAGCGCACCGACCTCGGGCACGATCGAGAAGGTCCCGATCGGACCGGTGTGCCCGGCGGCGTCGTAGCCCTGCGCGATGATGACGTCGACGCCGGCCTCGATCTCACGCTTCGCCTGCCGCGCTTTGCCGATCAACCCGAACACCTTCATGCCGCGCTCGTGCGCGGCCTTCAGCATGAAGGCCGGGCTGCCGAGGCCGGACACGAAGACCGGAGCGCGCTCGTCGAGGATCACCTCGAGCTGTTTCCGCGCGATGTCCTGATTGAGACCGCCCCACTGGTGCAGCGCCTGCGAGCCCTTCGGCTCCGGGACGTTGTACTTCTCCTTGATGTGGGCGGCGAAACGCTTGTGCTCGTCGGGGATCTTCGAGAGCAGGGTCTCGAGCGTATCCGCGTCGGGCGCCGAGGCGGGGAGCACGAGGTCGATGCCGAACGGCTTGTCGCCGACGCGGCTCCGGATCCACTTGATGTCGGCGCCGATCTCATCCGCCGTGTGCATCGCTTCGCCGAGGACCGCGAAACCGCCGGCATTCACGACGGCCGCCACGACGTCCTTGCAGTGGGTGAACGCGATGATCGGAAAATCGATCCCGAGCATGTCGCAGAGCTTGGTATGCAACGGATTTCTGCCCACGAGATCTCCTTGTGAAGGCGGCGCGGCGATGCGAACGCGGCGGAATTTCGAGACCGCGGAAGTAGAACATGTTCTAGTTTCCCTGGCAAGCCTGGCCAGCGCCATACCGCCGCCGTCTCGACACCTTGCCGAGCGTCGGTTACTGCTCTGATGCTCTGACGTCGCGCTGCGCATTCTCCGTGCTTTGGACCGCCAACGGCGCGGCGCGGAGCGCCCGCCGCGAGAACCACTGATGGCCACACATCACGAGCACACCCCACCCGCGCCGGGCACCACGGACCCGGTCTGCGGCATGACCGTCGACTCGGCGACCACGCCGCACCACGCGACGCACGCCGGCACCACCTACCACTTCTGCGCCGCCGGCTGCCGCGAGCGGTTCCTCGCCGATCCGGCGCAGTTCCTGACGCCCCGAGCCGCTGCCGCGCCGACCCACGACACCCGCGAATACACCTGTCCGATGCACCCCGAGATCGTGCAGATCGGGCCCGGCAGCTGTCCGATCTGCGGCATGGCGCTCGAGCCGCGTGAGATCTCGCTCGACGACGACGCCAATCCCGAGCTCGACGACATGACGCGGCGGACGCGGGTGAGCGCGGTCTTCACGGTCCCGCTCTTCCTCCTCGCGATGTCGGACCTGCTGCCGGGACAACCGATCCAGCATCGCGTGTCGGCGACCTTGCTCGCCTGGGT
>CAZWAX010000542.1:0-3600 GCA_964631985.1 uncultured Polyangiaceae bacterium | reverse complement strand
CGCGAGCTTCCTGCAGCCGAGCACGTCGACGTAGAAGGCGAGCGAGCGATCGAGGTTGCCCAC
This sequence comes from uncultured Polyangiaceae bacterium, assembly GCA_964631985.1. Taxonomy (GTDB): domain Bacteria; phylum Desulfobacterota; class Binatia; order UTPRO1; family UTPRO1; genus UTPRO1. Next base: position 3,537 of record CAZWAX010000542.1, on the reverse strand, counting down.
GCGGAGCATCGTGTGGAGCATCTTCATGACGAGGTCTCTCCTGCCGCGTGCTTGCCACAGGTCGCCCGGCGATGCCATGCGACCCAGAGGAGGAACGTCGTGGAGCGTCCGAGCCCGAAGCAGGTCACCATCTTCAACCGCGAAGCGCTGGAGGAAGCGACGAAGGCGCAGGTCGCCTGGGCGGATCGCGTCTTCCGCGGGCGCCTGATCGTCAGCACGAGCTTCGGCATTCAGAGCGCCGTGATCCTGCACCTCGTGACACGCATGATCCCCGAGATCCCGGTGGTCTTCGTCGACACCGGCTATCTCGTGCCCGAGACCTATCGCTACGGGACGGAGCTGACCGCGCTCCTGCGCTTGAACGCGAAGCGCTACTCCGGCGTGCTCAGCCCCGCCGAGATGGAGGCGAAGCACGGCAAGCTCTGGGAGAGCGACCTCGACGAGTACCACCGCATCCGTAAGGTCGAGCCGATGCGACGCGCGATCGCCGAGCTCGACGCCCATGCCTGGATCGCCGGTCTTCGCGCCGATCAGACGACGTTTCGGAGCACGCTCGATCCCGTGACGTTCCAGGACGGGATCTTCAAGGTGCACCCGATTCTGCGCTGGCGCTCGCAGGACGTGTACTACTACATGGAGCACTACCAGTTGCCGCAGCACCCGCTCTGGGAGAAGGGCTACACGCGGGTCGGTGACTGGCACACGACCAGCGCGGCCGGCGCGAGCGGCGATCTGGCGGGGGCCGACGGCGACAAGGGCGCGCGCTTCGACGGACGCGCGGAGGAGTGCGGGTTGCACACGTCGGGCGTGGCGGACGAGTAGGGGGGCGCTCGGGATTTTCGTCTGGCGTCGCCGGGCGCGCGCGTGGTAGCGCGGTGGCTTGCCGTCTCCGCGACCCATGGTGCGCACCGCTTCCAGCGTCGGTCTCTGCGTTCTGCTCGTGCTCGTGCCGCTCGCCGGCGTGGCGCGGGCGCTGTCGAGCCTGACCGTCGACCCGTGTCTCGCCGGCCAGATCAAGATCGTCGCGGGCGGCGTTCGGGCGCACGTCGCCTGTCACGCCAAGGCCGCGGCGGCGGGCATGCCGACCGAGGTGGCGTGCCTCGTACGAGCCGCCAGCAAGATCGGGCCGAAGCTCGACGCGCTCGAAGCCAAGAGGACGTGCGCGGTCGAGGGCAGCGGCGGTCAGCGTACGAACGACGCGGGCGAGCTCGCGGTAGGCCTCGAGGCCGTGGTCGGCCAGGCGGCCGGATCGTGCGACTCGGCGAAAATGAAGCTGGTCGGGAAGCACGTCGCCGCGCTCGCGCGCTGCCATGCGAAGGCCGCCGGGCAGACCGGGAACGTCGACGGCATCTGTCTCGCGAAGGCGACCGCCAAGCTCGCCGCCGGTATCGCCAACGCCGAAGCCAAGGGCGGGTGCTCGCACACCGGTCAGGCCGCGGCGCTCGCCGCCGTGTCGGCGACGTTCGTCGACGACGAGGTGTGTGCGCTCGATCCGGGGAACCCCGAGTGCGCGCCTCCGACGCCGACGCCGATCCCGACTCCGGTCTGCCACAACGGCAGCAACGAGCCCGGTGAGCCGTGCGATCCCTCCGCGCCGTCGAGCGGATGGGGCGCCTGCCGACCCGACGCGACCTGCACGGACTGCACCTGCGCGTGTCCGACGACGCTCGTCTTCGCGCCCGACGCCGGGGCCGACGCCTCGATCCTCGACGCCGGGTGGACAGGGCTCTGGCATCGCACGCCGCTCCTCGGCGACGGGGCATTCACGGTGCAGCTCGATTGCGCCGCGGCAACCCATCCGTGCGGCACCTGCGCGGTCTCGGGGCCGATCGCGAATCCCGACGCCGGTGCCGGTCGGCTCGACGGCCGCCGCTGCAGCACCGACGTGTCGAAGATCTGCGCGTCCGACGCGACGTGCGCGGCCCGGACCTGCCTCGGCGGCGCGAATTCCGGCGCCGTGTGCGGGGGCGACTCCGCGTGTCCGAGCGGCACCTGCCCGGCGGCCGGAACGTGCGCGTTCCACGCCGGCGCGCCGATGCCCGTTGCGGGCGGTGGCGTCGGCGCGTGTCTGCTGCAGCGGTTCGCCGCGCCGATCAGCGGCACCGCCGACGTCGACATGGGCGCCGCAGCCTTGGCGACGACGCTCGGAGTGGACATCTACTCCCTCGGCATCGGCCCGAGCCTCGTCGACGGGCCGTGTCCGCGCTGCTCGGATGCGGGCGGCGTCAACGACGGCGTCGCGGGTGGCACGTGCGACGCCGGTCCGCGCGCCGGGCTCGCGTGCGACGCCAACGGCGAGGTCCCGGAGCGTCCGGACTTCGGGCGCACGAGCCTCGATTGCCCGCCCGCGGCCACGACCTTCGTCGCAACGCTCCCGATCGATCTCCAGAATGCGACCGCGCCGGTCGTCGCGACGCTCACGACGGCGAATCCGAGCTGCGGCACCGCGGGCGCCGGCGGCACGCGATGTCTCTGCGACACGTGCAATGACGCCGCCGCCGCGTCGTGCAGCTCGAACGCCGACTGCCCGCCGAGCGGCGGCAACCTTGGGATCTGCGGCGGACGACGCTGCCTCGGCGGATCGAATGTCGGTGCGCCGTGCAGTGTGGGGTCGCAATGCCCGGGGGCAGGCTGCGGGCGCCCCGGGGAGGCCACGCGACCGTTCAGCTGCGGCGAGGACGACGACGGGTTCTTCGGGCCCGGGTGCGTGGACGCCGACGGCGACGGAGTCGGGACGTGCGTCCTTGGTCCAAGCGACGATCGGTGCTCGATCGCGTCGGGACACGCGCAACGCGGCTGTTCCAGCGATCTCGATTGCGGCGGGGCCTCCAGCAGCTGCGAGTCGCGTCTGCGGACCTGCTTCCTCACGGGCGGCGGCACCTTCCAGTTCAATCCGTCGTACGACGGGACGGATACGTTGATCGCGCTCGGGATGGAGGCGGCGCCGATCGCGGGAGTCTCGCGTCCGACGCTGGCATCGGTCTCCTGTCTCGGGCCGACGTCGAACCTGGCGCTCGACGTCGTGGCCGGATTGCCGGGGCCCATGCGAGTGACGGTCGAGGGCACGCTCGAGGCGTATCCGTAGCGAGTGCTGGTTTACCGTCCAAGGCGCGGCGACGCCCCGACCGGGGTGAGCGTTGCTCAGGCGCCCGCGAGCTTCTTCGCCGCCTCGCGGAACTCGGCCGGGATGCGCTGCGGCCTGCCGTCGTCGCCGATCACCGCATGCGTCGTCGAGCCTTCGACCCGCAGCTCGCCGTCGAGACCGCGGATCTCGTAGCCGATCGTGATGCGGGCGCCGCGAACGTCGGTCACGGCGGCGGCGATGACGAGGTCGTCGTCGTAGCGCGACGGCCGGCGATAGCGGCAGGTCGTCTCGATCACGCCCAGGTAGAGCCCGCGGTCGATGTAGACCGCGAATGGATGACCCATGCGGCGGAAGAGCTCGGCGCGGCCGATCTCGAAGAAGCGAAAGTAGTTGCCGTAGTAGACGATCTTCATCGGGTCGCAGTCGCCGAAGATGACGCGGTAGCGTGCGAC
>CAZWAX010000541.1:0-3604 GCA_964631985.1 uncultured Polyangiaceae bacterium | reverse complement strand
GGCCGGCCCCCAGCTTGGGGGGTGCGACCGCGGACGCCCGTTGAGAGCCGGGCCGGGGCCCGACCGCGCGTCCTGCGGCGCCGAGCACGGTGTGGGGGTACGTGGCAAGGATGTGGGCGAGGACTTCGGGATGGGCGAGCGTGACCGCGTCGCCGGGGTAGTCGCGTCCTCGGCCCCCGCCGTCGCGGATGATCAGGACGATGGGAGCCCGCATGGGACGGAAGGTTTAGCGGGCACCGTGGGGCCTGTCCACGTGTGAAGTACCACGCCGCCGCGGCTCCCCCTTGGGCATGGTTCCTCGTGACTCGGGGCCGGGTCCGATGCTAAGGCTCTCGCCATGCTGACGCGGCGTGAGGTCGAGGGGGAGCTCCGGAATCTCGGATTCCGCGCATCGGCGCGGCAGCGGCGCGCCGAGCGCGAGAAAGCGCGGCGCTTCGCTTTGGGCGTGCTCGGCGTGATCTTCGGCGTGAGCCTGCTCGCGCTGCTCGGCGCCGTGAACCTGCTGCGGACGACCCCGGGCGAGCTCGTCGCCAGTCAGTCGCGCAGTGGCCGCGCGAGCGAGTGGGTGAGCGGCAGCACGCAAGGCTCGTCGGCGCGCCGCGCGTCGTCCTCGCTCTTCTTCACCGGTCGTCGGACCCGCCACCCCGACGACCCGCGGAACCGCGGCCGCCACCGCAACTCCGAGTAACGCCGAGTACCGAGGCGCCGGTTGGAGGGTGGTGATCGTGGACCGTAGGCCGGTGGCGCCCGTGCCCGGCGGCGCCGGGGGGCGCCGGGCGGCTGCCGTGTGTCGCCGGGGAAGAGGGGCGGGGGAAGGGCGGCGCTGGGGGGGGCGACGGCGAGCCGGCGTGCGGAGGGGGGGAGGGGCATCCTTGTGGTCAGCACCGACCCGGCGTCGAACCTCGACGAGATGTTCGGGGTCACCCTCATGAATCGTCCCACCGCCATTCCCGGGGTCGACCGGCTCTGGGCGCTCAATATCGATCCCGAGAAAGCGGCGGACCAATACCGCGAGCGTGTGATCGCGCCCTATCGCGGCCTCTGGACGGAAGGCCAGCTCGCGGAGCTGCGTGAACAGCTTGCCGGTGCGTGCACCGTCGAGATCGCTGCGTTCGACGAGTTTGCCGAGCTGCTCGTAGGCGACCAGGCAGACCTGTTCGACCACGTGCTCTTCGATACCGCGCCCACCGGGCATACGTTGCGGCTCCTGAGTCTGCCGCGCGCCTGGACCGGCTTCCTCCAGTCGACCACGCAGGGAGCGTCTTGTCTCGGGCCGCACACGGGATTGAAGATGCAGGAGAGCCGTTTCGCCGCGGCGGTGAAAGCGTTGGCGGACGGCACCCGTACCACGATGGTGCTGGTGACCCGCCCGGATCGGGCGGCGCTCCGCGAGGTCGAGCGGACGTCGGGCGAGCTCATGGCCATCGGCATCGCCAACCAACACCTCGCCATCAACGCGGTCTTCGCGGCGGCCGATCACGCCGACGTCGTCGCGACGGCCCTTGCGGAGCGCGGGCGGGTCGCCCTCCGCGCGATGCCTTCTCGGCTGCAAGGATTGCCGACGGTACGCATCCCGCTGCGCGCCTTCAACATGGTGGGCCTTCCAGCGCTGCGAGCGCTGCTCGACGATCGGGCATCCCGAGCCCTGTCGCATCTCGTGCCCCCGGTTGCGAAGCCGTCGCTCCCGCCCCTCTCGTCGTTGATCGACGAGATCGCCAGGCCGGGCCACGGGCTCGTGCTGGTGATGGGAAAGGGCGGGGTAGGAAAGACGACGATCGCGGCCGCGATCGCAGCCGAGCTGGCCTCGCGTGGCCACCCCGTGCACCTGAGCACGACCGATCCGGCGGCCCACATCGCCTCGACGCTCGACGGGGAGCTCGCCAATCTGACGATCAGCCGCATCGATCCAGCCGCCGAGACGAAGGCGTACGTCGATCATGTGATGGCAACGCGCGGCGCGAAGCTCGACGACGCGGGCCGTGCGTTGCTCGCCGAGGATCTGCGCTCCCCCTGCTACGAGGAGGTCGCGGTGTTCACGGCGTTCTCCAGGATCGTTGCGCAGGGCCGCTCGCGTTTCGTCGTCCTCGATACGGCCCCGACCGGACACACGCTTCTCCTCCTCGACACGACGGGCTCCTACCATCGGCAGTTGGTGGGCAGCGATGCCGATGCGAAGCACGAGGGATACCGGGTCATCACGCCGCTCATGAGGCTCCGGGATGCGGAGTACACGAAGATCGTCCTGGTGACGCTTGCGGAAACGACGCCGGTCTCCGAGGCGGCCCGTCTGCAGGCCGATCTGCGGCGGGCCGCGATCGAGCCCTTCGGTTGGGTCATCAACGGCAGCCTCGCGGCCGCGGGCTCCTCGGACCCCTGCCTGCGGCAGCGCATCGCGGCCGAGCTCGAACAGATCGAGTTGGTGCGCGATCGGCACGCGAAGAGAGTGGCAATCGTTCCCTGGACCCCCGAGGAGCCGGTTGGTCCCGCCCGCCTGCTCGCGCTGGCAGGTGGCAACGCCCGCTCCCACGGACGGTAGGTCGCGTTCGACGCTGCGCCCGCGACCTCCCGGCATGGTCGGAGCCGTCGAACGCGTCGGGCGGCTGCTTCGCGCTCATGCGTCTCGCATGGCGCATGAACGGGCGTGTGTCCGGGTCCGGTCGGGTGTACCGACGGCCGAACGTCACTAGCGTTGGCTTTGTACTGTTCATGCGGTGGGTAGCGCCCGGCCGCCGTGGCCCGGCCGGGGGCATGGGTGTTGCAACGCTCCCTCGCGAATGGCGTTCGGGTCGGACACTGCCGGTGGGCCCGGAGCGCGGCTGTCGATCCCGCCCCGCACGGCTCGGCCGGCCCCGAGCGACGATCAGCTGCGCGAGCGGCTGCACGCGATCGCCGAGAGCGTGGCCTCGCCCGAGGACGCGCTGGAGCCGATGGTGCGCGCCATCATGGAGTCCGTCGGCGCCTGCGCCGGGGCAGTGTGCTTGTTCGATCCCCGCGAACGGATGCTGCGACTGGCCGCCGAGTCCGGCTTGTCGGACGAAGGGTGCCGGCGTCTCCGCAGCGTCCGCAAGGGCGAGGCCGACGCCTGGGAGATGCCGCTTCACGGTCTCGTCAACGGCCGCGCCTACCTGATCGAGAACGCCTCGCGCAATCGCTTCGTGCCGCCGTTGATCGAGGATGCCAGCGAGATGAGCGCGGTGGTCTGTCTGCCGCTGGCGAGCGGCGACACGCCGCTCGCCAGCCTCATCCTGGTCACGCTGAAGCCGCGCACCTTCGACGAGCGCCAGCTCCATTGCGTCGAAGCGCCGTTGCAGGAGATGGCGCGGGTGATCGAGGCGGTGCGCCGTCACGCCGACGGTCGCGGCCGGGCCGTGCCGTCGACGATGCCGTCGCCGCCGCCGGTGACCGCGGCGTCGGCGCCGCCCATGGGCGGCGCGTCATCGGACGCCACGCTCCTCGCGACCAAGCTCGCGCAGCTCGAGCAAGAGCGGAATCGGCTCGCCGCCTCGCTCGAAGCCGCGCGCGCCGGGGACGGTGCCCGGGTCACCGAGCTCCGCGGCGAGATCGATCGCCTGCGGACCCAGCTCGGCGAGGCCGAGGCGGGGAC
>CAZWAX010000540.1:0-3624 GCA_964631985.1 uncultured Polyangiaceae bacterium | reverse complement strand
GGGGGTCGGGGAGCAGATTCTCGAAATCCGGCGCTAAGGATTTACGGCAGATAGTAGCGTACTATCTGCCGTAACTCGTGAGTCGTCCTGCCGCGATGGTCGTTCCGGAGATGGGCGACTCCGGAAACTATCTGCCGTAGTGCTGAAGGGCGGTCGGGGTGGGATCGGTGAGCTCGCTACCGGCGCGGGCCGCCGGGATCCGGCTGGCGGACGCGACGCGGACCTTTCTGGGCACGATCGCGGCGGTGAACACCCGCCGCGCCTACGCCTCGGCGTTGGATCGGATGGTGCGCGACTTCGGCGCGGACGGCGATGTCGGGTTGTTGAACCCGGATCGGGTGTCGGGGTGGTTCGACTACGTGTGGGGCGACAAGGCCCCCAAGACCTACAACCTCCGGCTGACCGCGGTGTCGGCGGCGTGCGCCTACTGACGCGATCAACAGTGGCTGACCGGCGATCCGGTGTCGCGCCTGCGGGCGCGGCCGAGTGCGCCGGACAACAGCAAGGCGATGACCGCCGCCGAGGTTGCGGAGCTGCTGGGCATGGACGCGGCCCTGCGCGAGCGGGTGTTCTGGTCGATGCTGTATGAGTCCGCCGCGCGGGCGGAGGAGATCCTGAATCTCGACATCGAGGACCTGGACACCGTGAACCGATGCGCCACGGTCACCCGCAAGGGCGGCGCCCGCGAGGTGATCTATTGGCAGACCGGCACCGCACGGCCGCTGCCCCGGCTGATCGCCGGACGGAAGTCCGGGCCGCTGTTCCTGACCGACCGCAAAGCCAAGCCGTCGGTCGCCAAGACCGACACCGACAACTCGACCGGCCGCGCCCGACTTTCCTACCGCCGCGCCGCGACGCTCCTCGAGGAGCACACCGAAGGGATGCGACGCGGACCGTTCACGCTGCACCAGCTGCGGCACTCGCGACTGACCCACGCCGCAGAGAAGGGCGCTTCCACGCCGATGCTGATGGCGTTGAGCGGACACACCTCGGTGCGCAGCCTGGTCAAATACGCGAAGGTCTCCGCCGAGGCGCTGGGGCGCTGGCAGGCCGAGACCGATCCCGCTGCGCGGCGGCGCTCCCGCTGAATCTCTCAGTAGCTGACGGTGACGAGTTCCGGCGCGTGTCTGCGTATCTTGTTCAGCACCTTGACTGTTCGGCCCGAGCGCATCTGCTCGAGGGGGGCCGAAAGAGACCAATCAAGTGCGGCACCGTCGATGGGTGTGGTCTTCCGCGTCCGGGAACTCATAGCCGCTGCCGGGCGTGCGTGGTCGTGGTGTTTGTCGGATCCGGCGGGGGCACGGCCGAGAGTAGGGCCGTGAGGTCGCGCGAGACCTCGCCGGGGTTGGAACAGCCGTGGGAGATGAGCGCGCGGGAGCGCGGCTTCGGTCAGGCCGTATCGGATATGGACGGCGTCGTGGTTCCCGGGAACTCGAATGTGCCGGAGTCGTCCGTCGGTCTACGTGCGTTGCGCGGAGTCGTCCCGAATCTCACTGCGGAGAACGTGTTTGAGGATCTTGCCGGAAGGGTTGCGCGGGATGTCACGGACGATCAGATCGCGCGGCAGTTTGTAGTCCGCGACGTATTCGGCGGCGTACGTCCGCAGCTCCTCGAGGGTCACCTCGCGACCGGGAACCGGGGTCACGATCGCGACGATGGTCTCCCCGAATGTGGCGTGGTCCAGGCCGACGACGGCAACGTCCTGGACGTCGGGGTGCCCCGCGAGGGCGTTCTCGACCTCGATCGAGTAGACGTTGCGGCCGCCGGTGATGATCATGTCCTTGAGCCGGTCGACGATCGTGATGAAACCGTCGGCGTCGCGGACGGCGAGGTCCCCGGTGTGCAGCCACCCGTCTCGGATGGTCTCGGCGGTGGCCTCGGGCTTGTTCCAGTAGCCCTTCATGATGGTCTCGCCGCGCAGGATGATCTCGCCGGTCATCCCCGTCGGGACATCGTTGCCATCCGGATCGACCAGCCGGAACTCGGCATTCGTGATCGGCCAGCGTCCCGTCGCATCGGGACGGACGGCGACCTCGTCAGGCGTGGAGTAGATGCCGGTGGGGCCACCCTCGGTCGGCCCGCACAGCTGGAAGAAGCCGACGTCCGGGAAGGTCGTCACGAGTTTCGCGACCGCAGTCGGCGGCATCGGTGCCGCCCCGAAGAAGCCGAGCCGCCAGTGCGAGAGGTCGCGCCGCTCGAGGTCGGGGACCGTCAACATCATCTGATACATGGTGGGAACACCGAGGAAGACGGTGATCCGGTATCGCTCGAGGGCGTCGAGGACGGCGGCGGGCTCGAATGCCGGCAACACGACGTGGGTGGTGCCCATCGAGAAGCCGCTGAGCACGAACAGCACCAGTTCGGCGCAGTGGTACATCGGTGCCACGTGCAGGTTCCGGTCGAAGGAGTTGACGCCGAGCGAGGACACCGCGTGGCCGACCCACAGCAGCCGGTGGTGATCGAACAGCGCACCCTTCGGTTTCCCGGTGGTGCCGGAGGTGTAGATGATCATGCAGTCGTCGTCCTCGCGCACCTCGACCTGTGGGTCGCTGTCCGGCATGGAGGACGCCAGCTGGACGAAATCGTCGAAGCCGTCCGCGCCGTCCAGCGAAAGCGCCGGGGCAGCGGGCGCCTGCTCCAGCTTGGCCAGGTCCCGCACCGCCGCGACGGTGTCCCCACCGAACAGCAGCACCGACGCGCCGGAGTCCTCGAGCAGATACGCCAGCTCCCGGGCCGTGGACCGCGGGTTGAACGGGGAGACGATCGCGCCGACCTTGAACGCGCCGTACAGCGCGAGGAGGAAGCGGTCGGAGTTCGGCGACAGCACCGCCACGCGGTCGCCCTTCTGCACGCCGAGGGACAGCAGCGCGTTGGCGTACTGGTTGATTTCCCGGTCGAGCTGCCCGTAGCTGCGCTCGACGCCCTCGAAGATCAGCGCGGGCCGGTCCGGGTGGCGGCGTGCGTTCAATGTCAGTTGTCCACCAAGGGTTGCCATGATTCTCCTATGATCGGCGGGTGGTCTGCTAAGCAAATGTGGGGGACGTTTGGTGAGGACGGCGTCGGCGCCCTCGGCGAAATCCGGTGTGCCGATGAGTTCGATCTGTCCGGCTCGTTCACGCTCGAGGGCGTGGTCGAGGTGGCCCAGGGTGGACGCGGCGAGCGCCCGTCTGGTCAGTTCGAGGGCGCGCCGCGGCCCGGCTCCCAGCGTGCCGGCGACGGCCTCGACATGGGCCGCGAGCTGGTCATCCGGCAGGATCCGGGCCACCAAGCCGGTCTGGGCGGCGTCGGTGGCGGAAAGCCGCTGCCCGAGCAGCGCTAATTCTGTAGCCCGCGCCCGGCCGATCGCCGCGGCGACGAGCGCGGTCGCGCCGCCGTCGGGCATCAGCCCGATGCTGGTGAACGACAACAGGAAATACGCGCTTTCGGCGGCGTAGGTGAGGTCTGCGGCGCAGGCGCGCGCCACTCCGTACCCGACCGCGTAGCCGTTGACGGCGGCGATGACGGGGACCGGCGCGGAGACGATGCCGCGGATCACCCGGTTCGCGGCGTCCATCGCCACCCCGGGTTCCTCGCCCGTCACCGCGGTCAGCACTAGGATGTCAGCCTTCATCTTGCGGAGCATTC
>CAZWAX010000539.1:0-3628 GCA_964631985.1 uncultured Polyangiaceae bacterium | reverse complement strand
GTTCCATGGTCCCCGGTAGCTCAGTCGGTAGAGCGTTCGGCTGTAAATTTGCAGCCTCGTCGGGAAACCGGCGAGTGAAAAGCGGGTGAATTCAGGGAAGCCTAAGTGCCGCGTGCATACGGGAACCCTGAGCCAAGCCCCTCAATGAGCCGGTCGGTTGTCGACCGGTAGGGTGGGGGGAAGGTGCAGAGACTAGGGAGTGACGAAAGAATAAGCTCCCCTCGAGCGCCCGCCACCTAAGTCCGCTGGATACGGTGATGAGATAGTCCACGCCCGTCGGAAACGGCGGGATGACGTGTAACCGAATGGTCGCTGGTTCGAGTCCGGCCCGGGGAGCTCGAGAATGGGCCGCAGGAGCGTTGCTCCGGCGGCCCGTTCTCATTTCTGGGCCCCAAAGCTTGCGACAGGGCGTGCGATGGCGAACGACTGGTTCATTCGGGGGGCGCGCGCCGACGAGCTCCCGCAGCTGGCGGAGATCGAGCGCCTGGCCGGCGTGCGCTTCGAGACCATTCCCGCGCTGGCGGATATTCCCGAGGTTCTGACCCCAGCGGGCGCGCTCGCCGCCGCACTCGGCCGCGGTCAGGTGTGGGTCGCCGCCGCTGCCGGCGACGACACACCGGTCGGCTTCGCCTATGGCGATCTCCTCGACGACGCCGTGCAGCTCGAGGAGCTCGACGTGCTGCCGGAGTGGGGTCGGCGCGGCATCGGTCGCGCGCTCGTCGAAGCGGTCGTCGCGGATGCGCGTGCCCGCGGGCTCGCGGCCGTGACCCTCACCACCTTCCGCGACGTACCGTGGAACGCGCCGTTCTACGCGCGCCTCGGGTTCCGCGTCGTCGCGGACGCCGCGCTCTCCCCCGGGTTGGCGGCGCTCCTCGAGCACGAAGAGCGCCGCGGTCTCCCTCGTAGGCTTCGCGTGGCGATGCGGCGCAGCATCGCGGGCTGAGCGGTTACCGGGACGACGGCGATCGCGACCGTCTCACACCGGCCTCGCGTCGTCGTCGCGCAGGAGGCGCTCGAAGAACGGGCGGTCGGCGAGCAGCGACGTGTCGCCGAGGAACATCTTGCCGTAGCGCTCGAAGTAGAGGAGCTGCTTCGCGAGCAGGAACGTGCCGCGGTCGAAGCTCGTGCCGCGGCCGCCGTGGGCGGCGACGCCGACGTGCAGCGCGCGCTGGCGGCGGAGGCGGCGGAACACCTGGCGCCAGGTCGGGGGCTCGTACGGCCGGCCCTCGGCCGCGGCGACGTTGCCCTGCCAGGCGGCGAGAAATTTGCCGAGGCTCACCTCGCCGAAGGGCCGGGTCAGCATGGGCTCGACCACGCTGCGCGAGAACTGCGCCAGCTCGTCGCGATTCATCCCGAGCCCGGCGATCAGCGCGGGGCCGTAGTTGGCGAGGAACTCGTCGGCGATGTCGGTCCAGGCGCTGGCGTCGCCGAGCGCCCCCTCGACCGTGCGGCGGAGGAACCGCAGCGTCCGGTCATCGAGCCGGCCGACGATCCCCCAATCGACGACGCCGACGCGTCCGTCGCGCAGCAGCAGGATGTTGCCGGCGTGGGCGTCGGCGTGGAACGTGCCGTCGCGGAGCGCGGTCAGGAACCAGGCGCGCACCAGCTGGTCGAGGAGCGGTCGCGGGTCGAGGCCGAGCGCCGCGATGCCGGCGCGGTCGTCGATCGGCACGCCGTCGAGGAACTCCATGGTGAGGACGCGCTGCCCGGAGAGCTCCGGAAACGGCTCCGGCACGACGATGCGATCGAGGCCGAGCGTCCGCGAGAGCTCGCGGTGATGCCCCATGGCGCGGGCCTCGTTCCGGAGGTCCAGCTCCTCGGTCAGCTGCTCGCGAAAACCGTCGAGCATGCGGACGAGTTGCCCCGCTTCCGGGATGCCGACGCGAAAGGCCAACAGGTCGAGCAACGGGCCCATCAAGCGGAGGTCGGTCGCGACCGTCGTCTCGATGCCGGGGCGCAGCACCTTCACGGCGACGACGCGTCCGTCGCGGAGCGTCGCCCGGTGCACGACCGCCATGGAGGCGCGGCCGATCGGCAGGTCGTCGAAGCCCGCGAACGCCTCGTCGAGCGGTCGGCCGAGCGTCGTTTCGACGGTCCGCCTCACCATGGCGACCGGCACGGTCGGACCCGTATCCAGACAGGAACGGAACTCGTCGGCGACGTCCTCGCCGAAGACGCCGGGTGACGACGCGACCAGCTGCCCGAACTTCACGAAGGTGACGCCGAGCGCCTCGAAGAGTAGCCGGAGCGGGCGCGCGAACGCATGTGGCGGTTGCGGACGGCGGAGTGCGCGTCGTGCGAGCGGCGGCGCCAGCGTGCGGGCGGCGACCGCCAGGATGCGCGCGGTGCGGCGGCGGAGATCACGCCCGTCGGGCGTGGGAAGCGGCAGCGGAAAGGCACGAACCACGAGCGCGCTCACATGACGGCGCGCGAGGTCCGAAGTCAACCACCGTGCGGGATCGCGTCAGTGGCGGCGGTCGCCGATCGTGAACGCGACGCCGCCGACGGCGACCAGCGCGGCAGCGCTCAGGAACATCGCGGGGTAGCCGACGTCCCGGATGATCGCCCCGAGGAGCGGGCCGCCGACGAGCGCGCCGGCATCGAAGAGCGCCGTGAAGATCGAGGTGGCGGCGCCGCGCTCGGCGGTGCGGGCGCGGTCGACCACCAACCCCGAGAGGATGGGGAAGGTGAATCCGTGTCCGAGTCCGGCGCAGGCGCCGGCGACGGCGATCGCGGGGGCCGTGGTCGCGAACGCGAGCAGCACGTAGCCGACGGCCAGCGTCGCGAGCGCCGGCACGAGCGCGCGCTTCGGGCCGACGCGCTCGGGCACCCAGGCGAACCCGAGCCGCAGGACGATCGCCGCGATCGAGTACGCGGTGAAGAAAAGGCCGACCGAGCCGATCCCGGTCTCGAGCACGAAGGTCTTCACGAACGTGAACTGCGCCGTGAGGGCGGTCGCGAACACGAGGCCGATGAACCAGAGCGGCCGCAGATCCGGCTGTAGCACGGCGGCGAGAAAGCCGCGCCCCGGGAGCTCGCCCGCCGGGTGGCGGACGTCCCGGAGCGGCAGCGACAGCAAGAGCGAGGCGAGCGCAAACGCCGTCGAAACGTGGAAGAGGTCGACGTAGGTGCCGTGCCGGAGGATGACGTCGCCGAGCACGCCGCTGATCGACATCGGCAAGAGGCCCGAGATGCCGTAGAGCCCGATGCCCTCGGTGCGGCGCGACGGTGGCAGCAGGTCGGCGGCGTGGGTCATGAGGGCGGTGAAGAGGGTCGCTTCGGCGACGCCGTGCGCCGCGCGCACCACGTAGAGCCAGACGCCGAGGTCGCGCACGGTCGGGTAGAGCGCGCACACCAGCACGTTCAGCACGCCGCCCGCGAGAATGACCCCGCGGCGCCCGCGCTCGTCCATCAACGTTCCGAGCGGTGGCCGCCAGAGGATCGCCGTCGCCGCGGTCACGCTCACGACGATGCCGATCCGCACCTCGTCGGCGCCGAGCTCGTGCAAATAGCCGGAGAGGTGGAGGTAGAGCGTGAACGCCAGGTTCTGGAGGAAGTTGGCGGCGAAGCAGAAACCGAATTGTCGAGAGAGGAGCGGTGGGCGGGCGCCGCCTGAGGCGGCGGGCCG
>CAZWAX010000538.1:0-3628 GCA_964631985.1 uncultured Polyangiaceae bacterium | reverse complement strand
GCGCGAGGTCGTCGAGAGCGAACAGCTCGCGGCGCGCGACTACTGGCAGACGCTCGACCACCCGGAGCTGGGCCGGAGCGTGCGCTATCCCGGCCCGTTTGCGCGTCTCTCCGCGACGCCGATCCGCTACCGCCGGCGGCCGCCGACGGTCGGCGAGCACAACCGCGAGATCTATTCGGCGGAGCTCGGCATGACCGGCGACGAGCTCGCCGCGCTCGCGGCCGCGAGAATCATCTGATGGGCGCCGACGCCGCACTCGCGGACGTCAAGGTGCTCGACCTCATGTGGGCGATCGCCGGCCCGGCCGCGACCCGCATGCTCGCCGACTACGGCGCGACGGTCGTGCGCGTCGAGTCGACGACGCGCACCGACATCTGCCGGACGGTGGCCCCCTTCCACGAGCTGCCGCCGGGTCCGGAGAGCGCCGTGCTCTTCCAGAACGTCAACGCCGGGAAGCGCATGATCACGCTCGATCTGGCGACGCCGGCGGGCCGCGAGATCTTCCTCGACCTCGTGCGCTGGGCCGACGTGGTGGCCGAGGCATACACCGCCGGGACGATGCGCGCGCTCGGTCTCGACTACGAGGCGCTGCGGGCCGTCAATCCGTCCCTCATCATGTTGAGCACGTGCCTCATGGGTCAGACCGGACCGCTGGCGCGCTACGCCGGCTTCGGGAACCTGGCCCACTCGATCTCGGGCTTCGGCGCGCTCTGCGGCTGGCCCGACCGCACCCCGGCCGGTCCGTTCGGGGCCTACACCGACTACATCGCCCCGCGCTTCAGCGCCGCCACCGTCCTCGCGGCCCTCGATCATCGCCGGCGAACCGGCGAGGGCCAATACATCGACCTCGCGCAAGCCGAGGCGGCGATCCATTTCCTGGCACCGGCGATGCTCGACTACACCGTGAACGGCCACATCGAGACCTGCGTCGGCAACGACGACCGCGATGCCGCTCCGCACGGCGTCTATCCCGCGGCCGGCGACGATCGCTGGGTCGCGATCGCCGTGCAGACCGACGCGCAGTTCGCGGCGCTCGCGACCGTGCTCGGCGATCCGTCGCTCCGCGACGACCCGCACTTCGCGACGGCCGACGCACGGCACGCCCATCGCGAGGCGCTCGACGGCATCGTCGGCGCCTGGACCCGCACGCACGACGCGCACACCGCCGAGGCGGCGCTGCAATCCGTGGGCGTCCCGGCGGCCGTCGTCGCCGGCAGCGAGGATCTCTGCCGCGATCCCCAGCTCGTCCATCGCGAGCACGTCCACCAGCTCGAGCATCCGACCTACGGCACGACCCCGGTCGAGGGCTGCCGCTCGCGGCTCTCCCGCACCCCCGCCGTCATTGCCGGCGCCGCGCCGACGCTCGGTCGCGACAACGAAGACGTGCTCCGGACGATCCTCGGCTACGACGATGACCGCGTGACCGAGCTCGTGATCGCCGGCGCGCTCGGATGATCGCGCCCGCCCTCGCCGCGGCCCTCGCGCGTCGCCGCGATCTGCTCGCGCGCCTCGAGAGCGAGGGCACGGATTGCGTCCGGCTCCTGCACGGCGTCGCCGAGGACGCCCCGGGCATCACGATCGACCGCTACGGACCGATCCTGCTGGTACAGACCTGGCGCGAGCCGCTCGCCGAGGGCGAGCTCGACACGCTCGCCGCCATCGTGAACGACTCGCTCGGAACGACGCTCACGCCGTGCTGGAACCACCGCGGCGACGGGCCCGGCGGGTCGGCGCGCGCCGACGCCGCGCTCGACGCGCCGATCGGCCACGAGCTCGGCCTCGCGTACGACGTGCGGCCGCGCCATCGCGGGCAGGATCCCCTGCTCTTCCTCGACCTGCGGGTCGGGCGACGCTGGGTGAAAGGTGCGAGCGCCGGCACGACCGTGATGAATCTCTTCGCCTACACCTGTGGCATGGGGGTCGCGGCGCTCGCCGGCGGCGCACGCGAGGTCGTCAACGTCGACTTTGCGGCGCCGGCGCTCGCGGTCGGACGCGCCAACGCTGCCC
Organism: uncultured Polyangiaceae bacterium; assembly: GCA_964631985.1. Taxonomy (GTDB): domain Bacteria; phylum Desulfobacterota; class Binatia; order UTPRO1; family UTPRO1; genus UTPRO1. Next base: position 1,621 of record CAZWAX010000538.1, on the reverse strand, counting down.
GCAACGTCCCGGAGGGGACCGACCTCGAGACCCGCTTCGTCACGATCACCGACGACGTCATCCCCGTGCTGCGCCAGTTCGCCGGGCTCGCGATGCCCGCACGCGGCAAGCGGGCGCGCGCCTACACCCGACGTCCGGCGCGCCAGTTCGACCTCGTCGTGCTCGACCCGCCGCGCTGGGCGAAGGGCAAGTACGGCGCAATCGACGTGGTGCGCGACTACGCGTCGCTCTTCAAGCCGGCGCTGCTGGCGACCGCGCCGGGCGGCACGGTCGTCGCGACCAATCACGTGCCCGAGGTCGACCGCGACGACTGGCTCGCGAGCCTGGAACGGTGCGCCGCCAAGGCCGGCCGACCGCTCGCGGCGCTCGACGTGCTCACGCCGGAAGACGATTTCCCGTCACCCGACGCACGGCACCCGTTGAAGATCGCGCTCGCGCGCGTACCGGCCTGACGTCAGCCGCGGTCGCGATCGGCTTTGGCCTGCTCCCAGTTCCGGCCGTCGAACGGGCGCGCGTGCAGCGCGCTCAGGTCGACGCCATCGAGGCAGCGGACGTTGACATCGATCTTGTCGGGGTCGGAGCGCGGCACGTAGAACGGGTGGATGCCGCAGTGGCGGCAGAAGGTGTGGCGCGCGACCTTGGTATTGAATTGATAGGTCGTGAGGTCGTCCGCGCCCGACAGCAGCTCGAACCGGTCCGGCGGCATGATCCAGTGGACGAAGCCCTTCTTGGCGCACATCGAGCAGTTGCAGTCCGTCACCTGATCGAGCGTCCCGGTTACGCGGAGCGCACCCGGCCGCAGTGACAGCCGCCTTCGTAGGTCCCCATCATCACCTCCGGCTAGTGGCGCTAGATGTCCAAACCCTCCTTCGTAGGTCAAGGCGGGTCTGGCCCGGGCGGGGCCGCGATGGCATGGTGCCGACCATGCCCACCGTCGCCCCCGAGGTCGTCGCCAACGACGTGGCTCGCATGCGCGAGGACGGTTTCGTCGTGGTCGAAGGTTTCCTCACCCCGGCGGAGGTCGGCCAGTGCCGCGAGGCGCTGGCGCCGCATCTGGCGCGCGAGCTCTTCGGCCGGAACCCGTTCGAAGGGCTTCGCACCCAACGAGTCTACACGCTGCCCGCGCTGGCGCCGGTCTTCGCGCGCATCGTCGAGCACCCGCGCGTGCTCGCGATCTGCGACGCGTTCCTGCAGCCGAACTATCTGCTGACGGCGGCGCAGGCGATCTGCATCCACCCCGGCGAGGCGGCGCAGGGCGTCCACTACGACGACAGCTTCTACCCCTTTCCGCGGCCCCGTCCGGCGGTGAGCCTCGCCACCATCATCGCGATCGACGACTTCACCACCGAGAACGGCGCGACCGACGTCATCGCCGGAAGCCACCGCTGGGGCGACGACGTGCCCGACGGCATCGCCTCGGCGGCCGACTTCGATCAGGAGTCGCGCTTCGGCCACGGCAGGGTCGGACAGAAGAATACGCTCATGCGCGCCGCCGCGGCGCCGAGCGCCGGCGACGCGCGCCTGAAGCCGGCGGTGATGCCGGCGGGTTCGGCGATCGTGTTCCTCGGCACGCTCTGGCACCGCGGCGGCGCCAATCACAGCCAGGCGCCGCGGCTCGCGC
>CAZWAX010000537.1:0-3656 GCA_964631985.1 uncultured Polyangiaceae bacterium | reverse complement strand
GGCCCGAGGGCGTGCTGGCGCCGGTCAGGAACAGCCCTTCGATCTCGGTCCGCGGCCCGAGCCGCAGAGGACCCATCTGGTCCACGGCGAACTCGATGCCGTAGCTCGTACCTCCGCTCGAGCGGGTGAAGCGTTCCTGGGTGAGCGGCGAGGCGGACTCTTGCCAGTAGATCTGCGAGCCGAGGCCCGGCAGCACGCGCTCCGCCGCGCGGACGAGGCGGGCCATCAGCTCGGTCTTCGCGGCGCGATACTTCCGGTCGCGGTGGTAGGCGTTTCCCGCCGTCGCCGGCCCCTCGGCCGCGTGCCAGAGGCCGTACTCGCGTGGCACCATCGTCATGATCTGGAGGTTGGTCCAGCCGGCGGGCGCCATCCGCGCATGGGTCGGGTCCTTGCGCGACGCCACCGTCACGTAGACGAAGTCCTCGCCCGGCATGCGCCCGGCCTCGAGCTCGGCGTAGATCCGCTCGATGTCGTAGCTCCCCCAGAGGAAATAGTTGGTGTTCGGCTGGCCGGTCACCCGGTCGGCGTCGAGGATGAGGTAGCAGCAGAAGAGCGGCAGCGACATCCGGAAGCCTTCGATCCGCTCGATCGTCGCCGGCGCGCACTGCTCGCGGCCGACGAGCTCGAGGAACGTGCGCTTGAGATCCGCGTTCGAAACGACCACCGGCGCGTCGAGGTCGACCGTGGGCCGGCCCGGCTTGCCGCCGACCGCGACGCCGCACACCCGGCCCCCGTCGATCCGGATCCGTCGCACCGGGGACTGCGTGCGCACCTCGCCGCCGTGCGCCTCGATGACCTCGATCAGGCGGGCGGCGATCACTTGCCCGCCTCCCTCCGGATAGAACGCGCCGCGCATGTAGTGATCGGTGAGGCCCGCCTGCAGCACGACCGGGGTCTTCGACGGCCGCACGCCGTAGTCGCCGCTCTCGCCGAGCAACACCGCCGACGCGCGCATGGAGAGGCGATGATGCGCGAAGAGCTCGGTCACCGGCCTCAGCCCCCAGGCGAGAAACTCCGGACATTCCGCGAAGAGCCTCGCCTCGTCGATCTCGCCCGCCCGCAAGCGCCCGGCACCGGCGGCGACCGCCTCCATGACGTCGAGCACGGCCGCGAGCGCGCGCGCCTCGTCCGGGAAGGTCGCCAGCAGGCGTTCGCGATAGCGTTGCCAGCCGGCCGGGATGCGGAAGACGAGGTCGGGGAAGAGGAGCGTCGTGTGCCCGTCGGGGTCGAGCGGGCGGAAGCGGACGCGATCGGAGATCCCCACACCGCGCAGCAGGCGCGTGATCATGCCCTCGGGCCCGCACTCGCCGATGTAGTGAATGCCGACGTCGAACTCGAAGTCGTGGCCTGCGACGCGGCGGCGGAACACCTGCGAGTTGCCGCCGGCCACGTAGTGCCCCTCCAGCACCAAGGTGCGGCTGCCGGCGGCCGCGAGGTAGGCCGCGCAGGCGAGCCCCCCGAGGCCCGAGCCGACGACGATGCAATCCCAGCGTTCGCTCTTGCTCATGCGAAACCTCCCGTCACGGGCCGCGCTGGCGGTGGAGCTCCCGGCGCTCCACGAACGGTGCGGTGTGCCAGTCTACCGGCCGGTCGGCTGGCGGCGATGATCGGTGTCAGGGTTCGCATCGACCTCGCTCAGTGCGCGCCGGCTACGCGGCCAGCTGGTGGATCAGCGCGTGCAGCTCGTCGTAGTCGATCGTCTTGAAGCGCAGATGCAGGAAGGGACGCCGCGCCGCCTCGGCCTCGACCAACTCGATGTAGAGCGCGGTCACCATGACGACGGGGTGGTCCGGATGGGAGGCGTGGAAGGCGCCGGCGAGCTGAAAGCCGTCCTGGTGCGGCATCTCGTAGTCGGTGACCAGGACCCGCACGTGCGCGAGGTCTTTCCAGGGTGGCAGGAGGCCAGGGTGTGCGAATTCCAGCACCTCGTGCCGGTCGTCCCGCAAGAGCCCCGCGAGCCCCGCGCGATAGGCGGGGTCATCGTCGACGAAGAGGATCGCGATCTCGCTACAGGATCGGTTTCCGCTGCGGCAGGTCGACGTGAAACATGGCGCCATTCCCTTCCCTCGGAGCAAATTGAATGCCGCCGCCGTGCGCGAGCAGGATCTGCTTCGAGATCGCCAAACCGAGGCCGGTTCCGTGGTGTTTGGTGGTCGCGAAGAGCTCGAAGAGGCGCAGCTCGTCGGGGATGCCCGGGCCGTCGTCCTCAACCGTGATACGGACCTTCTCGTTCGTCGGAATGCTCGTGGACGCGCTCGCTCGCCTCGGGTTGCCATGCCCGCACGAGGTCCTCGAGAAAGCGATCGAGACGGAGCTCCTCGAGGTCGAGATGCTGCTCGCGCATGCCGACCAAAGCGGCGAACCCGCCGCGGCAGCACCCGACGTGCGCAATGATCACGTCGGTGCATGACCAACGTCAGTCGCCGGCGGCCGTCCCCCCGGTAGGCAAAGTCCGCATCGATCGCGACGGCGATGCCGCACGATTTCAGCGCGTCGCGCACTCGCAGCGCGAGCTCCGAGATCCGCGCGTTGCGGAACACGACGTTGACGATCTCCCCGCGCACCTTCTCGACGTCCGCCTCCAGGCACGCGATGTAGGCGCGCGCGGCGTCGCGGACGTCGACGAGGGGGCGCCACATCTCGCCGCCGTAGTGGATGGTGATCCGCCCGCGGACGAGCGCGTCCTTCACGAACGTGTTGACGACCAGGTCGAAGCGCGATCGGCGTGCGTCAGCGGCGTCACCGCGAAGGCGGACAAGGCGGATCGGAGATCGGTACCGAGCTGCCCGTTCGCCCCGAGGCGCACGACTCGTCGCGCGCGCATCGCATCCCGGTACTCCAGCGTCCCGTCAGCGGGAATGACGAAGATCAGTGACGCGCTCGGTCGCGACCGCGGTCGCGTATCTGCGAATCGGCCGGCGCTCCGCTTCTCGGCGCTGCGAACGGCAGCGCGTCGGCGCGACGCGGGGCACCCCGTGCCGGGTGGCATGCCGCGTGCTCGTGCTCGATGGTTCCATCTTCAGCGCGACGAGGAGGCACGGACATGAGCGACATCACCGGCGGCGAGCTTCTGGCGCGTTGTCTCGCGAACGAAGGCGTGCGGTTCGTGTTCGGCCTCCCGTGCCCCGAGATCGATCCGCTCCTCGCGAGCCTGGAGGCGAACGGCCTTCGGCTCGTGCCGATCCGTCACGAGGCGGCGGCCGTGCACATGGCGGAGGGGCTCTACAAGACGACGGGGCAGGTCGCGGCCGTGCTCGGGAACCCCGGCCCGGGATCGGCGAACCTCCTGCCGGGCGTGATCACGGCCCGGCACGAGGGCGTGCCGGTGGTGGTGATCACGGCGCAGCACCGCCTCGGTATCGTCTATCCGTCGCCGCCCTCGACCTTCCAGGGCCAGGACCAGCTCGACGTCTTTCGGCCGGCCGTGAAATGGGGCGGTCCGATCTTCGACTGGAGCCGCATCCCCGAGGTCGTCGCGCTCGCGTTCCGCGAGATGTGGTGCGGCCGGCCCGGTCCGGTGCAGCTCGAGGTGCCGGCGCCCGTCATCTACGCGCTCGGCGACCCGGCGCGGATCCGGATCGTACCGCCCGCGAGCTCGCGGGCCGCGCCGCCGGGCGCCTCGGAGGCGCAGCTCCGCGAGGCCGCCGCGCTCCTCG
>CAZWAX010000536.1:0-3674 GCA_964631985.1 uncultured Polyangiaceae bacterium | reverse complement strand
TGGCGAGCACGTTTTCTTCGACGGTGAGCTTGCGGAAGACGGATGCCTCTTGCGGCAGGTAGCTGATGCCCGCCCGGGCGCGCTGGTACATCGGCAGGTCGGTGACGTCCGTCCCGTTCAGCGCGACCCGGCCGGCATCCGGGCGGACGAGGCCGACGATCGCATAGAAGGTGGTCGTCTTCCCGGCCCCGTTCGGTCCGAGGAGGCCGACCACCTCGCCGGCGGAGATACGGACGGAGACGTCACGGAGGACGCGGCGCCCGCCGAAGGACTTGTCCAGGCGCTCGGCGGTGAGGAGGGATTCCGTCACGGCGTGGCCGACACAGGCGGGGTATCGACGGCCTGGATTGGAAGGGCGGTCGCCTTCTCGCCCTCGGCCTTGCCGGGATAGAGGACGGCCTTCACACGCGTATTCGAGCCGCTCTCGACGACGCTCCGCTCCTCTTTCAAGTAGACGATCACCCGTTCACCGGCGACCTGATTGGGTCCATCGTGCAACACGGCCCCCTCGCTCAACGTGAAGGTCTGCTTCGCTTGGTCGAACACCGCGCGACGACCCTCGGCGAGCTTGGTGCCCTGGCGGATCCGGACGTTCCCCTCGGCGATGATCTCCTTGATGCGGTCGGCGTCCCCCCCAGGGGTGGCCGTCTTGACGGCCCCGTCTGCCGAGTTCTCCGGACGTTTGACCGCTTCGGGGTCGTAACTGATCGACAGCCGATCGCTATTGAGGGTGACGTCGCCTTGGGTCACCTGGACGTGGCCGCGGTAGGTGACGTTGCTGCTCTTGTAGTCGAGCTCGAGCGTATCGGAGTCGATGCGGACGGGACCCTTGTTGGACCCGAGCGACAGGCTCTGGAAGAGCCCGCTCGCGGGATCGGTCGGGGCCGCGGGCTTCGCGTCCTCGGCGCGGGAAAGAGCGACCGACGACACCAGCAGGACCGCGACCCAGAGCATCGAGTCAGGACCTACTCGCATCCGCTCCCTCGGCCGTCCGTTCCAGCACGGTGCGGACCTTGCCCTCGAATCGCACCCGCTGCGACCCCATCTCGAGGGTCATGCGTTCCCCGCTGAGCGAGAGGCCATCGCCCGTCACCACCACCGCCCCCGGCGACACGACGGCATCGTCGGCGCGCTGATAGAAGGCGCGGTCGGTCTGGACGAGGTAGTCGCGGAAGCGCAGCTCGATGGCCCCCTCGAGGTCCACGCGCTCCATCTCGCGGCCATCGAGGAGGATCTTGCCCTGCTTCCCCTTGACCGAGATCACCCCTTGGTCGTCTTTCACGAAGAAGCTGACCTCCGGGTCGTCGACGACGATCTGCTTGTCCTCCTCGAAGTACTGCGCCTCGCGGGCCGCCACCTCCCAGACCTTGCGATCCCCCTCCATCTTCACCCGTCGAAAGTTCTGGATGCGCTGCGATACCTGCGGCAGGAAATCGAGCTCCTGGGTCCGCAAGCTCCGGAGGTGTTGGGCCCATTGGCTACGAGCCAGCTGCACGACCACCGCCCCGACGGCGACGATCATGAGCACACCGATGATGGTGCGCACCCGTCGCCTAGAGAATGAGGGAGGGGCCACGGCCTGCATGCAAAAAAAATACCACTGACATTCTAGATAGTAAAGCGTTGATTTGGTTGTGGCTCTGTCTCGACTCGAAGAATGACCGACCCTTATGGCTGGTCGCTAGACGACGCCGGCACGGAGGAGATCGTGCAGGTGGATCACCCCCGCCAATCGGTCGTCGGCATCGACGATGAAGAGCACCGTGATGGCGTACCGCTCCATGGTCGCGACCGCCAGGGCAGCGAGCGCCTCGGCCTCGATGGTCTTCGGCCGCCGCCCCATGATGTCGGCAACGGCGCGCGCCATGACGTCGGTCCCGCCACCGAGCGCCCGGCGGAGATCGCCATCGGTGACGATGCCGATCAGCCGCCCGTCGCCGTCGACGACCGCCGTCACCCCGAGCCGCTTCGCGGTCATCTCGAGCAGCGCATCGGTCATCCTGTCGTCGCGGCGCACGCGCGGGATCTCGTCGCCGGTATGCATCAAGTCGGCGACCCGCAGGAGCTTCCGGCCGAGCGTTCCGGCGGGGTGAAGCGCGGCGAAGTCCTCGGGACGAAATCCGCGGTGCTCGAGGAGAGCGACGGCGAGCGCGTCGCCCATCGCCAACGCGGCGGTCGTGCTGGCGGTGGGCGCAAGCCCGAGCGGACAGGCCTCCTCGGCGACGCTCACGTCGAGGAGCGCGTCCGCCATCCGGGCCAAGGTCGACGCGGGCCGGCCGCTGAGGGCGATCAACGGCAACCCGAGCCGCTTCACGTGCGGCACCAGATCGAGGATCTCGGCGGTCTCGCCGCTGTTCGACACCGCAAGCACGAGGTCGTGCCGCTCCAGCATGCCGAGATCGCCGTGCAAGGCCTCAGCGGCGTGCAGGAAGAACGCCGGCGTGCCGGTGCTGGCGAGGGTCGCCGCGATCTTGCGTCCGACGTGCCCCGATTTCCCCATCCCGGTGACGACGACCTTGCCGCCGCGCTCGGCGATGAGCTGCACGGCCGCATCGAAGCGGGCGTCGAGCCGGGTGGCCAGCGCCGCGAGGGCGTCGGCTTCGATCGTGAGCACCCGCCTGCCATGCAGGATGCTGGCGGACGTCGTCTCCGCGCGCTTCGCCCGTCCGCGGGTCACACGCTTCACGCCCGGGCCTGCTGCGCCTTCACGATCCGATCGATCGCCACCAGGCTCGTCAGGAGACCGCGGAGATCGGCCAGGCGGAGCGAGTTCGGTCCGTCGCTCTTGGCCCGATCGGGATCCTCGTGCACCTCCATGAAGATCCCCGCGACGCCGACCGCGACCGCCGCACGCGCGAGCGTCGGCACGAACTCGCGCTGGCCGCTCGACGCCGTACCCGCGCCGCCCGGGAGCTGCACGCTGTGCGTCGCATCGAAGATCACGGGGTAGCCAAAGCGTGCCATGATCGCGAGCGAGCGCATGTCCGCGACCAGGTTGTTGTACCCGAAGCTCACACCGCGCTCCGTGACCAGGAGCTGCTCGTTCCCGCCCGCGCTCGTCTTGGCGACGACGTGCTCCATCTCCGCGGGCGACAGGAACTGTCCCTTCTTCACGTTCACCGGCTTCCCGGCGGCGGCAACCGCCACGAGGAAATCGGTCTGCCGGCAGAGGAAGGCCGGCGTCTGCAGCACGTCGACGACGGCGGCGACGGCCGGCACCTGCGAGGCGTCGTGGACGTCGGTGAGTACCGGCACGCCGATCTCCCGGCGCACCTCCGCCAGTATCGCGAGGCCCTCCTCCAGCCCGGGCCCGCGAAACCCGTCGCGCGAGGTGCGATTGGCCTTGTCGAACGACGCCTTGAAGACGTAAGGCCCGCCGAGCTCCCGCGTCAGGTCGCGGAGGCGCTCGGCATGCCGCAACACCGAGTCGCGACTCTCGATGACGCACGGGCCGGCGATCAGCGCGAGCGGCCGCGCGTTCCCGAATACGACCGACCCGACCGCGACCTCACGCTCGTGCACGCGACCGCCTTCGGTTCAGCTGCGCGCGGCGCGCAGGTTGCCGAGGGGCAGCGTGTCGCGAGCGGCATTGCGGCGGACCAACGCCGCACGGATGAACCCACGGAACAGCGGATGACAATCGAGCGGTTTCGACTTGAACTCGGGATGGAACT
>CAZWAX010000535.1:0-3709 GCA_964631985.1 uncultured Polyangiaceae bacterium | reverse complement strand
GTGTAGCGATAGCTCTTGGTCGAGCCCTCGTGGTCGTTGAAGGTCACGCACGGGGAGATGACGTCGACGAGGGCGAAGCCGCGGTGGCGGAGGCCGGCCTTCAGGATCGGCACGAGCTGCTCTTTGTCGCCGGAGAAGCTCCGCGCGACGAAAGTGGCACCGAGGCTGAGCGCCAGCATCACGGGGTCGATCGCCTGCTGGGTGTTGGCCTCGCCGTACTTCGACTTCGAGCCCGGATCGGCCGAGGCCGAGAACTGGCCCTTGGTGAGGCCGTACACGCCGTTGTTCTCGATGACATAGAGCGCGTCGACGTTCCGGCGGATGGCATGGCTCATCTGGCCGAGCCCGATCGACAGCGAGTCGCCGTCGCCGCTGACCCCGATGTAGAGCAGCTCGCGATTGGCCGCCGAGGCCCCGGTCAGGATGGCCGGCATACGCCCGTGCGCCGAGTTGAAGCCGTGCGCGCCCGACAAGAAATAGGTCGGGGTCTTCGACGAGCAGCCGATGCCCGAGAGCTTCGCCACCATGTGCGGCGCGACGTCGAGCTCGAAGAAGGCGCGTGTGAGCGCCGCCGTGATCGAGTCGTGGCCGCAGCCGGCGCAGAGCGTCGACATGGCGCCTTCGTAGTCGCGAACGGTGAGCCCGAGCTTGTTGGGCTTGAGCGATGGATTCCGCGCGGAGGGTTTCTTGATGTAGCTCATTTCGATTTCGACCCCGTGCGCCCGGTCACAGATCCGTCTCGCGGAGCTTGTGGAGGATGCCCTTCACGACCTGGTCGGCTTGCAGCGGCAGGCCGCCGTACGCCAGCACGGAATGGAGCTGCGTCTTCACGAGGCCGGTCTCGAGCGTGAGCAGCGCGCGCAGCTGGCCGTCGCGGTTCTGCTCGACCACGAACATGCGCTCGTGGCGGCGGAGGAACGACTCGATCTCGACGCCGAACGGGAAGCCGCGCACGCGCAGGTAGTCGCCGTGGATGCCGTTGGCCGCGAGCTCGGCGAGCGCCTCGCGGACCGCGAGGTCGCAGCCGCCGACCGTGATCACACCGAAGGTCGCCTGCGGATGGGTCTCGATCACGGCCGCCGGGACGGCGTTCCGCGCCGACCAGTGCTTGCGCGCGAGCCGGTCCATCACCTCCTGGTACTCGTCGGGCAGCTCGGTGTAGCCGCCGAGCTTGTTGTGCCCCGACCCGCGGGTGAAGAACGCGCCCTTCGCGCTCGTGCCCGGAAGCGTGCGGGCGGCGACGGCCTGCCAGTCTTCCGGCGAGTAGCGATGGAACTTCGGGAGGGCCTCGAGCTCTTCTTTGGAGAGCACGCGCCCGCGGTCGGGACGATACGCGTCGTCCCAGGTGAGCCGCGGCACCACCCAGTCGTTCATGCCGATGTCGAGGTCGGAGAGGATGAAGACCGGCGTCTGGAAACGCTCGGCGAGATCGAAGGCGCGGACCGCGAAGGTGAAGCACTCCTCGGGATTCCCCGGAAAGAGCAGGACGTGCTTGGTGTCGCCGTGCGACGCGTACGCGCAGAGCAGGATGTCGCCCTGCTGCGTGCGAGGCGGCATGCCGGTCGACGGCCCGACGCGCTGCACGTCGACGATCACCGCGGGGATCTCGGCGTAGTATGCGAGCCCGACCAGCTCGGTCATGAGCGAGATGCCGGGACCCGAGGTCGCCGTGAAGGCCCGCGCGCCGTTCCAGCCGGCGCCGATCACCATGCCGATCGCCGCGAGCTCGTCCTCGGCCTGGAGGATGCAGTAGCGCCGTTCCTTGGTCTCGGGATCGACGCGGTACTCCTCGCAGAGCTCGGTGAACGCATCCAGCACGCTCGTCGACGGCGTGATCGGGTACCAGGCGGCGACGGTGGCGCCGGCGTAGAGCGCGCCGAGCGCGATCGCCGTATTGCCCGTCAGCAGCACCTTGTCGGCCGTCGCGTCCATGGTTTCCAGGCGGATCGGCAAGGGACAGTCGAAGTGCGTCTTGGCGTAGTCGTAGCCGAGCCGGATCGCCTTCGCGTTCGACGTCATGAGCTTCGGCTTCGCCGCGAACTTCTCCGTCAGCATGCCCTGGACGACCTCCATGTCGATGTCGAGAAGGGCGGCGAGCGTGCCGACGTAGACGATGTTCTTCATGAGCGTGCGCTCGCGCGCCGCGCTGAAGTGCTCGATGCAGAGCTTGGCGTAGGGCACGCCGAGGAAGGTCACGTCGGTCCGCAGCAGCGACGACGCGAGCGGCCACGACGAGTCGTAGAGCACCCAGCCGCCGGGGCGGACCTCGTCGATGTCCTGAGCATAGGTCTCGGCGTTCATCGCGACCATCAAGTCGAAGCGCGCCGTCCGCGCGGTGTGCCCGTCCTTGTCGACGCGGATCTCGTACCAGGTCGGCAGGCCCTGGATGTTCGAGGGGAAGAGATTCTTCCCCGAGACCGGGATGCCCATGCGAAAGATCGCCTGCATGAGAAGGCTGTTGGCGCTGGCGGAGCCGGTGCCGTTCACGTTCGCGAGCTTGAAGGCGAACGTGTTGACGAGATCGACGGCCTGTTCCGGGCCCAGCGGGTCGTCGGGGTCTAGGCGCTTTGGCTGCACGCTTTTTTCCCTGCGTACGGCACCAGGAGGTCGAACTTCTGCATGTCCCACGCGGCCGTCGGGCAGCGCTCGGCGCAGAGGCCGCAGTGGACGCAGAGATCCTCGTCCTTCACCATCACACGGCCGGTCTGCGGCAGCGGTCCCGAGACGTAGAGGTCCTGGGTGACGTTCGGCGCCGGCGCGCTGAGGCGGGTGCGCAAATCCTCCTCCGAGCCGTCGGGTGCGATCGTGAGACACAGCACCGGGCAGACGTCGATGCAGGCGTCGCACTCGATGCAGAGCGTGTCGGCGAAGACGGTCTGGACGTCGCAGTTCAGGCAGCGCTCGACCTCGCGGGCGGTCTGCTCGGCGCTGAAGCCGAGCTCGACCTCGACGTCGAGCTTCTCGAAGCGCCGCACCAGATCGACGTGCGACATCTTCTCGCGCTTCCCGGGGTTGTAGTCGTTCTTGTAGCTCCACTCGTGGAGCCCCATCTTGGTGCTCACGAGGTTCATGCCCCACGGCAGGCGCTCGCCGACCGCGACACCCTGGCAATGGTTGTGGATCGAGATCGCCGCCTGGTGGCCGTGCTCGGCGGCCCAGATGATGTTCTTCGGCCCGAAGGCCGCGTCGCCGCCGAAGAAGACACCGGCGCGCTTGGCCTGGAACGTCAGCCCGTCGACGACCGGGGCGCCCCCCTTGTCGAAGTCGATGCCGAGGTCGCGCTCGATCCACGGAAAGGCGTTCTCCTGTCCGAGCGCCAGGATCACGTCGTCGGCGGGGATGAACACGACGTCGAGCGGCTTCTGTACGAGCTGGCCGTTCGTGCCCTCCGACGACTGGTAGCGCTGGAACTCCATGCCGAGGAGGCGGCCGTTCTCGACGACGAACGCCGTCGGCTCGTGATCGACGAGGATCTCGATCCGTTCCTCTTCGGCGTCCTCGAGCTCCCAGGGCGACGCCTTGAAGTAGCGTCGCGGCTTCCGCGCCATCACCTTGATCGACGTGCCGCCGAGGCGCGCCGAGCTCCGGCAGCAATCCATCGCCGTGTTGCCGACGCCGATGATCAGCACGCGCTTGCCGATCGCCGTGACGTGACCGAACGCGATCGACTGCAGCCAGTCGATGCCGATGTGGATGTTGGCGGCGCCTT
>CAZWAX010000534.1:0-3713 GCA_964631985.1 uncultured Polyangiaceae bacterium | reverse complement strand
CGCCGCCTATTTTGCGTACTTTACTTGGCCCACCTCGGGGCAGGCGGCTGCGTGAACGGATAGACCAAAACCATTCCGCAGCATCCGAAGGCCCCGGGAGCAATCTCGGGGCCTTCGTCATTTGAGGAGCCAGCGATGGAGAAAATCGAAGACCGGAACGTGGAGGGCATCATGCCGTTGATCTCGCCGCGCGCCGTGAAGGCGGCGCAGCCGCTCACCGCGCGGGCCGCCGAGCTCGTGGTCGAGACCCGCCGCGCGATCCGCGACGTCCTGCACGGACGCGATCGCGAGCGGCTCCTGGTGGTGGTCGGGCCGTGCTCGATCCACGATCCCGAGGCCGCGATGGAGTACGCGCGACGGCTGGTGCGGATCGCCGACGCGCACCGCGACCGCCTGATCGTCGTCATGCGGACCTATTTCGAGAAGCCGCGCACCACGGTCGGCTGGAAGGGGCTCATCAACGACCCCCACCTCGACGGCTCATGCGACATTGCGACCGGCCCCCAGACCGCGCGCCGCCTACTCCTCGACATCAACGAGCTCGGCCTACCGTGCGGCGGCGAGGTGCTCGACCCGATCACGCCGCAATACATCTCCGATCTCCTGAGCTGGGCCTCGATCGGTGCCCGCACGATCGAGAGTCAGACCCACCGCGAGATGGCGAGCGGGCTCTCCATGCCGATCGGCTTCAAGAACTCGACCGACGGCGGGCTGCAGGTAGCCCTGCACGCGATGATCTCGGCCCGCCACCCGCACACCTTCCTCGGGATCAGCGCCGACGGCGCGACCGCCATGATCAAGACTGCCGGCAACCCGGATCGCCATGTCGTGCTGCGCGGCGGTGGCAGCGGCCCGAACTACAGCCCGGCCGACGTCGCACGCGCCACCGAGATGGTCGCCGGCGAGGACCTCGCCCGCCCGGTGATGATCGACTGCTCGCACGGCAACTCGAGCAAGGACTACACCCGCCAGCCGATCGTCTGCCGCGAGGTGCTGTCGCATCTGCACGCCAGCAACGGGGCGATCATGGGGCTCCTGGTCGAGAGCAACATCAACCCGGGCCGCCAGGACTGGGAAGCCGGGACGACGCTCCGCTACGGCGTCTCGATCACCGACGCGTGTATCGGCTGGGAGGACACCGCGACGCTGCTCGGGGAGATCGCGGCCGCGGCCCGGACGAAGACGGCGGCCTGACGCGCAGGCGAGGACGGCCCGGAACCGTCCTCGCCCGCATGCGTCAAGGCACGGCGTCCGGATTGAGAATCGGGCCGCTCAACGTGCACTCGCCGCAGCTCGGCGCGGGGCCGGTGCACCCGGTGACGTCCATCGCGAGCTTGGATTGCGTGACCCATCGCAGGTCGTGACCGAAGCCGCTCCAGCCGAGATCCTGCACCCCGTCGGCGTTCGTGACGACGAAAGAGGCGCGGCTCGGGCAGGCTCCGCTCGTGCCGTTCTCGGTCAACAGACCGCCGATCCGCAAGCGACCAGCCCCGGGCAAGCCGAACACGAAATTCACCGCCGCACTGGCGGCGGGCGCAACACAGTGCACCGACGCAAAGGTCCCGTACGACGCGTGATCGACGGGCGTCGAATGCGCGCCCGCGGCGACGATCGTTCCCCCGATCACGCCGTTGTCGAGGTAACACCGGCGGAAGCTGCTCGTGCAGAAGTCGCCGGACAGCGGACAGTCGAGGTCATCGAGACACCCCCGAAAGCTTTCGATGGCGCAATGTTGATCGATCGGGCTCTCCGAGCATCGGCCTGCACCGTCCCCCACGGGCGCCATGTCGACGCACCCACCCGGCCCCGGAATGACGGTGGAGTCGATGCACGCGCTCGGTCGCCGCGGCGCGCCGGCGGCGTTGGTACAGGTCCCGACCCCCAGGAGCAGACAATCGCCATCGCTCGTGCACGGCGTCATGCTGTCCCCCGAGCACGATCCGCAGGCGCACTTCTTCCCAGGTGCGCCGTTGCAGTCGGGGCTGGCGGCGGACAAGGTGAGGCTCGCCCCGGTGTTGTTGCTCGACAGGTCGAGCCGGTGGAACGAAATCAGGGACGCAGTCACCGGTGGACAGTCGAGGCTCGTCGCACCGAAGGCCTCCACCGACGTCGTGCCGTTGGCGTCACACGCCGATCCACCGTGCAGGCCCGTGCTGCACGTTCCCTGGGCGAGGCCGTCGTTCAGCGCGGTGTCTCCGCTGCACTTTGGGCAGGGAGAGCTCAACGTCACACCGACATGGAGCGCCGTCAGTAACGTGCCGTCCCACGCGCTGGCGCCGCTTTGCTGGTTGAGGGTTCCCGCCACCGCGCCGACCCAGCGATTGACCGCGCATACGCTGACGCCTCCGACCGAGATCGGCTGCGGGCCACCGAACCAGAACTCGCAGGTGCCGAGCGGCCCGCCGCACCCGGCGAGGCCGCCGGGTGCGCTCGTGCACTTCACCGAGGTGTCGCCGGTACAGCGCTCGTTGTGGACGTCCTTCGCTCCGAGCATGAGCGTAGCAATGGCGTCGTCGATGAAGGCGTCGTCTTGCGCCGCCAGCACGGCGCTGTCGTCGTCGGTCTCGCAATTGCCCTTGGCCTCGAGCTTGCCGAAGCAGCTTCCGGCGAGACCCTTGGTCCCTCCGGTGGCGATCGCGCGACAGGTGGACAGCTTGCTCGGGTCGATCTGCCCGCCGCCTTTCGCCGCCTTGGCAAACAAGCCCTGCACGCACTTGTCGTATTTCGACACGCACTTGAGCTTGCCGCTTCGACAGGTACTCGGATCGTCGAGCGGAGCCGCGTCGAGCTTCGCGACGGCGTTCAAAACGAAGCCTTCGGTCTTCACCCCGAGCGCCGCGCTGTCGAGATCGTGCAGGCAGCCGCCCTTCGCCTCGAGCTTGCCGAAGCAGCTCGCCGCCGGTCCCTTCGTGCCGCCGTCGAACTTCGCGCGGCACTTCACGAGGCACGCATCGGTCGCGACGTCGAGCGCAAGGCCCCCCTTCGCCGCTTTCGCGTAACAGCCGAGCAGGCAGCTCGTGTGCCTGGTGACGCATTTGATCTTGCCGGCGAGGCACTGGTTCGACGGCAAGGTGGGGTTCCCGAGCGCGGCGACCGGAGTCGGGAACGTGACGGCGAGGCACAGCAGCACGGCGACGATCGCCATGCGGGGCGTCGAGTACGGCATTGATGATCCTCCAAGATCTGTGACGTCGAACGAAGAGCGCTAGGTGCACTCAGCTCCACCACGAGCGACACATGCAGATCAACGGGAGAATCACGGACTGCGCCGATTCAGCGCAATGTTTCTACAATCGTCAGCGCTTGACGAAGCCGGTCAGGCCTTCGAGATCCACCTTGACGGTCTTCAGCTGGCGGAGGTTGTCCTTCATCGCGCGGATCTGATCCTCGACGCGATTCAGGTCGGCCTCCGCACCGTCGAGCTCGGGCTGGGACACCGTCGCGAGCGCCCGCTGGAGCTGGTCGGCGAGGGCGAAAATGCCCTGGACGCCGTTCAGTCCGACCTCGCCCATGCGCCGCTGCAGCTCCGCACCGAAGCGGGTCACCGCCGCCGCTTGCTCGAGCAAGCCGTGCCCCGACGCGGGACGCGCGATCGGGGCGGGAGCGGGACGCTCCTGCAAATCGAGCGGATTGCTCCCGACCTCGGGCGCGTCGCCGGTTTCCATGGCTTTCCGTTGGGCTTCGAGGTGTTGGAGGGCGTCGTAGATCTTGCT
>CAZWAX010000533.1:0-3721 GCA_964631985.1 uncultured Polyangiaceae bacterium | reverse complement strand
CCGCGAGCTACGGCACCTTCCCGCGCGCGCTCAGCACCTACGTGAAGGAAGGGCTCTTCTCGCTGGAGGAGGCCGTCCGCAAGATGACCGGCGGCGCCGCCGAACGGCTCGGGTGGAAGGATCGCGGCTGGGTGCGCCCGGGCTGCGCCGCGGATCTCGTCGTGCTCGACACCGCGACCCTGCAGGACACCGCCACCTTCGAGGAGCCGGCCCGCTTCCCACTCGGCATCGAGCGCGTCTTCATCAACGGACGAGCGGTGATCGCGGACGGACGGTACGACGCGGGGGCGAGCGCGGGGCGGGTGCTGCGGGGGTAGGTCCGAGCGATTGATGATTGGCGCCTGCATGCGTAAGACAGCAGCCCGATGCGGCGTCTCCCCTCGTACATGCCCGCCCGTCGCACCGCCCCCGTGAACGGCCCGGCCGCGTGACCCGGGTTCTCGTCATCTGCCCCGACAAGACGGGGCCGCTCATGGCGGGCTCGGCCATACGCTCGGTCGAGATCGCGAGCATGCTGGCGCGCGACTTCGCCGTCACGCTCGCGGTGCCGGACGAGAGCGAGACGATCGCGACGGCCGCGACGCTCGTGCGGGTGCCGCTCGAAGCGACGATCCCGGCGCTCGTCGCCGACGCCGACTGCGTCATGATCGCCGGGCGCACCGAGCTCATGACGGCGATCCGGAAGCCGTTGATCGTCGACCTCTACGATCCTTTCATCCTCTCCGACCTGGAGTTCTACGGCGAAGGGTTCGGCACGGCCGGGGGACGGCCGCTGCTGGCGCTCCGCTGGCTGCAGCACCATCTCGCGAACGGCGACTTCTTCGTCTGCGCCAGCGAGGCGCAGCGACGCTTCTGGCTCGGGATGTTGGCGTCCGCCGGACGCGTGAACCACGCCAACTACGCCGCCGACCACGCGCTCGAGCGGCTGCTCGCCGTCGTGCCCTTCGGCATCACCAACCGGCCCCCCGTGCGCACGGCGCCCGCCGTGAAGGGCGTCGTGCCCGGCATCGGCCCCGACGACAAGGTCGTGCTCTGGGCGGGCGGCTTGTGGAACTGGTTCGATCCGCTGACCCTGGTCGAGGCGCTGCATCGCCTGCGCGCGACGCGGCCGGAGATCAAAGGCCTCTTCCTCGGCGTCCGCCATCCCAATCCCGACATCGGCACGATGGCGCAGGCCGAGCGCACGCTCGCCCGCGCCCGCGAGCTCGACCTCACCGACCGTGGCGCGTTCTTCATCGACTGGGTGCCGTACGACGAGCGCCAGAACTATCTCCTCGACGCCGACGTCGCGGTGAGCCTGCACCAACCGGGCATCGAGGCGCAGTTCGCCTTTCGCACGCGCGTGCTCGACTACCTCTGGGCCGGCCTGCCGATGGTACTCGGCCGCGGCGACGAGCTCGCCGACCGCATCGAGCGCGAGGGGCTCGGCCTCACCGTACCGCAAGGCGACGTCGACGCGGTCGCGGCGGCGATCGCGACGCTGGTCGACACGCCGCCGACGGCGATCCGGACGGCGCGCTTCGCGGCACTGCGCGACGAGCTCGCGTGGGCGCGGGTCGTCGAGCCGATCCGCGCGTTCTGCCGGGCGCCGCACCTCGCCGCCGACAAGACGAGCGGCGGTGCGTGGGTCGCGGAGGACGCCCCGCCCGAGGCCATCGCCCACAAGGAAGCGGCACTGATCGCCGAGGAGTTCCTCTCGGGCGAGCGCGAGCTCTCGCCGGCGCTCGGCCGCTACTACGCGGCGGAGCACCGCTTCGTCGCCGCCTACGACCACCTCTGCCGCGTCGACGTGCTGCCGCGCATCATCGCCGAGCGCCCCGCGGTCGACGTGATCTTCAGCCTTTGGGACGACGGGCCCGTTTCGCACGGCGCGACCTCGACCCGCCTGGCGCGCGTGATCACGCCGCTCCGCACGCTGCCGCACGACGCCTGGCAGCGCTTCGAGTTCCGCCCGATCGCCAACGCGCGCGGCCGCCGCTTCCGCGTGACCGTCGAGGTGCCGGGAACGATCGCGTCGGGCACCGCGCTCTGGCTCTGCAAGCTGCCGGGCGCCGACGCGCCGACGCCGGCGCTGATCGCGCACTACCTCGTGCCCGGCGTGGCCGAAGCGCTGCCGATCCCCGAGGAGTCGTTTCTGTTCCTCCACAACACGACGCTCAGCGACACGGCGGTGCCCGGGTTGGCGGCGCTCGCGACGCGCGAGGACGTCGCCACCGCGCTGCTCGACACCTTCCGCGCCGACACGATCCACGCCAACCTCGCGCACACCGCGGCCGCGCTCGCCGTCGCCCGCGACGAGATCACCGCGCTCGGGACGCAGCTCGCCGCGGCCGAGGCCCGCGAGGCGGAGACGTCCTACCAGGCGCGTCGCATCGCCCGCCTCATCACGCGCGTCGGGCGCACCACCAAGCGGCTCGCGCGCCGCGCGGGAAGCCTCGGGGTGGCGCTCGCGCTGACGCTCGCGAGCGTGCCGCTGGCGCTCGCCGTCGGGGCGATGTTCGCGCTGACCGACCTCGCGACGCGCCGGACGCGCTCACGCGCGCTGCCATCACCGCCGCTCCCCGCAACGCCCGATGCGCGGCCCAGGCTGCGGCGCGTCGACGCGCCGGTATCGATCGTCATCCCCACCTGGAACGGCCGCGAGCTGCTGCAGATGAGCCTGCCGCCGCTCACCGAGGCGCTCGCCCGCCACGCGCCCGGCGGCGAGATCATCGTCGTCGACAACGGCAGCGAGGACGACACCCGTGCATGGTGCGCCACGCGCTTTCCCGCCGTCCGTGTGATTCCCCTGCCGACCAACGAGGGGTTTGCGGGCGCCACCAACCGCGGCGCCCGCGACAGCCTGCACCCGACGCTCATCCTCCTGAACAACGACATGGTGGTGGAGCCGGACTTCATCCTGCCGCTCCTCGAAGCCATGGACGCGGAGCCGAACGTCTTCGGGGTCTCGTGCCAGATCGACTTCATCGACAAGAACAAGCCGCGCTGGGAAACCGGCAAGGTCCACTGCGACTGGACCTACGGCACCTTACATTTGTTTCACGTCGACCGTTGGGACGACGCCAACGTCTACCCGGTCTTCTTCGCGGGTGGTGGCGCGTCGGCGTACGACCGCGACAAGTTCGTGGCGCTCGAGGGCTTCGACGAGGCGGTCTTCTCGCCGGTCTACATCGAGGACGTCGAGCTCGGGTATCGCGCCTGGAAGCGCGGTTGGCCCTCGCTCTTCGCGCCGCGGAGCCGCGTCCACCACAAGCATCGCGGCACCACCCGCCGCATCTGGACCGAGGATCAGATCTACAGCTTCTTCGTGAAGAACCTGGCGGCGCTGATCTGGAAGAACGTGAACGACTGGCGCATGCTCGCGCGCCATCTCGTCGGCTTGCTGATCCTGCCCATGCGGCTCTGGCGCCAGGCGAATCGCCGCGTCGCCTTCTACACCTGGAAGGGCATGTGGAAGCAGATCCCGGTGATCGCGCGGGCGCGCATCGCCGAGGCGCGGACGCCGCGCGTGCTCGACGACGCGACGATCTTCCACGCCTCGCGCCATCGCCACGCCTACCGCGGCATCTTCGGCCGCCGTCCGCCGCGCCCCGCGGGCCAGCGGCCGCGCGTGCTGATCGTGAGCCCCTACAGTCCCTACCCGCCCGTGCACGGCGGCGCCGTGCGCATCCTGGCGCTCGTGCGCCGATTGGCGCCGGTCGCGGACGTGACGCTGCTCTCG
>CAZWAX010000532.1:0-3724 GCA_964631985.1 uncultured Polyangiaceae bacterium | reverse complement strand
GCGCGTCCGCCGCCGCACCCCGGCGAGCGTCGTCGCCGGCACGGGCGCGACAAGCGCGTCCCGGATCTCGCCGCGCGTCACACGCTCGCAATGACAGACGATCGCCCCGTAGGCGGGATCGCCCGCGATCATCGCCGCCGATTGGTGCGGGCGCTCGCCCCGCTCGCCCAGGTTCGGCATGCGGACGGGTCGCGGGTCGGCGCGCGGCACGAGCTTCAGGCCGGCATCCCGTAAGCCCTCGAGGACGTACTCGGCAATCGCCATCGACGCGGTGAGGCCGGTCGAGCGAATGCCGCCGACGCAGACATAGCGTTCGGCCCCGTGCACGCGGATCTGGTAGTCGCCGTGCTCGGTCGCGGCGCGCAGCCCGACGTAGACCGCCGTCACCTCCTCCTCGACCAGCGCCGGCACGAGCCGCCGACCCTGCGCGACCAGATGCGCCAGTCCCGCCGGCGTCGATCCGGTCGCGTGCTTGTCGTCGACATCCTCCGCCGTCGGACCGAGCACCACGTTGCCGAAGACGGTCGGGCTCACGAGCACGCCCTTCGTGCGCGCGGTCGGCACCGGTAGGAGCACGTGGCGAACGAGCGGGCGCGCCAGCTTGTCGTACACGAGTAGCTCGCCGCGGCGGGGCGTCACCGTGAAGTCGGCGTGCCCGAACAGTCGATCGATCGCGTCGCTGGCGAGCCCGGCCGCGTTCACGACCCAGTCGGCGTGGACCGGTCCCCGCGAGGTCGCGAGGACGTGCGTCGTCGCGGTACCGGGTTCCCGGCTCTCGACCGTGGTGTCGAGCGCGAGGGTCGTGCCGTTCAGCACTGCTTCGGTCGCGAACGCGAGCGGGGTCGTGAAGGGACAGATGATGGCTTCGTCGGGGATCGCGAGCGCCCCCGTCGCGCCCGGCCCGAGATGTGGCTCGAGACGCGCGAGCTCGTCGAGTGCGAGCGGACGCGCCGCCACATAGCCCGCGGCGCGCGCGTTGGCGGCGATCTCGGGCAGCCGGCCGAGCTGCTCGGCGTCCCAGGCGACCAGCACGGCGCCGATGCGCTCGATCGGGATGCCCACCGTCGGCCCATGGGCCGCGAGCAACGCATACCCGCGTCGCACCAGGCGCGATTCGAGCGTCCCGGGCTTGGTGTCGAAGCCGGTATGCAGGATGGCGGTATTGGCCTTGCTGGTGCCGGCCCCGACGTCGTCGCCGGCCTCGAGCAACGCGACGTCGAGGCGATGGAGCGCGAGGGCGCGCGCGATCGCCGCGCCGACCACGCCGGCGCCGATCACCGCGACGTCGTAGCGTGCGCTGGAGCTCATCGGCATCCGGAATGGATGCTCACGGTCGCTCCGAAAATGCGACGGGGCGGCGGCTACGGATGCACGACGAGCCGACCTTGGAGGATGGAGCGCGCCGGTCCGGGAAGCCCCGTCACGACGTTGAACGCCGCCAGCCCGCTCGGAGCGACACAGAAGACGCCACCGAGGATCGGATGGGAGACGTCGCCGACGGGCGCATCCTCCATGCCGACGGCCACGAGCGTGTCGGTCCCGATCAGCTGCGGCGCCGGTTGGAAGCTGCCGCCACCCGTCAGGAAACAGCTCCGTGGAGCGATGGCGCAGGTCCCCGCGCCACCCCCACAATCGTCCTGGGTCGCGCAGAAGCGCTGCCCATGCCCGGACGCGACCGTGCAGCGCGGATCGTTCGGACCGAGGTCGCAGACACCGATGCCGTCGCCGTCTGCGTCGAGGCAATAGGGCGAGCCGGGTGAGGTCGAGTCGTCGAAGCAGGCGGCCGGCTGGGTCGGCACACCGGGCCGGAGACAGGCTCCCGTGACACCCGGACATTCCGTATTGCTGCTGCACGCCCCGCCGGTATTCGGCCCGCCGAGGCAGCGCCGCCCACCGCAGATCGGACCGATCGGCCCGGTCGGGTCGGGGCAATCACCGTGGTCGTCACACGGCTCGGCGGCCGCATTGTTGCACGTGTCGCAGAGGCACTTGCTGCCGGGGGCACCCGAGCAGCTCGGGCTGCTCGGCGTCAGGGTCTTCACGACCGGGCTCGTCGCATTCGTGGCGTCGATCGCCAACGTCGCGATGAGTCCGGCCGGACTCGGCGGACAATCGAGACTGGTGCGACCGTAATCGGGTCGACCCGGGACCTCGCCGTTGGCGTCGCACGCGAGCCCGACCCGCGGCCCACCGTCGCAGGTGCCACCGTCGACGCCGTCGTTGATGCTGCCCGCGTCGCTGCAGCGCGGACAGGGCTGGTCTACCACCCCCGCGCCCACGTGGACGCGCATCGCGAGCATCGCGGTCGTCGCGAGCTCGCCGCTTTCGACGTTCAGTGTTCCCGCGACCGGGCCGGCAAAGTGGTTCGTGCTGCAGGTCGTCACCCCGCCGGCCGAGAGCGGGAACGTCGACCCGAGATAGAAGACGCAAGACCCCGCCGCCGGGCAGAGGCCTCCCGGGCACGCGCTGTCGTCGTTGCACGGCGCCCCGTCGTTGGGCCCGCCGAGACACGTCTGCGCGCCACACACCGCATCGGAGTCGCAGGGCTTCGAGGTGTCGGTGCTGCAGCGCCGACTATCGAGCTGGCCGGCGCCGGCCTCTGGATTCACGATCGGACCGCTGACCTCACAGGTGCCGCACGGGCGGACCGTGCCGGCGCAGTTTGCGATCGTCATCGTGACCTCGGCGTTGCCGACGAGCGGCTGATTGTGCACGACACCGGTCCAGCCGAGGTCGAGCCTGGTGTCCGGCGACGCAGCGTCGCGTGCGAACACGAGCGTCGTCGGACAGGCGCAGTTGCAGCCCGTGCACGTGAAATCCGGACCGCACTGGGTCCAGAGCTCCGCGCCGACCGACGCGTCGCACGGCTCACCCGCATCGCTGAATCCGTTGCCGCACGGATCGCAGCCTGGAGCGCCGGGCTGCAGCGCACAGGTCTCCAACTCGGCGAACGATCCCGCCGCGTTCACGAGCGTCGCGGTCTGGCCGAGATGCGAGCAATCGCCCTTGGTCTCGGCCTTCGCGATACCGTCGGTCAGCTTGTCGAGCGCCTTCGCGACGCACTCGGTGTCGACCATCCCCGTCTTGCCCGCGGCTTTCGCGAAACAGATCGCGAGCGCCGCCACGTGCTTGCCGGCGAGCTTGGTCTTGGCGGCGTCACACTTCCCCGCCGCGCCGCCGACGGTGTCGCCGATGCGCGTGCCGAACGACGTGTTGTTGGTCGTACGCGTCGCGCTGGTTCCCTCGAGCAGACAGACCCGCGTGTTCTCGACCTTGGCGAGCGCCGTCGCGAGCTTGGCCGACGCCTTGTCGAGACACGCGGCGTCGACGGGCACGCCTTTCGACGCCGCTTTCGCCCGGCATCCCGTCGTCGCCGCCGCCGCTTTGCCGACGATCTTGAGCTGGCTCGCCAGACACTTGTCCATGGCCACGGTCGTCACCGCGTACGCCGTCGGACCGTGCATCGTGAGGGCGATCACGGCCGCAATGCCAATGAGGATCTTTCGCTCGACGGTCATGGCTGGCTCCTTCGGCCCGGCACCATCATCACGCGACCTTCGGCGTATCACACGGCGTTTCGTCGTCGCGAGCCTTTTGTGCCGGGCGGGGGCGCGCGCTCACACCTCGGTCGCCGCCGCCGCAACCCGGCGCCACCGGGCGAGACGGTCGGCCGCTTCCGCCGGGCCGATGCGTTCAGCCACTCGAGGGCGCCCGCCTTCCAGCT
>CAZWAX010000531.1:0-3731 GCA_964631985.1 uncultured Polyangiaceae bacterium | reverse complement strand
CGTAAGGTAGCCCCGCCTCGTCGAGCTCTCGCCGGGCCTCCTCGAGGAGCTCCTTCACGCGCCGGATCTCCTCGACGCTCGAGATCATCGGGAAGAGCAGCCGCACGCGCCCGCTCGCACCCGCGCGCAGGATGGCGCGGAGCTGGGCTTTGAAGATGAGCGGCATCTCGAGCGAGATGCGGATCGAGCGCCACCCGAGGAACGGGTTCTCCTCCTGCTGGGTGGTCAGGTAGCTCGCGTACTTGTCGGCGCCGAGGTCGAGCGTGCGGATCGTGATCGGCCGGCCCGGCATGCGATCGATGACCTTGCGGTAGAGCGCCAGCTGCTCTTCTTCGCCCGGGAAGTCCTTGTACGAGAGGAACGGCACCTCGGTGCGGTAGAGCCCGACGCCTTCGGCGCCGTGATCGCGCGCGAAGTTGAGGTCGCCGATGAGCCCGATGTTGGCGTAGAGGTGCACACGGTGGCCGTCGGTGGTCTCGGCGGGCAGGTCGCGGATCGCCTCGAGCTGGAGGTTGAACGCGCGGTACTCCTTGGCGAGCCGCTGATACTCGCGGCCGACGTCGACGCCAGGGTTCACGTAGACCACGCCCGAGTTGCCGTCGACGATCATCTCGTCGCCCTCGTGGAGGACGTCGGTGATGTGGCCGACGCCGACGACGGTCGGGATCTCGAACGACTTGGCCAGAATCGACGCGTGCGAGGTGACACCGCCCGTGGCGAGCACGATGCCCTTCAGGCGATCGCGCTCCATGAGCGTGAGGTCGGTGAGCGTGAGGTCGTGCGCGACCAGAACCACGTCGTCGGCAAAGCCGCGCTCGCGCTCCTCGTGTCCGAGCAGATTGCGGAGCAACCGCTGCCCGATGTCGCGAACGTCGGCGGCGCGCTCGCGGAGATAGCCGTCGGTGACCGCGAGGAACGCCGCGACGTACTCGTCGACCACCTGCTTCAACGCGCTCTCGGCGGCGAGGCCGTCTTCGAGACGGCCCGTGATCTTGCCGAGGAAGGTCGAGTCCTCGAGCATCATGCGCTGGGCATCGAAGATGGCGCCGTCGATCTCGGGTGCCACGGTGTGCATCTTTTCCTTGAGGCGCACCATCTCCTCGACCGAGCGCTCGACGGCATGGGCGAGGCGAACACGCTCACCCTCGGGATCACCGACGTGCCGCTCTTCGACGTGGTCGAGCGAGACCTCGGGATGCAGGAGATGGGCGTGCCCGCGCCCGAAGCCGGGGGAGGCACCGAGGCCGGTGAGCCGATGCTGCCCCGGACGACGCTTCGCCCCGCGCGCCGGCGGTTCTTCGACGGTCTCGTAGGCGTGCAGCCGACGGATCGCGTCGACCATCCGCGACCGATACTCCTGGCGCTCCTTTTCCTTACTCTCGAGCGATTCCATGAGCCGGGCCTGGACGATGATCCCACCCGCCTGGGCGGCGATCGCGCGCAGCAGGCGGAGCTCGTTCGGCGTGAAGCGCCGGCGCCGCAGCGTCTGCACCACGAGCACGCCGAGCGCAGCGCGCTTCTCGGAGATCGGGACGCCGAGAAACGAGTGATAGCGCTCCTCGCCGGTCTCCGGAAAATACTTGTACCGCGTGTGTGCGAGCGCATCGACGACCATGACCGGCTCGCCCTTCTCGATGACGAGACCGGTGAGACCTTCGCTCACCTTCATCGTCACCTTGCCGACGGCGGCGCGCTCGAGACCGGTCGTCGCCCACAGCGTCAGCACCTCGTCCTTCGGGTCGAAGAGGTAGAGCGAGCAGACCTCCGTGCCCATGCGCTCGGCGACGATGCGCACGAGGTTGTCGAAGGTCTCCTGCAACGTCTGCGAGTGACTGATGATGGTCCCGATGTCTTCGAGGACGGAAAGGCCCTGCCCTTTGCGCGTGCGGGCGCGTCGGGACGTGGTCTCTCCTGCCGCCATCTTTCGCTCGCTCATGCGCTCCATCTAAGGATTCGACGTCGGTGTTGCGTGCTCGGGAAGACCCCGGGGGAGGGAGACCGTACCGGAAACTGCCCCCGAGCGTCCGGGAAGGAACGACGGCCGATTGCTCGGGCCGAGACTATAGCCCACACCGACTCCAACGAACAACGCGGAAAGCGGAATACGCGCAGTGTTGCGCCTACATGGCGCGTCCGCGGCGCCCCAGCGTCCGCTCCGACGCGGCGCGGCGGGGGCGGTCCATCCCCGTCACTCGCGGACGACCAGATGTCCCAAAATCGGTCGACCCTGACCGAGCGTCCGGGCACGCCGGATGCAGCGTGCAGTGTAGCGTTTGGCGCCCCGGATCGCGTCGATCAACGGCACGTCCTGCGCACGGGCGGCGGCGATCGCGGCCGCGAAGGTGCACCCGGTCCCATGCGCCGGGGGGCCGGGCACCCGCGTCCCGCGCAACCGATGGATCACGCCGTCGACGAGGGCCACGTCGACGGGATCGCCGCTCAGGTGCCCCCCGGTCACGACCGCGGCCCGCGCCCCGGCGGCGACCAGCACCCGTGCCGCCGCCCCCATCGCCGCCAGATCGCGGACCGGAAACCCGACCAGAACGGACGCTTCGGCGAGGTTCGGGGTGACGATCTCGGCGAGCGGCAGCAACCGTCGCACCAACACGGCGATACCGCCGCGTCCGAGGAGCGACCGCCCCCCGCTCACGTGCAGCACGGGATCGACCACGAGCCGCCGTACGCGATGCGCGGCGAGCGCGTCGGCGACCGCCGCCACCACCGCGGCGCTCCCGAGCATGCCGGTCTTCACGGCATCGGCCCCGAGGTCGTCGAGGACGGCGTCGATCTGCGCGCGCACGAAGGCCGGTGGCAGCACCTTCACTCCGAGCACCGTGCGGGTGTCCTGCGCGGTGACCGCCGTGAGCGCGCTCGTCCCGTGGACGCCGTACGCCGCGAAGGTCTTGAGATCGGCCTGGATGCCCGCCCCCGCGCCGCTGTCCGAGCCGGCGATCGTGAGCGCCGTCGGGACCGTCCGACGGAGCGCGCGCCGGCTCACCCGCGCGGCTCGCCGATCGCTCGCGCCAGCGCCTCGACGACGCTCCGCGCGGCCGCGTCCCCGAGCTCGGGATAGATCGGCAGCGCCAGCGATTCGAGGCTGGCGCGCTCCGCTTCGGGACGATCGCCGGCGCGATGACCGAGCGCCGCGAAACACGGCTGCAGGTGGAGCGGGATCGGGTAGTACACGTGCGTCTCGATGCCGGCGGCCGCGAGCGCCGCGCGCACGCGGTCACGATCGGGGACGCGGACGACGTACTGGTGGAACACGTGGCCGGGCACGACCTCCGGCGCCGCCACCGCCCGCGCCGAGCCGAGCGCGGCGGTGAGCAAGTGCTCGTAGCGCTCGGCGTGGTGGCGGCGCGTGGCGTTCCACGCATCGATGTGCCCGAGCTTCACGCCGAGGACGGCTGCCTGCAGGGCGTCGAGCCGCGAGGCCAACCCGAGCGCCACGTGTCGATACGGTCCCCCCTCGGCGCCGTGCCGCGCGAGCGACCGCACGCGCTCGGCGTCGGCGTCGCCCTCCGTCACCACGCACCCCCCGTCCCCCGCCCCCCCGAGATTCTTGGTGGGATAGAAGGAGAAGCACCCGAAGCGACCGATCGTGCCCATGGCACGTCCACCGGACCCCAGCCGCCCCCCGACCCCCTCCGCCCCACCCCCGACCCCCGCCGAACCGAGCCCCGCCGCCGCCCCCCCCAACCCGTCGACCACCCCCCGGACGCCGAAGAAGG
>CAZWAX010000530.1:0-3746 GCA_964631985.1 uncultured Polyangiaceae bacterium | reverse complement strand
GGCGCCCGCCGCCGGTGCCGCTGGGGCGCCTGGCGGTTGGGCCGCTCCCGGCTTCGCCGCTCGCGCTCGCGCTGCTATGTTCGACGTCGGAGTCGCAGGCCGGCGCGGCGAACGCGACGAGCGACGCGAGCGTCAGGGCTCCAAGAAGGTTTCCGCGGAGATTCATCGTCACCTCGGCGCCGAGGATACCAGGAATAGACCTGAAGGCGCCGCGAGGTGACGCGAGCGATAACCGCTCGGCAGGCGCTACGGCTTCGAGCGCTGGAGCATCCAGGCGTAGATGTCCTGGGTGTATGGGTCCCAGGCCGGATCCGTGGCGGGGACCGCAATCCCATCAACCGCGCCTCGATCGGGCTCTACGACCCGTTCTTCCGGTTCGTCATGCACCGTCCCCGCTTGACGCTGCTGGTGGTGCTGCTCCTCGGCGCGTCGACCCTCTATCCCTGGAGCCGACTCGGCTCGGAGTTCATGCCGCCGCTCGACGAAGGCGACCTGCTGTACATGCCGACGACCGATCCCGCGATCGGGATCAGCAAGAGCAAGGAGCTGCTGCAGCAAACCGACAAGCTGATCGCGGCATTTCCGGAGGTCGCGAGCGTGCACGGCAAGATCGGCCGCGCCGACAGCGCGACCGACCCCGCACCGCTCTCCATGATCGAGACCGTGGTCCAGCTCCACACCGATCCCGCGCGCTGGCGGTCCCGCGGCGTCGCGCGCGTCTTCAGCGGCTGGCCCGACTGGCTGAAGGCACCCTTCACCGCCACGTTCTGGCCCGAGGCGCGGCCGATCACGACCGACGAGCTCAAGTACGGCTGGACCGATGCCGACGGCACGCGGCACCAGGGCTTGAACGAAGCGGTGTCGTTCCCCGGTGTCGCCAACGCCTGGCCCTACCCGATCGAGAACCGGCTGAACATGCTCTCGACCGGCATCAAGACGCCCGTCGGCATCAAGATCATGGGGAGCGACCTGCACGAGCTGGCGACCATCGCCGCGCGCACGGCGACCGCCGTCGCCACGATCGACGGCACGCTGAGCGCCTACCCGGAGCGCGCGTTCGGCGGCTACTACCTCGACATCGACGTCGATCGGGAGGCGGCCGCGCGCTACGGCCTCACGACCGGCGACGTCCAGGACGTGATCCGTACGGCGATCGGCGGCCGCGACGTGACGACCACCGTCGAGGGCCTCGCGCGCTATCCCGTGAACGTGCGCTACGCCCGCGAGCTCCGCGACGACGTCCCGGCGCTCCGCCGCGTGCTGGTCGCCGCCCCCGACGGCGCGCAGATCCCGCTCGACGCCCTCGCGACGATCGGCGTGACACCGGGCCCGCCGATGATCCGGAGCGAGAACGGCCAGCGCACGGCCTGGATCTTCGTCGACATCGACGGCACGCGCGATCTCGGCGGGTACGTGGCGGAGGCCAAGCGCACCGTGCGGGCCGAGGTGCCGCTCCCCGCCGGCTACACGATCGAATGGTCGGGGCGGTTCGAGTACCTCGAGCAGGCCAACCGCCGCCTACGGATCGTGATCCCGATCACGTTCGCGCTGATCGTCCTGCTCCTCTATGCCGCGACTCAGAGCTGGTTTCGCGTCGGCGTGATCCTGCTCGCCGTCCCCTTCAGCCTGATCGGCGCGGTGTGGTTCCTGTGGGCGCTCGACTACAACCTGAGCCTGGCGGTGTGGGTCGGCATCATCGCGCTCCTCGGCGTCGACGCCGAAACCGGCCAGGTGATGCTGCTCTACCTCGACAACGCCTTCGACCGCTTTCGCGCCGAGGGTCGGCTACGGACCGAGGCCGATCTCTTCGCCGCGGTGTACGAGGGCGCGGTGATGCGCATCCGGCCGAAGACCATGACGGTTGCGACCGACATGCTGGGTCTGCTGCCGCTCCTCTGGGCGACCGGCACGGGCGCCGACGTCACCGGACGTCTGGTGGCGCCGCTCATCGGGGGGATCTCCGTGAGCTTCGCCATGGAGCTGCTGGTGTATCCGGTGATCTTTTTTCTCGCGAAGCGCCGATTGCTGCGCCGCGAGGTCGCGGGCGTCAGCGCGTCAGCGTGATCTCAGAGACGCTGCCGCCGGGTGGGGTGCCGTCGCTTTGGTCCCCACCCGGCTCCCCACGCAGCGTACCGCGAGGAGGCTCCCCCCCACGGGAATTTCCCCGCGGATTCCGAGATACTGCATCCAACCAACCGAGAAGGATTGCTGCATTGGCGAAGGAGGTCACTTGCCACGGTTGGCGATAGAGCAAGCGTGATGCCACGCGCCTGCGGGTTTCTTCAGGCCGAGATCCTTGGAGTTTCGGGCCATGGTGGTCCGAAGACACTGCTCAGACATGGAGCACTGACGAGCAAACGGGCGGCGCTCTGCGTCATGATCACGTGCCCGTCAGGCGCGCACCGCCCTCGAGCGCGAGGAGCGAGCGTTTGCGGGACGCGCCCCCGACGTAGCCCCCGAGCTTGCCGCCACCGGCGACGACGCGATGACACGGGATCACGATCGGGACCGGATTCCGTCCGAGCGCTTGCCCGACGGCACGACTCGCACCGGGTTGACCGATCCGCTTCGCGATCTCGCCGTACGAGGCGACGCGGCCGCACGGAATGCGCCGCGCCGCCGCGAGCACGCGGCGCTGGAACGATGAAACCCCGCGCAGATCGACGGGCAACGCGAACCGTCGCCGCTTGCCGGTCAGATAGTCGCTGAGCTGTCGTCGGACCGGCGCGAGTCGGCCCTCCGAGCGGACGACGGAGGCATGATGCCGACGCCCGAGCGCCGCGCTGAAGGCGTCCACCGCCCGTCCGAACGATACTCCAACGAGCCCGCGATCGCTCACCGCCGCCAACACCGGACCGAGCGGGGTCGCGACCCGATCGTAGTACAGGACGTTCGCGGCGGACGTGGCGCGCGCGACCCGTGCCCTGTCGCCGGCGAGGCTCGCACCCCACGCGTCGAGGCCGCGCAGGACACGGCGATGGCCGGCGAGCGCCTCCTTCCCGTCGGCGGTCGCCAACCAGCGCCGGAGCGCCGGGGACGCCGGGGCGTCTCCCAGCACGTAGGCGATCAATGCTCGCTCTCTCGTTGCTGTCGTTGTGGTCATGGTCGCTCCAACCAGTCACGGAGTTTGCGGATGGCCTGATAGACGTTGGCGCGCGCCGACTCGGGACTGCAGCCGAGGCTCACGCCGATCTCCTCGTACGTGAGATCGTGGAAGCGGCGGGCCACCAGCGCGACCCGCTGCTTCATCGGGAGACGGGCGACGGCCCGCCCGACGGCTTGCAAGGTGAGCCCGTCGTCCGGATCGGCGCGCCGCGCCGGCAGCGCATCGAGCTCGACGGCGGTCACCCGGCGCCGCGCCCCGCTGCGCTGCGTGAGCGCGGTCCGGGCGCGATTGGTCGCGATCCGGTAGAGCCAGGCCCGCGTGTTGGCCCCGGGCGGCAATCGGGCGAAGGCACGGTGCGCCCGGAGCCAGGTGTCCTGCGCCACGTCCTCGGCGTCGGCGGCGTCCCCCATCAGGCGTCGGCAATAGGCCGCGATCTCGCCTCGGTGGCGCTGCAACAGACGGTCGAAGGGGGCGGGCTCGCGCATGCGTCGTGGCTTCCTGCCCGCTACGACCCCGGCGGGCAACCGGCGTGAAATTCCCCGTGAACCTTTCTGCCTGCTGCCGCGTATTACCGCGACAGGAGGGAATGCTCACGATGGAATCGATGCGACGCTGCCCCTATTGCGACGAGGAGATCCGG
>CAZWAX010000529.1:0-3758 GCA_964631985.1 uncultured Polyangiaceae bacterium | reverse complement strand
CACTGATTCAAATTGCGTTGCAGGTTGAAATACGAGGCGATCTTGCGCTGCGCCGCGGCGGCGTAGAACGCGTTCTCGTCGCCGGTGTACATCTTGGTGGTGATGTGAAACGGCAACAGATTCATCGGGACCGCGCCATATTTGCGGACGATGTCCATCGCCGCCTTCAGCGAGGTGCCGGCTCCCTCGATGAAGCTCTCGGGGCGCGTCGTGAACTCGTCGGTCTCCTTGGAGGCCATCCAGACGAAGCGTGGCGACAACAGCGTGTTCTTGGGGAGCTTGCCGGCCTTCACCATGTGATAGCGCACGACGCCCGCGGCCGTCGCCCAGCCGACGCACGATCCTGTGTCTTCCTGGTCGTCGATGGCCCACCACGCCGCCCGCAGATCCACCGCCGCCGGCGGTGCGGCGACGGCGCCCAGGGTGCCGCTGGCGACCGCGTCCTGATAGCTCCAATCCTTCTCGGTGCCTTTCGAGGGGACGACATTGCAAATCCGATGCGTCACCCCCTTTGCGGGGGCCGCCTTGACGACCTTCGGTTTCCGACTTTTTGCCATTGGAATTCTCCCTTCCTCGAGCGCGATGCTCTTTGGCAGCGTCTACGAAAGCGCGCATCGTACTGCGGCGCTGCCATGCCTGCGCCCCAGGTGATCCCAGCCGCTGCAGAATCTTGCGCCAGACTGAGACAGGGGATGCGGATTGCTCGGCCGGAAGCCGACTATGGGGACGGCGACATCATGGACGCGATCGCCGTCACCCCGCGCGGTACGCCCACCCGCCGTCGACCTTGATGACGGCGCCGCTCGTGTAGGACGACGCGTCCGAGGCCAGATAGAGCGCCGCGCCGACGATCTCCTCGGGCTCGCCGCAGCGGCCCATCGGAACCTGGCGCTCCATCTCGCTCCGCATCTCGGCCGGCCAGGCCTTGCTGATGTCGGTGAGGAACGCGCCGGGCATGATCACGTTGACCCGCACCCGCCCGCCGTAGGCGTGCGACATGCCGGCCGTCATCGCGTGCAGGGCCGCCTTCGCCATCGCGTACGGGAGCTCGCCGACCGTCGGCTGGACGGCGCCGACGCTGCTGACGTTGATGATGCTGCCGCCGCCGTCCCGGGCCATGCGCTCGGCGGCGAGCGCGGCGAGGCGGAACGGACCCTTCAAGTTGACGGCGAGGACCTTGTCCCAGAGCTCTTCGCTGAGGCCCGTCAGCGACGGATAGAGCGGCGACACGCCGGCGTTGTTGACGAGCACGTGGATGCGGCCGAGCTCGGCGTAGGCGCGCTCGAGCAAGCGGCCGCAGTCGTCCCAGTTGCCGGCGTGGAAGGCGACGCCGACGGCGCGCCGGCCCCACCGCTCGCGGAGCTCGGCGGCGACGCGCTCGCACGCCTCGCCCTTGCGGCTCGCGACGATGACGTCGGCGCCCTGCTCGGCGAAGGCGTGGGCCATGGCGAGACCGAGCCCGCGGCTGCCGCCGGTCACGACGATGGTCTTGCCGGTCAGATCGAAGCGTGTGGGCATGGGGTGTTCCTCCGTGTGCGAATTGCGGGATGGCGAGGCCGAGCATAGAAACCACCGCCATGGCCGCGCGTCCAGAGCCGCAGATCGGTGTCTGTCCCGAGCCCGCCCATGCCGCCCACTTCCTCGTACTGCGCGTTCGCGATCACGCGCGCGCCGGGCGCGAGGTGGGACGGATCCTGGCGGCGCTGCCGGAACGGCTCGCGGAGCTCGATCCGAACGAGCGGCCGGCGAAGCTCGCAGTGACGATCGGCATCGGGCCGGAGCTCTGGGACGTGCTCTCGCCGGGACGCCGGCCGCACGGTCTTCGGCCCTTTCGCGCGCTCGAAGCGAACGGTCGGCGCGCGCCGAGCACGGGCGGCGACGTGCTGCTGCACGTGACCTCGTCGCTCCGCGATCTCACCTTCGATCTCGTGCTCGAGGCGCGGACGAAGCTCGGGGAACGCGTCGACGTGGTGGAAGACGTGGCGGCCTTCCGCCGCAAGGACGCGCGCGATCTCACGGGCTTCATCGACGGCACCGAGAACCCCACGGGCGACGAGCGCGCCGCGTGGGCGCTCGTCGGCGACGACGACCCGGCGTTCGCGGGCGGCAGCTACGTCTTCACCCAGCGTTGGGTGCACGACCTGGCGAAGTGGAGCCGGCTCGCAGTCGCCGAGCAGGAGGACGTGATCGGCCGCCGCAAGCCCGACTCGGAAGAGCTGCCCGACGAGCTGAAGCCGCCGACCTCGCACGCGGCGCGCTCCAACCTCGTGGTCGACGACGAGGAGCTGAAGATCGTGCGCCAGTCGCTGCCGTACGGGAACGCCAGCGAGGCCGGCCTCTTCTTCATCGCCTACTGCCGGACGCCCGACATCCCGGAGCAGATGCTGGCCCGCATGATGGGGACGAGCGGCGACGGCCTCGCCGATCGGTTGACGGAGTTCAGCCGGGCGGTGTCGGGCGCGCACTTCTTCGCGCCGTCGCTGCCGGTGCTCAGCCGGCTCGGCGCCGCCTGAGCGCCGCCCGCAGCTGGATGCGGGCGGTCGATACCATCAGGAACACGGCCGCGAGCGGCGTCACGACGACGCGCTCGAGGCCCCAGCGCACGAGCGCTCCGGTGCTGGCCTGGCCGCTCACGTGCTGCGCGAGCGACGGGAGTCGCGACCACTTGAGCGGGAAGTAGTCGAGGTGCTCGTTGAAGAGCAGGAAGTTGCGCGTCCGGAGCATGTAAGGCAGCACGCGGAAGGCGCGGCTGCCGACGTTGCTCAGCACGATCGCGACGGCGTCGTAGCGCTCTCTCCGGAGCGAACGCAGGATGCCCAGACGGTCTTCCCAGCGTACGGCGGTCTGGTGGTCGAACACACCGGGGCCGACCTGCGCGGCGTCGTCGTCGCGGACGACGCCGTCGATCCGGGCCGCCGGAAACTCGGCGCGGAGCTTCGCGGCGACGCCGAGCGCGACCTCGATCGTGCCCGTCTGCATCACGAGGACGTGACGGATGTTCGCGTAGTCGACCGCGCGGATCAGGGCGAGCGGGTTGGCCATCAGTATGACGCCTCGGGCGCCGGCGCCGCTCCCGCGCTTGCCGACGCCGCGAGCGCGGTCTCGTAGGCGCGCACGAGGTCGGCGGCGACGATGTCCCAATCGAAGCCGGCCTCGACGTGGGCGCGCGCCCGGCGTGCGAGCGCCGCGCTCTCGTCGGGGTGCTCGAGCAGCCGCACGATCGCGTCGGCCATCGCGGCGGCGCTGTCGGCGAGCACGAGCTCCTCGCCCGAGCGCGTGCCGAGGCCTTCGGCGCCGATCGTCGTCGACACGACCGGACAACCGCTTGCCATCGCTTCCAGGATCTTCAGGCGCGTGCCGGATCCTTGCAGCACGGGCGCCACGAATACGGCGCTGTCGCGATAGTACGGCGCGATGTCCTCGACGCGGCCGGTCACCTCGATCGCCGGATCCTCGGCGAGGCGGCGGATCACGTCCGGCGGGTAGGCACCGACGACCCGGAAGTGCGCCGCGGGAACGCGGGCGCGCACCCGCGGCAGTACCTCGCGACAGAAGTAGCGGACTGCTTCGACGTTCGGCTCGTGGCGGAAGAAGCCGACGAACAGGATCGACGCCGGCGTGCGGCCGTCGCTTGCGAAGGGGAAGGCGCGGCAGTCGACGCCGTTCGGGATCGGGATGGTGTGGCGGGTGTCGACGTAGTGGTCGAGGACGGCGCGGTCGGTCTCGCTCATCGTCAGCACGAGGTCGGCGTTCTCGAC
>CAZWAX010000528.1:0-3775 GCA_964631985.1 uncultured Polyangiaceae bacterium | reverse complement strand
TTCCTCGTGCTCGACATGGTGGTGGCCTCGATCCTCACCTCGATGGGCATGATCACGCTGCCGCCCGTCCTGATCTCGCTGCCGTTCAAGCTGATGATCTTCGTGCTGGTCGACGGCTGGAACTTGCTCATCAGCTCGCTCGTGCGGAGCTTCCAGTGACCCAGGAGACGGTGCTGCAGCTCGGCCGGAACGCGCTCGAGATGTGCCTGATCCTGGCGGGGCCCGTCCTGGTGTTCGGCCTCGTGGCGGGTCTCATCGTCGCCGTCTTCCAAGCGCTGACCCAGATCCACGAGATGACGCTGACCTTCATTCCGAAGATCGGCGCCACGATCCTGGCGCTCGTGCTCTTCGGACCATGGATGCTGCAGAAGTTCCTGAACTACACCATCGCGCTCTTCGAGGCGGTGCCCGGCATGGTGCGCTGAGGACGCGATGACCGTCGTCTCCGACCTCCTCTCGTTCGACCAGGATCGCGTCATCGTGCTGGTGCTGGCCCTGGCGCGCGTCGGCGGCCTCTTCATCATGGGGCCGATCTTCGCGTCGCGCACCGCCCCGGTGCGGGTGCGGGTGGCCTGCATCTTCTTCATCACTCTGGCGATGCTGCCGCTCGTCGGGGCGACGCCGCCGGCGTTCGCCGCCGGTGCGGGCATGGCGGTGATGCTCGGGATGCTCGCCTTCGAGACCATGATCGGCTTCACGATCGGGCTCGTCGCGCAGCTGACCTTCGGCGCAGTGCAGATGGCGGGGCAGCTCGCGGGCATCCAGATGGGCATCGGGCTCGCCAACCTGATCGACCCGCAGACCCAAGAGCACATCACCTCGCTCGCGCAGTGGCAGAATCTGCTCGCGCTCCTGATCTTCCTGTCGATCGACGGCCACCACATGCTGATCCGCGCGGTGGCCGACAGCTTCGTCGTGCTGCCGATCGGCGGCGGGCTGCCGTCGGCCGCGGGCTTCGGCATCGTGCTCGATCTCGCGGGCGGGCTCTTCGTGGTGGCGCTCAAGATCGCGGCGCCGGTGCTGATGCTGCTCCTCCTGGTGAACGCGGCGATGGGCGTCCTGGCGAAGCTGATCCCGCAGCTGAACGTGTTCATCGTCGGCTTCCCGTTGAACGTCGCGGCGGGCCTCTTCGTGCTCGGGGCATCGCAGCCGTTCACGGTGCGGCTCCTGGTGGCGAGCTTCGCCGAGGTGCAGACCTCGCTCGCGAACGTCGTCCGGGCGTTGGGGTAAGCGATGGCCGAAGACGCCGCGAGTCGCACAGAAGAACCCACACCCAAACGACGCGACGAGGCGCGCGCCGACGGGCGCATCCCGCAGTCGACGGAGATCACCGCGGCGACGGTGCTGCTCGCGGCGTTGCTCGCGACCTGGCGGAGCGGCGACGCCGCCATGAGCAGTCTCCGGGAGTCGATGCGGCGGAGCCTCCTCGCGGTCGGCAAGGTGGACCTGACGCCGGCCCAGCTCGGCGACGTGCTCCGCGGGATGCTGCACGACATGGGCGACGTGATGATCCCGATCCTCTCGGTGACGGCCGTCGCGGGGTTCGTCGCGACGGTGGCGCAGATCGGCCTGCGGTTCTACGGCAAGCGCCTGCTGCCCGACGCCAGCAAGGTGTCGCCGGCGGCGGGGTTTCAGCGCATCTTCTCGACCAAGGGGCTTTTCGATCTCGTCAAGGCGATCGTCAAGATCGCGCTCATCGGCTGGCTGTCGTGGAAGCTGATCCGTGCCGCCGAGGGCACGATCATCGCGCTTTCCGGGGCCTCGCCGCGCGAGCTCATGTCGATCACGGGACGCGAGGTGGCGCGCCTGGTCGGCTGGGTGACCGGCGTCCTCGTCGTGCTCGCCGCGTTCGACTACGCGTGGCAGCGCCGCCAGCACCAGCAGAGCCTCCGCATGAGCAAGAGCGAGGTGAAGGACGAGGCGCGGCAAGCGGAAGGCGATCCGAAGATCAAGGGACGGCTGAAGCGCGCCTACCAGGAGCTGGTGAAGACGCGGAGCCTCGCCGACGTCCCGACGGCCGACGTCATCATCACGAACCCGATCCACCTCGCGGTGGCGCTGAAGTACGAGCCCGGCCAGATGGGCGCGCCGAAGGTCGTCGCCAAGGGCGCCGAGGGCATGGCGCAGAAGATCAAGGACATCGCGCGTCAGCACGGGGTGCCGATCATGGAGCGACGCTCGCTCGCGCGGGCGATCTTCAAGAGCGTGCCGGTCGGCGGCGAGATCCCGGCCACCCTGTACCGGGCGGTCGCGGAGATCCTGGCGTACATCTACGGACTCCGGCAACGGCGGGTGGGGATCGGCGCCCCGCAACAGACGGCGCGCGGAGCGCACCGATAAATGGCCGCCACCCAACAACCGGCCGCCAAGGGGGTGATGGGGCGCGTGCTCGCCGGCGGCGAGCTCGTGATCCCGCTCACGTTCGTCGTCGTGGTGATCGTCATGATCATCCCGCTCCCGACGATGCTGCTGGACCTCCTGCTGACCATCAACATCGCCATCTCGCTGATCATCCTGCTGGTCGCGATGTACACGCTGAAGCCGCTCGAGTTCTCGACCTTTCCGTCGGTGCTCCTGGTCACGACCCTGCTGCGGCTGTCGCTGAACGTCGCCTCGACGCGGCTCATCCTTCTGCACGGGCACGAAGGCCAGGCGGCGGCGGGTCACGTCATCCAGGCGTTCGGCAGCTTCGTGGTCGGTGGCAGCTACGTCGTCGGCGTGGTGATCTTTCTGATCCTGGTCGTCATCAACTTCGTGGTCATCACCAAGGGCGCCGGGCGCATCGCGGAAGTGGCGGCCCGCTTCACCTTGGACGCCATGCCCGGCAAGCAGCTCGCAGTCGACGCCGAGCTCAACTCTGGGGGCATCACCGAGCGCGAGGCGCGCGAGCGGCGGAGATCAATCGAAGCAGAGGCGGATTTCTACGGCGCGATGGACGGCGCCAGCAAATTCGTCCGCGGCGACGCCGTCGCCGGTATCATGATCGCCGGCATCAACATCGTCGGCGGGCTCTTCATCGGCGTGGTGCAGGGCGGGCTCGGCATTCAGAGCGCCGCCGAGATCTACACCATCCTCGCCGTCGGCGATGGTCTGGTGTCGCAGTTGCCGGCACTCCTGATCTCGACCGCGGCCGGTATCGTCGTGACCCGCGCCGCCTCGGGCACCGATCTCGGCAGCGAGGTGACGTCGCAGATGCTCCTGAACCCGCGCGTGCTCGCGATGGTGTCGGTGGTGCTGGGCTCGTTGGCGCTGCTCCCCGGGTTGCCGTTCCTGCCGTTCGTGGCCCTTTCCGGCGCGCTTGGCGGTCTGTCGTATGCGGGCCGTGAGCACAAAGCCCAGGTGCTGGCGCAGGCGGCGCTCGAGGCGCGGGCCGACGCGCCCAAGGAGGAGAAGTCGGACGTGCCGGCGCCCCTCGATCTGCTCGAGCTCGAGGTCGGCTACGAGCTGGTGCCGCTCGTCGATGCGGGTCAGCGTGGCGAGCTGATCGAGCGCATCAAGACGCTGCGCCGGCAGCTGGCGCAGGAAATGGGCTTCGTGGTTCCGCCCGTACACATCCGCGACAATCTCCAGCTCAAGCCGGGCGAGTACGCCATCCTTTTGAAAGGCGTCGAGATCCAGCGCGCCGAGATCCGCATCGGGCAGTATCTCGCCATCAATCCCGGCGGCGCCGACCCGGGCTTCCGCGGCGTCCCGACCAAGGAGCCGGCCTTCGGGCTCGAGGCGCTCTGGGTGCTGGCAAGCGACCGCGAACAGGCACAACTCGCCGGCTACACGG
>CAZWAX010000527.1:0-3803 GCA_964631985.1 uncultured Polyangiaceae bacterium | reverse complement strand
GAGAGCCCGTACTACATGGACGAGGACACGGCGCTGAACGTCAGCCGCCACTATCCCGACATCCGCGACCTCGCCGAGGTCGACACGCTCTGCAACACGTTCCTCTGGAAGTACCCCGAGATCGCGACCGCGATCCTGCGGCCGGTGCCGACGCTCGGCTACTACGTGCACAGCTCGATCGGCGGCTACCTGAAGCTGCGCTACGTTCCCACCATCATGGGCTTCAACCCGATGGTGCAGTTCATCCACGAGGAGGATCTCGCCGAGGCGATCGGACGCACGCTCGAGACCGGCATCCGCGGCATCTTCAACGTGACCGGTCCGGGCGCCGTACCCTTGAAGGTCGCGATCCGTGAGACCGGCGGCACCGCCGTCCCGCTGCCGGAGCCGATCGCCCGCAACACGATCGACGGGCTCTTTCGCCTGGGCCTCTACCACCTCCCGCCGGGCGCGCTCGATTTCGTGAAGTATCCCTGCACGATCGACGGCCGCCGCTTCCGCGAGGCGACGCAATTCCAACCGCTCTTCACTCTCGAAGAGATCTTCAGCAGCGTCCGGCACTGAACGTGGCCCGTACCTCCAAGACCACCCCGAGCAATCCTCGACCGTCACGGCGGCGCCGTCCGCCACGAGGGGTGGTCGGCACCGGCGGCATCCTCATGCATGATGAGCCGGGAGGACACACCCTGCTCGACGACCCCGACTCCCCGGTGACGGACGACCTGCCGCGCGACCCGACCGAGCCGCTCACCGAGTCGCTCGGCATGCTCTCGGATCTCGTCGGCGGCGTGCTCGAAAGCCTCGCCCCGAGCCTCATCCGCGATCTGAACCACGAGCTCCGCGAGCGCATCCGGCGCTCGCCGATCGAGCTCAACAGCTACGGCTACGATCCCTGGGGCTTCAATCCCGACGTCGCGCGCCGCACGCTCCTGCTGTTCGCGCTCATCTATCGCTACTACTTCCGGGTCCAGACGACGGGGCTCGCGCACCTGCCGACCGGCCGCATGCTGGTCATCCCGAACCACGCGGGACAGATCGCGATCGACGCCGGCATGATCGCGATCGCGACGGTCCTCGACGCCGACCCGCCGCGGCCGCTCCGCGGCATGGGCGAGTACTGGCTGCCGACGCTGCCCTTCTTCAACGTGTTCATGGCGCGGGTGGGCGGCGTCGTCGGCACGCCCAAGAACGCCCGCGACATCCTCGAACACGGCGAGGCGGTCATCGCCTTCCCCGAGGGCGTCCGCGGCATGAACAAGACGTTCGCGCAGCGCTATCAGCTGCAGGAGTTCGGCTACGGGTTCATGCGGCTCGCGCTCGAGACCAACACGCCGATCGTGCCGGTCGCGGTCGTCGGGTCGGAGGAGCAGGCGATCTCGGTCGGCAACATCAAGCCGCTCGCCGATCTCCTCGGCATGCCGGCGTTCCCCATCCTGCTCAACTGGTTCCCGTTGCCGGTCCGCTATCACCTCTATTTCGGCCAGCCGATGGAGTTCCGCGGCAATGCCAACGACGAGGACGAGGTGATCGGCAAGAAGGTCGAGCAGGTGAAGCGCCGCATCCACGACATGATCCAGGAAGGGCTGCGGCGCCGGACGAATTGGTTTTTGTAGGGGGCGGGGCATGGCCAAGAAGCAGAAGCGGGTCTTCATTCTGGGTGGCGGGGCGGCGCTCGGCGCGCATCACGTGGGAGCGATGCGCCTCCTCGAGGAGCAGGGCATCAAGCCCGACGCCATCGTCGGCAGCTCGATCGGCGTCATCAACGCGTGCTGCTACGTCTCGGGCGGCGTGCCGCAGCTCGAAGAGGCGTGGAACGGGTTCTACTCGATCCCGCGCATCATCTCTCCCAGTCTCAAGCACAACCTGATCTTCGGCCATTCGCTCTTCTCGATGGACCGGCTCTCGGGCGCGATCGAAGAGCACATCGACTTCCCCAAGATCTTCGAGAGCCGCATCGAGCTCGAGTTCGTCCTGCTGAACGTCTCGCGCGGACGCGGCGAGGTGTACTCGAAGCGCGATTGTTCGAGCTGGCGCGACCTCCGCACGCTGTCGCGCGCCGGCTACGCGATCCCGTTCCTCTTTCCGCCCGTGCAGTTCCGGAACGACTGGTTCGTCGACGGCGGCTTCGCCTGGAACATCCCGCTCGAGCACGCGCTCGGCCTCGGCGCCACCGAGATCTACCTGCTCGCGCCGATCGCGAGCCAGCTGCCGTACCAAGGCCGCTTCCGCGGCATGCTCGACTTCGTGCAGCGCTTCACCGACGTCATGTGGCGGACGATCGGCAACATGGGCTACCTCTACGCCCGCATGGAGAACGGCCGCCTGCACGACGTGCCGGTGACCGTCATCGAGCCCGGCGAGCAATATAGCGGCTTCGGTCCGCTCCACGTCTTCAACGCGTATCCGTCGAAGAACCGCGCCCTCATGGACGCCGGCTACCGCGACGCGAAGCGCGTAATGGCGGCGCGGAAGCGCATGGAGCAACAGCACGCGGCGCGCGCGGCGACGGAAGCAGCGGCGACCAAGGCGCCCGCCGAAAGCCCGCGACAGGTCGTCGCGGCCGCCGGCGGCAAGGTGGTCGCGATCCGCCCGATCGAGCGCGCGATCGACGACGACTGACTCGTCCGGTACCGGACAGCCGTGCTCGGCTCCTCGCGTCCTTGCAGGGGCGCACGACCGGGTACGGTGAAGCTTCGTCGCCTTTCCGATGAGCGTTCGATGACTTGCACTCACGACGCGCCGTGTGACGTGGCACATCGCTTGCTGATTTCGTCACATCATGACCTTCGGCGAACCCCTTGCGCGCGGCGGCTCCTTCCTCACCGGCACCACGGTCCGGGACTGCTTCACCTATGAAGATCTCGGTCCCGACGACTACCAGATCGCCGCCGTCGCCGAGGACTTCGTGCGCCGCGAGGTGCTGCCGAAAGTCACCGCCATCGAGGCCCAGGAGCCCGGCGTCATGCGCGGCCTCCTCGAAAAAGCAGGTGAGCTCGGCCTCCTCATGTTCGACATCCCCGCCCGTCACGGCGGACTCGGCGTCAGCAAGGCGGCGTCGACGCTGATCGGCGAGCGCGCGTTCAAGCTCGCGTCGTTCGCGGTTGCTTGGGGCGCGCACACCGGCATCGGCACGCTCCCTCTCCTCTTTTACGGCACCGCCGCGCAGAAGCAGCACTACCTGCCGCGGCTCATGTCCGGCGAGCTCATCGCCGCGTACGCCCTCACCGAACCGGGCTCGGGCAGCGACGCGCTCGGCGCCAAGACCAAGGCGACCCGCCTCGCGAACGGCGACTATGCACTGACCGGCGTGAAGCAGTTCATCACCAACGGCGGCTTCGCCGACCTCTTCACCGTGTTCGCCAAGGTCGACGGCGAGAAGTTCAGCGCCTTCCTGGTCGAGCGCGCGTATCCCGGCGTCTCGACCGGCGCCGAGGAGCACAAGCTCGGCATCAAGGGCTCGTCGACCTGCCAGCTGATCCTCGACGACGTCGTCGTCCCCGCCGACAACCTGCTCGGCGAGCTCGGGCTCGGGCACCGCATCGCCTTCAACATCCTGAACGTCGGCCGCCTGAAGCTCGGCGCGGCGGCGCTCGGCGGCGCCCGCGAGTGCATGGAGTACGCCGTCAAGTACGCGAGCGACCGCAAGCAGTTCCAGACCCCGCTCGTCGAGTTCGGCGCCGTGCAGCGCAAGATCGCCGACATGGCGGTCCGCATCTACGTCGCCGACGCCGCCAGCTATCGCACCGCCGGCCTGGTCGACGCCCCCATCCTGCGCCACCCCAGAACGGAAAAGCGTCGCGTAG
>CAZWAX010000526.1:0-3808 GCA_964631985.1 uncultured Polyangiaceae bacterium | reverse complement strand
AGGACACCTCCTCGGTGGCCATGAACCCGGTCATCAAGTTCACGACGCTGTTCGGGCTCTTGGCCGTGGAGCTGGCGATCACGATGTCGCGCGGGATGAGCGCCACGCTCGCGGTCGTGTTCTTCCTGCTGTCGCTGGTGTTCGTGTACCGCTCCTTCTACGGGATGCGGATTCCGCTGAAGGGGAAGTAGTTCCGTGACGGGGGCCGGCACGCGCGATGGCGACGTGCCGGCCTCGATTTCGCCGAGTGGCGCGGTCCATGAGCGCGTAGCGAGTGGAGGCCGACCACCCTCTACTCGCAGCGATGCCCAGCCTGCCGCCCGCTGGCATGCCGTCGTTTCGTGGCTCGCGAAACTGCCGCATGCCTTCAGGGCCGCACGGCCGTCGCATCCCTGGGGTACACGCCGCGCAACGCGACTGGCACCGTGCTCCACCAAGTCGTGCGCGAGCATATGGAGAGCTTCCTCGCTACCACGACACGCGCCGACCCGGTCCGTGCGAAAAGGCTGGTAGTGCTGGTCTAACCGCCGCTTGTGCCGCACCATCGACGCGGCTACGACGAGCCCATGCGCCTCGCGTCGTTCGTCGCTCTCTTCGCCCTGCTCGTGGCTCCGGTCGCGGGCCATGCCGCCGCCGATCCCGTCCAGAAATGCGTCGCCGCGAAGATCAAGGCGGCGGGGAAGCGCGCCAATTGTCTCGCGGGCGTCGCGGCGAAGGAGGCGCTCGGCAAGCCCGCCGATGCGACCAAGTGCCAGCTCGCCTTCACCAAGGCCCGCGACAAGGCCGATGCCGGCGCGGCCAAGAAGAACGCGTCCTGTCGCTTCGTCGACAACAGCGACGGCACCGTGAGCGACCTCGACACGCTGCTCATGTGGGAGCAGAAGACCGTCGCGAACGTCGACGCGACCGCGACCTGGACGACGGCGGCGAGCGAGGCCGTGTCGGCCGCGACCGGCACCAGCGCCAACGGCGAGCAATTCGCGGGAAGCCTCGGCGGCCACCAGGACTGGCGCCTCCCGAGCATCGTCGAGCTCGAGACGATCGTCGATTTCAATCCCCTCGCCTGCGGCAACGGCGGCACCTGCATCGGCACAGTCTTCGGCCCGACCCACCTCGGCAACTACTGGGCGATCACGAGCGATCTGAACGACGTCGCGAAGGCCTGGGTCATCGGCTTCGACGACGGCACGCTCGACGTGACCGCGAAGAGTGCCACCGCCGCGACCCGCGTGGTTCGCGGCGGCGAGTAGTCCAAACCTCCGCCTACCTCAGCGCCCAATCCGGCGAGTCGTCGACCGCCGGACTGCTCCCGAGGGTCGCCGGAGCCGAGCCGTCCGCTTTGATGGTGACGATCTCCGACTGCAGGCCGTCGGGTGGCGTCACTGACCGGACGTAGACGAGCC
Source organism: uncultured Polyangiaceae bacterium (assembly GCA_964631985.1). Taxonomy (GTDB): domain Bacteria; phylum Desulfobacterota; class Binatia; order UTPRO1; family UTPRO1; genus UTPRO1. The sequence continues at coordinate 2,405 of CAZWAX010000526.1, read as the reverse complement.
ATCGACTATCGGGCGCCCATGCGGGCAACGACGCGTTGACCCGCCCCCCAGACCCGAACGAGCTCGTGATGCGGGTCAGGCCCGTGCCGTCCGGGTTGATCGTCCAGATCTCGTAGAACGGGAACGACGTGCTGTCGCGACGCGCGAACGCGATCTTCTTGCCGTTCGGAGACCACGCGGGCTCGATCTCGTCGATTTCCTCCGAGGTGTTGGTGATGTTCACCTGATTCGCGCCGTCGGCGTCCATGATGAAGATCTCGGGGTTCAAGCAACACGCTCCGACGTAGCGAACGAAGGCGATCCGCCGGCTGTCGACCCCCCAGGTCGGACTGTCCTCTTCCTCGAAACTGTTCGTGAGGTTCACCTTGTTGGCGCCGTCGACGTCCATCGTCAGGATGTCGGTGTCCGATAGCACCCCGCCGGTGATGATCCGACGGACCCAGGCGATGCGTCGGGCGTTCGGCGAATAGGCGGGCCCGCCGTCCGGCTCGATCGACGACGTGAGCCGTCGCAGGCCCGTGCCGTCGGGGTTCATCGTGAAGATGTCGCTATTGGTCGTGCCGCCCGGCGGGAGCCGCGAGAACGCGATCTTCCTTCCGAACGGCGACCAGGTCGGGCTCAGGTCGGCGAGGCTGCTGTTGGCCGTCAGCTGTCTCACATTCGTTCCGATCGCCGTCATCACGAAGATCTCGGCGTCGCCTTCCGGGTTGCCGGGACCACCGCGGTTGCTCGAGAAGACGATCAGGTCGTTCTCGAGCTTCTTCGGACGGTCGACGGTGACCGGCGGCTCGAAGAACGGCAGCGGCTGCCAGTCGGGGACCTCGGCGCCGCCGGACGAGTCCGTGATCCTGACCGGGTTGGCCCCGTTCGCGTCCATGACCCAGATGTTGTCCTCGCCATTGCGGCTGCTCGCGAAGGCGATCTTCGTACCGTCGGGCGAGAACACCGGCTGGAAGTCGTTGCCCGGATCGTTGGTGAGGTTCGTCGGCGACGCACCGTCGGGCGCCATCGTGAAGACCTCGTTCTGGAAGCCGACCTGGCGGTAGAACGCGAGCAGCTGGCCATCGGGCGACCAGCGCGGCTCGCGCTCGTTGTTGTTGCCGTTCACGGCCGTAAGGTTCACCGGGTTCGAACCGTCGGCGTTCATGACGTAGACCTGAAAGCCCGTGCCCTGCTTCTCGAAGGCGATCCGGGTTCCGTCGGGAGACCAGGCGGGAAAGATCTCGCCGCCGATGAGCGTGGTGAGCTTCGTCTGGCCGGTGCCGTTCGCGTTCATGACCCAGATCGCCAGGTCAAAAACGCCGCCGTCGCGAGCCGACGTGAATGCGATGCGGGTGCCGTCGGGTGACCACGTCGGCGTCTCGTCGATGCCCGGGGTCTTCGTGAGGTTCTCGAGGTTCGAGCCGTCGGCGTCCATCACGTGGATCTCGTAGTCGCCACTCAGATTGCTGGAGAACGCGATCTTCGTGCCGTCCGGTGACCAGACCGGGCTGTACTCGTCGGCCGTGTTCGACGTGATTTGCTCGAGATCGCTCCCATCCGCTTCCATGGTGAAGATCTCGTAGTCGTCGTTTGCGGGGTTGGTCGGGTCGGGAATCGACACGAAGACGATGCGGCCGTTCAGGCCCGCGACGTCGGCCGCCGCGGGTCGGGGTGCGATCGCGGTCGCCGCGACGGCGAGCAGGACGGGGAGGAGAAAGCTTCGGATACCGGCGGACGCGATCATGGGCTCACCTCGCGCACCGTCCTACTCTCGCGCGACACACGATGCCACTTCGGGCGGAGATCGCGGTGCTCCTCCTTGAAAATCGCAGCCGCCTGCATGGAATCCGGGGTCGCTCCCTGATAGCGGAGAGCGCCATCGAGACGCTGAATCAGCCGATCTTCGACAAGGAGAGCTTCGCATGCACCCCACCTTTCCCGCCGCATTCGTCGTGATGTCCCTGATGTCTGCGATCCAGTTCGCGGCCCCGGCCCACGCCGCAGAGGAGAAGAAAATGTCCAATACCGACCCGGCGATCGTCGCCATCGACAAACAGATCGCCGACGCGAAAATCGACAAATCGAACGCGGGCTGGAAGACCCGCCTGCCGAAGCCGACGCAGGTGAGCTTCACGGCGGGCAAGAAATATTTCTGGGTCCTCGACACCACCAAGGGTCCGATCGAGGTCCGGCTGCTGGCCGACACCGCCCCGATGCACGTCACGAGCACGATCTACCTGACCAACCTCGGTTTCTACGACGGCGTGACCTTCCACCGCGTGATCCCGGGCTTCATGGCCCAGGGCGGCGATCCGCTCGGAACCGGCACCGGCGGTCCCGGCTACCAGTACGCCGGCGAGTTCGCGGGGGGCGCCAAGCACGACAAGCCCGGCATGCTGCAGATGGCGAACGAGGGGCCGGGG
>CAZWAX010000525.1:0-3820 GCA_964631985.1 uncultured Polyangiaceae bacterium | reverse complement strand
GGGCACGGCAAGCGAAGGAGGGAGCAACGACGCAGATGGCCCTTTTTCAGCGACCTGCTACGTGTCGCGGACGTTGAGCCAGCGCAGTCCCCGGCCCATGTACTGCAGGCCGGACAAGGCCGTGAACGTCCCCGCCGCCACGAAGAGGCTCAGCCGCAGGCCTGCGGGGATCGCGTCCGCCCACGAGACGCTCACGAGGACGATGGTCACCGAGGCGAGCTGGAAGAACGTCGTCATCTTCCCGATCACGCTCGGCCGGACCTCGATCCATTCGCCGGTGAAGACGAAGAGGAAGAAGTAGCCGACCAGCAGGAAGACGTCGCGGCAGAGCACCAGCACCGTCAGCCAGTTCGGCACGAGCTCCATGAGCGCCAGGACGCAGAACGAGCTCAGCAGCAGGAGCTTGTCGGCGAGCGGGTCGAGGATCGCGCCGAGCTCGGTCTTGGTGTCGGTCAGGCGGGCGATCGCGCCGTCGAGCGCGTCGGTGATGCCGCCCGCGACGAAGACCGCGAGCGCCATGCCGGGCCGCCCGCTGGTCAACAGGATCAGGAAGGCCGGGATGGTGAGGATGCGGACGAGGGTCAGGACGTTGGGGACGTTGAGCACGCCGTCACCTCGAGTCGCTTCCGCAATTGCCCTGCGAGCTTGGGGGTCGCGAGCGCCGTCACCCACGCGGTGCCGTCCTCGTAACGCTCGCTCAGGACCTTCGCCGAACGGTGCACCCAGGCGAGCAGGTCGCCCCGGTCCGCCGGGATGGTGACCTCGATCTGCACCCGCGCGCGGTCGATCCAGCGCTCGATCGTGGCCAGCAGCTCACCGAGTCCCTGCCCGGTGGCGGCGGAGATCGACACGACCTCGACGATCTGAGGATGCGCCGCCACGTCCCGCGGTGGCCCGTCCTGACAGCGGTCGATCTTGTTCCAGGCGAGCATGGTCGGCGTTGCGCCGGCGCCGATCTCGTCGAGGACGCGCTCGACGATCCCGATCTGCTGCTCGGCCTCGGGGTTGGTGGCGTCGACGACGTGCAGCAACAGGTCGGCGCGGCGCACCTCCTCGAGCGTGCTCTTGAACGCCTCGACGAGCTGGTGCGGCAGCCGATGGATGAAGCCGACCGTGTCGACCAGCAGCGCGCGCTCGCCGCCGGGGAGATCGAGACGGCGCACGGTCGGGTCGAGGGTCGCGAAGAGCTTGTCCTCGACGAGCACGCCGGCGTCGGTGAGCGCGTTCATCAGGGTCGACTTCCCGGCGTTGGTGTAGCCAACGAGCGCGATCGTGACGTACGGCACGTCGGCGCGCTCCTTCCGGTGCAGCTCGCGGGTGCGCTCGACCTCGGTGATGCGGCGTTTCAGGCGGACGATCTTCTCGCGGACGCGGCGGCGGTCGACCTCGAGCTGCGTCTCACCGGGGCCGCGGGTGCCGACGCCCCCGCCCCCGAGACGTGACAAGTGGGTCCAGGCGCGGGTCAGGCGCGGCAGCATGTATTCGAGCTGCGCCAGCTCCACCTGGAGCTTGCCTTCGAGGCTGCGGGCGCGGGCGGCGAAGATGTCGAGGATCAGTTGGCTCCGGTCGAGCACCTTCGCCTCGACTCGCTCCGTGAGCGTGCGCTGCTGCCCTGGGCTCAGGTTCTCGTCGATCAGGACGACGGTCGCTCCGTGCGCCTTGGTGGTTTCCCGCAGCTCCTCCACCTTGCCCTTCCCGATGTAGGTGGCAGGGCTGACCTGGCGGACGTTCTGGTGCAGGGTCGCCACCGGCTCCACCCCGGCCGTGCGGGCGAGACGCTCGAGCTCGCGGAGCGATTCCTCGGCCCCGATGGAGGCCCCGTCGTGTCGCGCGTTTCCCGTGTCGATTCCGACCAGGACCGCGCGTTCTCTCGGTGGTGCGACGTCCCGTGCCCCGCCCTTCATCGTCGGCCATCCTGACACACGACCCACGGGCACGAAACCCTAAGCCCCTCGCGCAACGTGATCCGGGGACCCTGCTCAGGCGTCGTCGCGCTCGAGCAGGTCGGCGAGCGCGCCGAGCGACCCGACCCGCTCGCACGCGTGCCCGGCGTAGAGGTCGGCCATGTCCAGCAGGATCGCGCGCAGTCCGGCGTTCCGGGACCCGACGACGTCGGTGTGAAAGAGGTCGCCGACGTGCACCGTGGTCTCGGGCCGGCTGCCGATGCGCTCGAGGGCGTATTGGAAGATCCGCGGGTCGGGCTTCTCGACCCGCTCCTCGTGCGAATCGATCACGAGGTCGACGTGCGGCGCGATGCCGACCCGCTCGAGCGCGGCGCGCATGCGGCCGTTGGCGTTCGAGACGACGACGAGCTTCCGGCCGCGCGCACGGAGGCGTTGCAGCGCCGGGACGACGGTCGGCGGGACGATCTCCCAGAGATTGTGCTCGGCGTGGTAGCGCTGCAGGTCGCCGATCGCGGCGTCGATCGCGGCCGCGTCCGTGACGCCGGCATGCGCGAAAACACGACCGAAGACGAGCCACCCGCGCACCAGATCGGGCTCGCCGGCGGCGCCGGTGTCGACCTCGTACTTGGCGAGCCACTCGACGGCCGACAGGGCCGCGCCCGTCGTCGCGACGCCGTGGCGGCCGAGCGCCTCCGCCACCAGCGCCCAGTTGGGGAACACGAGCACGCCGCCCGCATCGAGAAAGACCGTGTCGATCGCCATGCGTCGCTCGCCGGCCGCGGCTACTGGATGTAGTTGATGCGGGCGCCGAGGCGCTCGATCGCGTCGGCGAGCTTCTCGTTGGGCGACACCTTGAAACGCGGCAGGCGCACGTTGGCGACGATGCTGTCGTCCATCACTTGCAGGGTGACGGTGCGCGTCCCGGGGTGGGCCTGCAGCGCCCGCGACAACGCCTCGGCGCGTTCGGCCGTGAGGCCCTCCTGGAAGACCAGGCAGACCTCCTTCGCGTTCTTGAAGCGCATGTCGGCGAGGGCGCCGACCTCGTCGGCGATGATCTGGCAGCGATCCTCACTGACCTCGAGCTTGCCGCTCACGTAGATGGGCTCGTCCGAGGCGATGCGGGCCTCGTACTTGCGGTAGGCCTCGGGCCAGACGATCACTTCCATCGTGCCGCTCTTGTCCTCGAGGTTGAAGGTCGCGTAACGGTCGCCCTTCTTGTTGTTCTTCAGCTTGAGCGTGTGGACGACGCCCCCGGCCTTCACCTGTTCGGAGCTTTGGCGGGCGCCGAGGTCGGCGATCGCCGCCGTCACGAGGCGGCGGAGGTCGTTGTCGAACTTATCGAGCGGATGGCCCGTAATGTAGAAGCCGACCGTCTCTTTCTCGGCCGTGAGACGCTGCTTGTCGCTCCACTCCGGGACGTTGGCGGGTGGTCGGGGTGGGGCCACGTCCTCGAGCTTGAAGAGCGTGATCTGCCCGGCGGACTCGGCGGCGGTCGCGGACCACTGCATGACGCGGTCGAGATAGCAGCTGGCACCGAGCTCGCCCTCCGACAACATCGTCGCGCGCGACGCATGGAGGGAGTCGAAGGCGCCGCACTTGATGAGCGACTCGAGCGTCCGACGGTTGATCTGCTGACCGCGCACGCGGTTGCAGAAGTCGGCGATGTCCTTGTAGGGGCCGCCCTCGTCGCGGGCACGCTGAATGATTTCGATCGCCTTCGAGCCGACGCCCTTCACGGCTCCGAGGCCGAAGCGGATGCCCTTCTCGATGACGGTGAACTTCTCGCCGCTCTCGTTGATGTCGGGCGGCAAAATGGCGATGCCGTGCGAGCGGCACTCGGCGATGTTCTTGTAGGTGCTGTCGGTGTCGCCCATCTCGAGCGACAGCAGCGCGGCCATGAATTCCTGCGGGTAATG
>CAZWAX010000524.1:0-3822 GCA_964631985.1 uncultured Polyangiaceae bacterium | reverse complement strand
CGCGGCTAAGCCGCGCGGCGGAGCGCGGGGGGTGCGGCAGGCATCGCCGCCGCATCGGCGCACCCGAGCTCGGCAGCGATGAAAGCGCGGCATCGCGCCGCGAGCTCGCGCCGGGTCTGGTCGGCCGACCACATCGGGGGACCGAACACGAGCTCGGTCACGAGCCGCGGACGCGTGAGGACACGGCCGAGCGACGTCATGAACGTCAGGTCGTCGACGAAGGCCGCGGCCGCGCTCGGCGTGCCGTCGGCCTCGACGTGGCGGATCGCGACCGGCTGTACCGGGATCGCCGCGTCGATCGCGGCCTGGAGCAAGGCGGCGTAGAAGGGTCCGACGCCGCGCCCGTCGGTCGTCGTGCCCTCCGGGAATACGACGATCCGTTCGCCGGTCACGAGCAGCTTGGCGAGCAGGTTCTTCACGCGCATCGCGTCGCGCCGATGGTTGCGGCGGAGGAACACCGTGCCGAGGCGCGCCGCCATCGCGCCCACGATCGGCCACGCCCGGACCTCGGACTTGGCGACGAAGCGGGCCGCGGCGACGGTCCCGATCGCCTGGACGTCGATCCACGAGACGTGGTTCGCGACCAGGAGCACGGGTCCCGTGACGAGCGGCCGGGCGCCGCGCACCCGGACTTCGACGCCGACCGCCGAGAGCATGCCGGCCGAGCTCTGCTCGACCGTGCGACGCCAGCGGAGGCTGCCGACCGCGCCGGCGTGACGGCGCGCTCGCCACCAGGTGCGGCCGAGCGCGACGGCGAGTCGCACGAAGCGTGCGGCTCGGGTCTTCCAAGAGGTCTCGTTCATGCTGCCCATCGTGGGCTCCTTCCTTTTCGTGGGTGGGCATCGCCACGCAGCAGGCGGGCCCGGAAACGTGCATCCATCGCCGCCATCGGCAGGAGCATCAGCACGTCGGCGGTCTGAAACGCCTCGTCCCAAGCCGGCTCGCCGCAGACGCTCGCTCCGAAGCGGAGGTACGCCTTGATGAGCGGCGGCATCTCCGCCTCGGGAACCGGCAGGTCGGCGGGGCGAAACGGCGTCCGCGGCACGACCCGCCACGCGTCGGGCGCCAGGTGCTCGTCGACCAGACGCCGGCAAAGGGCCGCCGCCGCTGCCATCCCGGGCGCGACGTCGATGCTGGAGCATCCCATCACGTAGTCGTAACGATGCGCGACCACCCAGCGCGTGAGGCCGGTCAACAAGCAGGTGATCACACTGCCACGGCGATACGCGGGGTCGACGCAAGCGCGGCCGACCTCGACCAGGCGCGCGTCGAGTCGGCGTAGACGAGAGCAATCGAACTCGGTCTCGGAGTAGAACCCTCCGGCGTCCCGCGCGCGCTCCGCCGTCAGGATCCGGTAGGTGCCGACGACGTCGCCCGAGCGCGTGTCGCGAACCACCAGATGCTCGCAGTGCGGATCGAAGGCGTCTTGGTCGACCCCCCTCGAAGCGTTTGCTGCGTGGAAGACCCGGTAGCGCAGCCGCTGCGCCGCCCGGACGGTGTCAGCGTCCTCGGCGAGCGTGGTGATGAAGCGTGGCGGCTGCGACCCCGCGTCCGTCGTTTCGTCCCGACGGTATGTCATCGCGTTCCTCTTCTTTCTGTTCGCGATGACTCATACGGCACCGAGTGTTACGGGAGCCCTACGACTCCGTGGCAATCGAGTGACCGGACGCCACGCGAGCAGGAGCGGCGGGACGCCCCCGCGGCTGCCAACGAGCCCTCCGCCCGCAAAGCGTCGCCGCGAGCCGACGGTTGCCGTGGCGCAGAGCGTGCACCCGACGGGTGCCGTGGCCTCCGCGCGCAGAGCGCGCGGCCGAGCGCAGCGAGCCGGGAGATGAGGCTCCGCGCGGCTTCGCCGCGTGGAGAAGGGGGAGAGAATCCCCCTTTGTTACCGACGGCCGGCGGCGGCGCCGAGTACGCGGTCGCGCAGAAGACGCGGCAACGCGGCCCCGAGGCGCGCTGCGGTCGCGAGCTGCCACGGGAAGTCGATCGTCGCGGGAGCACCCGGCAGCTCCTGCACGATCCGCTCGGCGGCGGCGGCCGGCTCCATGACGAACGGCAAGGCGCCTTTGCTCTTGGTCGTCATGGCGGTGCGCACGAAGCCGGGATGGACGGCCGTCGCGTGCACGCCGGTACCGGCGAGCTCGAGTCGCAAGCACTCGAGCAGCATCGACAAGCCGGCTTTCGGCGCGCAGTAGCCGCCGCGGCCCGGAATCGGCGTGAAGCTCGCGATCGAGCTGATGCCGACGACGTGGCCTCTGCCGCGCTCGACCATCTGGGGCAAGACCGCCGTCAGGGTCGCGGCGGCGCCGCAGAAGTTCAAGTGGCAGGCGGCGGCCATCGCCTCCCAGGCGTAGCTGGGGAGACCCTTGTGCTTCATGCCGACGCCCGCGTTCGCGATCACGAGGTCGAAGCCGCCGAGCTCGGCATCGAGCGCGCGGATGCGGGCGACCGTCGCCGTGGTTTCCGAGACATCCATCGGCTCGACCCGCGCGTGCCCGCCGTCGGCCTCGATGCTTTCGGCAACGGCGTGCAGGAGCGACGCGCGACGCGCCGCCAGGACGACGAGCGTCCCGTCGGCGGCCAGCCGCTCCGCGAGCGCCTGTCCAATGCCGCTCGATGCACCGGTGACGAGCGCGGTACGAAACCCCGGCGGGGGCGAGGTGGTCATCGTCCCCCCTCGTCAGCGCCCGGGAGCCATCTGCTGCAGGAAGTTCTCGGTCAGCTCGGGCGGCACGTTGGTGGGGAGGTTGAGCAGGGCGGAGTCGACGCCGTGCGCGCGCCACTCGGCGAGCTTTTCCTTGCAGTGGTCGACGGGACCGCAGATCGCGATCGCATCGATGAGCGCGTCGCTCACCGCCGCCGACGCCTCCTTGCGCTGGCCGTTGTTGTAGAGCTCGCGCACGAGATCGGCGTTCTCCTGGAAGCCGTAGCGGCAGAAGAGCGCGTGGTAATAGACGCCCATGCCGCCGATGTAGAACGCGACGAGCGGCTTGATGAGGCCGCGCGCCATGGCGACGTCGTCGAACGGGATCACCGCCATGAAGGGCGCCACGTTCACGTGTACGTCGCCGCGCCCGGCGGCCCGCGCGCCTTCCTGCAGCCACGCGATCCCGTCCTTGAAGTGCTCGTACGGCCAGAAGGTCGGAATCCACCCGTCGGCCACGCGCCCGACGTCCTTCACCGCCTTCTCCTGCAGCGACGCGATGTAGATCGGTATGTCGGGCCGGAACGGCGTCATCTCGAGCTTGAAATGGCGCGCGTCGAAGAGCGTGCTCATCTCCGGCGCGAGGCGCTCGCCGCGCCACAGCGCCCGCAGGATCCCGACGGTCTCACGCAGCCGCGTGAGCGGCTTCTCGTACGGGACGCCGTGAAAGTTCTCGACCACGACCTTGCCGCTGGTTCCGAGCCCGAGGATGACGCGCCCTTCGGAGATCTCGTCGAGCGTCGCCGCGCTCATGGCGAGCACGCCGGCCGAGCGGCTGAACACGTTGGCGATGCCGGTCGCGAGCTTGATCCGCTTGGTGTTGAGGGCGATCTCGGTCAGCAGCTGGAACTGCTCGTACGCCCACGCCTCGGGAATCCAGATCGAGTCGTACCCGAGATCCTCGGCGAGCTGCGCGAACCGTATGACGGTCTTGCGGTCGTAGTTCTTCCAGAACGGGACGATGCCGGTCGTCTTGGTCATCCCGGCCCTATAGCAGCCCTTGCTCGTCCGCCAAAGAATGCAGCAGCGTCGTGGTCGTGGGGTGGGAGAATGCTCCGCCGGCTCAGCAGATCCTCGACTCCGAAGCGCTCAAGGGCACCATGCGCAGGGCCGCGTAG
>CAZWAX010000523.1:0-3838 GCA_964631985.1 uncultured Polyangiaceae bacterium | reverse complement strand
CTCGGCTTTCAGCTGAAAGCCGACGCCGTGTTGCGAACGCTCACCGCCGACGTGCTCAAGAGCAGCGAGATCGAAGGCGAGAAGCTGGACGAGGAACAGGTGCGGTCCTCCCTCGCGCGCCGCCTCGGCATGGACATCGGCGGTCTCAAATCGGCGGACCGGAACGTCGAGGGGATCGTGGAGATGATGCTCGATGCGACCCGCCACTACGCAGGGCCCCTGACCTCCGAGCGTCTCTTCTCGTGGCACGCCGCCCTGTTCCCGACGGGGCGAAGCGGCATGCGCAAGATCACGGTCGGGGCCTGGCGCAATGACGATTCCGGTCCGATGGAAGTGGTGTCGGGGCCCATCGGCAAAGAACGCGTTCACTTCCAGGCGCCCGAAGCGCGCCGCCTCGCCGAAGAGATGCAGGCCTTTCTGGACTGGTTCAACGCCCCTTCCGACATCGACCCCGTCCTCAAGGCCGCGCTCGCGCACCTCTGGTTCGTGACCCTCCATCCTTTCGACGACGGAAACGGACGCCTTGCGCGCGCGATCGCGGATATGGCGCTCGCGCGCTCAGAAAACAGCCCGCAGCGCTTCTACAGCATGTCGACGCAGATCCGGATCGAGCGGAACGCCTACTACGAAGTTCTCGAACAGACGCAGAAGGGCCCCCTCGACATCACCGCGTGGATGGAATGGTTCCTCGCGTGCATGGGGCGGGCGATCGATGGCGCCCAAACGACGCTCGCCTCCGTCCTCGTCAAGGCGACCTTCTGGGAGCGTGTCCAGGATGTCCCGCTCAACGAACGCCAGCGTCTCGTCCTCAATCGGTTGCTGGACGGCTTCGAAGGCAACCTGACGACGTCGAAATACGCGAAGCTCGCGCAATGCTCCCAGGATACGGCGCTACGCGACCTCCAGCCCCTCGTCGAGAAGGGCATCCTGGTGCGCAATCCGAAAGGCGGGAGAAGCACCAGTTACGCGCTGGCGACGACGAGTCGTCGCTGACTGGGAGGCCACACGTCCGCACCCGTTGAAGTGCAATGTGCGTTGGACCCGTTGCGATACGAACGCGCGACACCGAGCTCCGGCATCGAGAGAAGGCGCTCACACGCCGCGCCGTAGGCCACGAGATAACGCCGCGCAGCACTGGGGCGCTCGGCCGCGATGTAGTCGACCTGTTCCGCAACGTCGCGCTCAGCGGCGCGAGTTTGTACGAGCCGTCTTTCCACCCCTCCCCTTCGCTTGTCTCTGAGACTCGATCTCGTCCACCCGACGGTGCATGCGCTTCAGGAACGTCTTGAGATCCGTCCGCGATCGACCGCTCTTGATCCCTTCGAGAACGAGCTGCTCGAGCTCGCGCTCAGCCGCCTCCTCCTTGTCCTTTCGGATGAGGTGACGGACGTACTCCGTCGGAGTGCCGAAACCGCCCTTCTTCGTCCGCTCGTCCACGTACTCACGAAGATCGTTAGGCATGTTGACGTTCAGGGAACCCATAGGGTGAGACTATTACCGCTAGACGAATATCGTCAACATCTGACTAGGCGTCACCCCATTTTCGGTCCCGCGTCAGGGTGATGCCATCCATCGCTGGCCGCTGACGAGGCTCCTATGCTCCAGCAGAGCATAGCCACGGCACGATCGAGGCGACGATCCCTACTAGTATTTCAAGCCGGAGCGTCCCTTGCCGCCAACTGACGCAGAAACTCCAACGGCCCACAGGCAGCCGTTGGGGACACTGATTCGGGAAGAGGCTGGTGACGAGCAATAGTGGCGGGAGAATCTCAGTGCGCCCGGAGGGAATTGAACCCCCCAACCTACAGATTCGAAGAGCCCTCGGACCGGTATCGCAGACTTCGATCTTTCTGGGTGATCGCAGAGTTTCTCATCAGCTGTTGCGAAATCGGTTTCGATGCAGTCGGCTGTGCTTCACCGTTTTTCACTGCTCAACCGGCACCACTACCGGCACCAGACGCGCGCCGTTTCGGCCTCATGGAATCTCGTCCTCCTCGGCCAAGAGCGCGGGAATGTCGCGCGTCGAATAGTACACTTGGAGCAACTCGATGCCCGTCCGCGATGGCCGATAGGGCAAGAGGTAGTTCTTGTAGCCGCGAGGAAATCCACCGCCGAACGCCAACCAGCTTGGGGTGAGAAGACTCCCAGCGGGCGCCCATCTCGGGCTTTTCCAGTAAGAGCTCGCCTGACGAATCGTGGCGACGGCATGCGCCGTGCCGTATCATGGGAATCGGCGCATCGGCCACTGCTGCCCACACGTCGTCCGTGCCGCGGCGCTCCAGCCAAGCGCCCTTCCCACTCTCGGCAAGCCGTTTCGCTCACGTTCCGCACCATGGGAACGCTCACGCGTGAATTCGAGATGCTACCCGAAGCAACCGGATCGGCATGACAGTTGCTCCATTCCTCTCCATGCTCGAGCCGCGGATTGTGCAATGGCGGACGGAGAAGAGCTGATATTTTTCGAGGTCGACGATCGCGCCAGCCTTCTGGTCGAGGATCCACGAGAGGAGTTGTTGGAGCATCGCCGCGCGGCAGAAGAGGCTCCGGAGCGGACCGCCATCGAAATCTCCGAGATCCACGGGTACGACCGTGGCTCTTGCCGATACGCGTCCACTCGGCACTGGCCAGCAGGAAGCTCGCCGTGGCTGCCTCATCCACGGCAGACCGCGGCCACGGCGGCATGCCGCCGTGACGCCGGACGGCAGAGATGGCGACGCGGCTACGGGCGCGCGACGATTGGAATGTAGCTCGGGTACCAGACCGCGCGCCGGATGGTGCCCTCGATCTCGGCGTCGGGGATCGCTCGACCCAGGCCCGCGTCGCGGGCGGTTCGCACCACGGCGCACGCGATGCGGAAGCTGACCTCGCGCAGATCGTTCTGACTCGGGTAGATCGCGCCGAGCGCCAGGCGATCTTCCCCGACGCAGCTCGCGAGCGTCTGCGCAGCGACCGCGAACATCTCGTCGCTGATCTCGCTGGCTTCGGAGACGATCGCTCCGAGGCCGACTCCGGGGAAGATGAAGACGTTGTTGCTCTGGCCGATCACGTACCGCTCGTCTGCACGGACGACGTCCTCGAACGGGCTCCCGGTCGCCACGATGGCGCGACCGTCCGTCCATTCGAGGGCCTCCTTCGGCGTGCACTCCGACTTCGAGGTGGGATTCGAGAGCGGCAGGATCACCGGGCGCGCGACGTGCTTCGCCATCTCTCCCAGCATCGCGCGCGTGAAGGCGCCCGACTGCGCGGTCGCGCCCACCAGGATCGTCGGTTGGAAGGCGCGGATCACGTCCACGGGGCTCGCGTTCGCATCGATGCCGTAGTGATCGAGGCTCCGCTTGCTCAACGCGAACTCGCGCTTGTAGACGTCTGGGATCTCGTGCCCTTCGTGCAGTAGCCCGTGGGAATCGAAGGCGGCGATCGCGCGGTGCACCTCGTCGTCGCCGGCCCCTGCCGCGCGCAGCGCGGCTTTCGTCAGCCGGGCGATGCCGATGCACGCGCCGCCGGCGCCGATGAAGAGCACCCGTTGCGCGCGGATCGATTGCCCGGTGATGCGCAGCGCCGCGAAGATGCCGCCCAGCACCACCGCCGCGGTGCCCTGGATGTCGTCGTTGAAGCTCGGGACGCGCTTGCGGTAGCGCTCGAGCAGCGGGAAGGAGTGCGTCTTCGCAAAATCCTCCCACTGGATGATCGCGCGCGGGAACACGTCGCGCACGCCCTGCACGAACTTCTCGACGAATTCGAAGTAGGCCTCGCCCGTCAGCCGCCGAAACCGGTAGCCGTTGTAGAGCGGGTCATCGAGCAGCGCCTGATTGTTGGTGCCGACGTCGAGGCTCACCGG
>CAZWAX010000522.1:0-3844 GCA_964631985.1 uncultured Polyangiaceae bacterium | reverse complement strand
CGTCACTGCGGCGCCGGACGGCTCGATCGCGATGGCGATCAAGCGACCGTCGCGTTCCGCTGCCATCAACAGCACGAGTCCCTTCGCGAGCGCTTCCGCCGCGCTGGTCTCGAGATCGCGACACGAGACCGTTCGACGACCGTTCGCTTGCCGGATGACGTCACCAAGCCTCAGGCCCGCGCGCGGAGCCGGAGAGCCCGTCACGACCAACCCACCGCCCGCGGTATCCAGCCGTGGGCGTTCCTCGACTCCGAAAGAAAGCGTGGTGGGTAGCTCACATACGCGGGCCGCCTGCGCCGGCCCCGCGAACGCCAGCATCCCCCCGATGGTGGATGCAAGAACGATCACTCCCGCCGTCACCCACACGGGGGACGAGTTCCCCCCCCTTTTTCCAAACGCTCTCCCCTGTCTCGGGAATTGTCGCGTCGCGAGCCCTGCTCTACTGTCTCCTGCACGCGGCGAGATCGCCGCACGAGCTCTCGCAACCAGACCTTCACCGGAATGGGCGCGAGTGGGGCGGAGGGAAAAGGGGGCCCTCCGCCCCGTTTTTTTTGGCGCGCGGTCGGCGAGTCGCATGGGCGCGGACCAAACCACACCGCTCGCGGCATTGCCAGTCGGCTGCTACTGCTGAGCGATGCGCTCGCATCATCAGGAACCGACGGCGACGCCCGCCTCCGGTCAGAGCGCCACGGGCGTGCGCTGGGATCTGACGGACCTCTATGCAGGCCCGAACGATCCGGCGCTCGAACGCGATCTTGCGGCGGCTCGCACGGCGGCCGCCGACTTCGTGGCCACCTGGCGTGGTCGCATCGCCGGCTGCACCGCCACGGATCTGCGCCGCGCGCTCGAAGCCTACGAGCAGCTGCAGGTGCTCGCGCAGCGACCGGGCTTCTACGCCGCCCTGCTGACGGCCTCGGACACGCAGGATCCCGTCGCCCTCGGGCTCGAGCAGCGCACCACGGAGGCGCAGGCCGAGCTGCGCACCGAGCTCGTGTTCTTCGAGCTGGAGCTCCTCGCGCTCGACGACGCCCGCGCCCGGACGCTCGTCGCCGACGACGCCCTCGCCCCGTACGCGCACTACCTGAGCCAGCTCCGCCGCTTTCGACCGCACGTTCTCAGCGAGGCGGAGGAACGTGTCCTGGCGCGGAAAGACCTCGGCGGGAAGACCGCCTTCGTCCAGCTCTACGACGAGCTCTCCGGGTCGTTTCGCTTTCGGATCGGCCCCGAGGATCTCACCGAAGGCGAGGTGCTGGCCCGGTTGCACCATCCCGACCACGCGCATCGTCAGGCGGCTCTGGTCGCGCTGCTCGAACCCTACGCCGATGCCCGGCTGCCGCTCACGGCGATCATGAACGCCCTCTTGCTCGACCATCGCATCGATTGCGAGATCCGCCACCACGGCGACGTCACGCACCCGACCCATCTGGCCAACGAGATCGCGCCCCAGGTGGTCGCAACGATGATGGATGCCGTCGACCGCCATCGGCCGGTGATCCGACGGTATCTAAAGCTGAAGGCCAGACTGCTGGGTCTCGAGCGCCTCGGCATCGCCGACGTCTATGCGCCGGTCGATGGCGCGAGCGCGCCGATCCCCTGGGACCGCGGCCGCGCGATCGTACTCGAAGCATTCGACCGCTTCGACGGCGGCCTCGCGGACATTGCCCGCGACCTCCTCGACCACGCCCACGTCGACGCCGAGATCCGCCCCCGCAAGCGCTCGGGGGCGTTCTGCGCCGCGCTCGGACCGACCCACGCGCCCTACGTGCTCTCGACGTACACCGAGACCGGACGCGACGTCGCCACCCTCGCGCACGAGCTCGGACATGCGGTCCACTACTCGCTGGCCCGCCGCCAACATCTGTTGCACTACGAGCCACCGCTCGTGCTCGCCGAGACCGCCTCCGTCTTCGCCGAGATGCTGGTCACCGACCATCTCCTCGCGGCGACGAGCGATCCCGCCGCCCGCCGTCGTCTCCTGATCGAGACGCTCGACGAGATGTACGGCACAGTGTTCCGCCAGCACGCACTGACCCGATTCGAGATCGCGGCCCATGCCGCGCGCCAGAGCCACCGCCTCGACCACGACGAGCTCTGCGCACTCTGGATGGAGGAGCAGACGGCGCTCTTCGGCGACAGCGTCGACGTCGACCCCATCTATCGGAGCGGGTGGAGCTACATTCCGCACTTCATCCACAGCCGCTTCTATTGCTACTCGTACGCGTTCGGGGAGCTGCTCACGCTCGCCCTCTTCCAACGATACAAGCAGGAAGGCCCCGCGTTCGTTCCCGCCTATCTGGAGTTGCTGGCCGCGGGCGGGAGCGCCTCCCCGGCGACGCTCGCCGGGCGCCTCGGATTCGACCTCGAGTCCGCCGCGTTCTGGGACGGCGGATGTACCGCGATCGCGACGATGGTCGACGAGCTCGAGCGCGGATAACCGGGCTCGAACATCACGCCAAAAAGATGTGGGCGATCTCGTCGGCCTGCGCCGCGGCGTCGCGACGTCCTAGCGCGAAGAGCTGCCGCGTATACGCGCCGTCGAACAGCACGTACGACAGCAGGTCGGCCTCGCCTTCGGGCACGCCGTGCGCAGCGGAGCGCATCACGAGATCGGCGACCAACCGTGCCGGGCTCAACGACCGCGATCGTTCGGCGTAGCAACGCCCCGCCATGCGCCCGAGATCCTCCGAAGGCCGGATCACACAGTCGCGGACGACGCGATAGTCGGTGCCGCGGCTCGCGCGAATGATCTCGTTGATCTTGGGTAGAAACTCGGCTCCGAAGGCTTCCTCGCCTCCGAGCAGCAGCCCGTTCATGAGCCGCATGCGTTGCAGGTCGTAGTCGATGTGGTCGAGCATCATGGCGTTCAGCACCTTGCCGATGAGATAGGCCGGGTTCCCGTAGGAGGTCTCGCGTGGGCTCGGGATGGCGACGTCGCTTTCCGGGTCGGGCGGGTGCCGAAGCGCAACCAGCAGCAACCGATCCGCTCCGAGACGCAGGGCCGGCGACAACGGCGTATTGAGTCGCAGGCCGCCGTCGCAATAGAAATGCCGGCCGATCCGCACCGCGGGAAAGAAGAGCGGGATCGCCGCCGATGCCAAGATGTGCGACACGCCGATATGGGAGGAGCGCGCCACGACGTAGGGGTCGTACTCCCACGGCTTCAGGCTCACGCGCGCCCCGTCGACGAAGACGACGGCTCGACCGGACGCGATCTCCGTGCACGAGATGCACAGCACGCCGCGCGATGCCCGGAGGTTCCTCCGCAGTTGCCGCCAGGGAATGCGCTCCATCACCATCTCCTCGAGCGCGCTCGTGTCGAGGAGGCCGGGGAGTCGGTTCGGAATGCGCCCACCTGCCGCACCCGTGGCTCCGGTGGTGAAGGGGAAGCTGAGGAGACGGGTCGGGATCCGCAGCAAGTCGCCGAAGCTCAGCCGATAGACGCGTTCGAGCGACATCGAGTCCCACGTGGTGATGAGCCGAGCGACGCGGGTGGCGGCCTCCTCTTGCAGGGTGGCCATCCAATAGGCCGCATGAATCGCCCCCACCGACGCGCCGCTCACGATGTCGAAGGAGGGCATGAAGCCGAGCCGCTTCGGCAGATCCTCGATCAGGAACGCGAGAACGCCTGCCTCGTAGGCCCCGCGGGCCCCGCCGCCCGCCAGAATCAGCGCGACGCGTGGCGCCCGCGCTGGCGGGGCGTCCGGGCTCATCGTGTCGTCGCCCGACATCGCGAGGACGGCGCCATGAAAAAAGGCCCCGGCAACAGCATGCCGGGGCCTGACGCTCGGAAGAGCGGGTGAAGGGCTTCGAACCCTCGACCCCGACCTTGGCAAGGTCGTGCTCT
>CAZWAX010000521.1:0-3847 GCA_964631985.1 uncultured Polyangiaceae bacterium | reverse complement strand
ACGCCGGCGTCCGTGCTTCGAGAAATTCGGTCTTCTTCAACGGGCTGCTAGCGGCTGGTAGATTCGGAACGTACGCGGCTAAGCCGGCAGGGTGAGATTTCGCGGACGTCTAGCCCTGCCGGTAGCCGGCAGAGAACTGGGGGGGTTCGCGGACTGCACGGCGCGATGACGGCAGTCGTAGGGGTCGGCGGCTATCCCGCTTTCGTTCGTGTCCTTGTGCGCTCCGCGCGTCCCTGTTTCCACTCTGCCTCGCGCTTGTCCACTTCGCTCTTCGGCACCGCGATGACCTTCTTCGTAAGGTCCTGAAACTTCTCCCAGGGTGAACGATCACGGCTGGAGGGTTCGGGGTCGTTCTTTGCCATGCAGTCGTCTCCTGTTTTCAGTCGCCCCAGCGATACTGACGACCACGAATGAAGCAGTATAGGCGTGTCGCCGCGACCGCCGCCAGCGCTTCAACTGCTGCGCCGCGCAAGGGTTCGATGCTGAGCGTGTGCACCGCGTTGATGACGTCGAGTGCGTCGTCGCAGGCCAACTTCGCGTTGTCGGCCGACTCCGGCCATTCATCGTCGAGGCGATAGTCCGCCAGGAGGCGCCACTCGTAGAGATTCTTGAGTCGCTCGCCGGCTTCGGTGAGTTCCTTGGTGCCGAAGATCCCTAGAAGTCCCCACGCCTGATTGTGGCCCCATCCTTTGTGCGGGACGTGCCAGCCCAGCTCGTGAAGCACGCGAACCGTGAAGAGGTGCGCTGCGTAGTACGACCTTCCGACCGAGACGCGCGAGCATTCCGGGCGCTCGGTCGCCAGGAGCCCCCGAGCGACTTGAAGAATCTCGATCGGGTGCATTCACGCAGCCAAGTCGGGCCGGAAACGCAGGAACCCCCGTGCTGGAGTCGGGATCTCTGCCACCATCCTCGACACAAAGCCTCGGTAGCTCTCGTGGGCGCCCGCCTTCGGGACACGCACCGCGAGCGTGACCCATGACCCTTCACCTTCCGGGTCGTCAATCACTTCGGTTCGCAGGTGCGTTGCCTCCGGGAACGATTCCTTCACGAGATTGCTCATCGACAGAAGCTCTTCGGTGAGACCGTGCTCCAAGCAGAAGTCGATAACGGATTGTGGAGTCTCTTCCGGAACGTTGAAGGCTGCCGGCATGACGCGCACGCACTCGGTGACGCATTCAGCGCGCGTGATGCGCCGGAACGTCGCGGCCCGGATCAACCAGGCGACTTCTTCTGTTTGCTGAATCGATCGATCAAGCACGTCGGCGAGCCGTCGCTCCCACTGCACCCGGAGCGCGGATTGATCGTCGCCAATGCGGGCACGCACCGCAGCGAAACCGCGCAACTTATTGGCGCGCGAGGCGATAGCGGTCGCCTTTCGAGAGGCCATGCTCGACCCAGGGCCACCAAAGGCGGCGATCGCCATATCCCACCGTGTCAGCAGCGAAGCCAACTGAATCAGTTCCGTGACCCGCCGAATCAGGTCCGTAGCCTCTTCATCCGGCGCGGCCAGGGGCGTCGCGGCTTCCTCTTTCGCGATCCGCTGGAGGATTGCCTCGCACAAGATCGCGGCTTCGTGGTCGAAGTCGTTCCGCGGCTGTGTGATCTCCAGCTCCACGAGGGCGAGCCTAGCGCGTGACCATCCGCGCGACCAAGCCGCGAACGCACCTAGGGCCCGCCGAAGGCGGGCGAGCGCCCGCACGGGTCAGCTCGTGGAGCCGCGCCCCTGGCGGGGGACGCGGCAGCATGCCGGGCAGATGGTTAGGCCACATGACCTAGACAAGTGCCTGGAATCAGGCCACTGTGTCAAGTATGTTATCCCCGCCTCATATTGCCAGACGCAACGCGTCAAGCAAACATACTGGCCATGACGATTCAGTGACTTATACGAGCTCGACGTCAGTTTAGGTCGAATGCCCAAACAGATCGCATGGAGTTTGTTGGGCGACCGCGCTCAAAGCGTCGACGGATCGGGGCCGTCGGTCGCGATGCCGAACGCCGTGATCGCGTTCCGTACCTGTGCGACTTCGAGGCTGCCCCGGCGGACCAGCTCGGCCAGGGCCGCCACGCAGATGCTTTCGGCATCGACCTCGAAGAAGCGCCGCAGCGCCTCCCGGGTCTCGCTCCGTCCGAAGCCGTCGGTGCCGAGGGCGCGAAGGCCGGCCGGGACGAAGGGCGTAATCTGGTCGGCGACGGTCTTGAGATAGTCGGTCGCGGCGACGATCGGCCAGGGCTCGTCGGCGAGCGCGCGCGTCAACCACGCCGTGATCGGCGGCTCGCCGGGATGGAGGCGGTTCCAGCGTTCGCACGAGAGCGCGTCGCGGCGGAGCTCGCTGTAGCTCGTGACGCTCCAGACGTCGGCGGCGACGCCCTGGGCGGCGAGCAGCGTCTGCGCCCGCAGCACCTCGCGGAGGATGGCACCGCTTCCGAAGAGATGGAGGCGCGGGCCGACCGTCGGGTCGGGGGCGGGACGCACCTTGTAGAGGCCCTTCACGATGCCGACCTCGGCGCCCGCCGGCATGGCCGGCTGCAGATACGGCTCGTTCATCGCGGTCAAATAGTAGAACGCGTGCTCGCGGGCGCCGTACATGCGGCGGATCCCGTCGGCGACGATGACCGCGAGCTCGTAGGCGTAGGCGGGGTCGTAGGCGCGGACGGTCGGGACCGTGCTGGCGAGCAGGTGACTGTGCCCGTCCTGGTGCTGCAGGCCCTCGCCGGCGAGCGTGGTGCGTCCGGCGGTGCAGCCGACCAGGAAGCCCTTGCCGCGCGCGTCGGCGTGGGCCCAGATCGAATCCCCGATCCGCTGGAAGCCGAACATCGAGTAGAAAAAGAAGAACGGGATCGTGTTCACGCCGTGGGCGGCGTAGGCGGTGCCGGCGGCGGTGAACGACGCCATCGCCCCCGCCTCGGTGATGCCTTCCTCGAGGAGCTGCCCGTCCTCGGCCTCGCGGTAGTAGGCGACGATGTCGGAGTCGACGGGCTGGTAGCGCTGGCCCTGCTGCGAGTAGATGCCGAACTTCCGGAAGAGCGAGTCCATGCCGAAGGTGCGGGCCTCGTCGGGGACGATCGGGACGATCAGCTTGCCGAGCTGCCGGTCGCTCATCAGTCGGCGCAGCATGCTCACCAGGACCTGCGTCGTCGCCACTTCGCGGTCGCCGTTCCCGGTGCGGAACTCCGCCAGGAGATCGCTCGGGATCGGCGCGAGCGGCTGCGAGCGGACCGTCCGCCGCGGCACGGCGCCGCCGAGGACGGCGCGACGCTCCCGGAGGTAGGTGATCTCTTCGCTGCCCTCGGGCGGGCGGTAGAACGGCATCGATTCCAGGTCGGCGTCCGCGATCGGGATGCCGAGCCGGTCGCGGAAATCGCGGAGCTCGGCGCCGGTGAGCTTCTTCGCCTGGTGCGAAATGTTGCGGCCTTCGGCGGTCGCGCCGAGCGCGTAGCCCTTGATCGTCTTGGCGAGGATCACCGTCGGCGCGCCGCGATGCGCGACCGCCGCGGCGTAGGCGGCGTAGACCTTGGCGGGATCGTGCCCGCCCCGGCGCAGGCGCTTCAGCTTGGCGTCGGTCAAGTTTTCCACCAACGCCAAGAGGCGGGGATCGGTGCCGAAGAAGTGCTGGCGGATGTAGGCGCCCGACTCGACCGTGTACTTCTGGTAGTCGCCGTCGACGACCTCGCCCATGCGCTGCACCAGGAGGCCGTCCGGATCGCGCGCCAAGAGCTCGTCCCAATCGTTCCCCCAGACCACTTTGATGACGTTCCAGCCGGCGCCGCGGAACGCGGCCTCGAGCTCCTGGATGATCTTGCCGTTGCCGCGGACGGGGCCATCCAGACGCTGCAGGTTGCAGTTGAC
>CAZWAX010000520.1:0-3849 GCA_964631985.1 uncultured Polyangiaceae bacterium | reverse complement strand
AGCCAAGCCATCAGCGCCTTCTGCAGATGCAGGCGGTTCTCCGCCTGGTCGAAGACGATCGACTGGCGGCCCTCGATCACCGCGTCCGTGATCTCCTCGCCCCGGTGCGCCGGCAGGCAGTGCATCACCAGGGCATCCTTGGCGGCGTGGCGCATGACCGCGTCGTTGATCTGGTACTCGGCGAAGCGCGCGCGGCGCTCGGCCGTTTCCTCTTCTTGCCCCATGCTGGTCCAGACGTCGGTGTAGAGGACGTCGGCCCCGCGCACGGCGTCGGCGACCGACGCCGTCACCTCGATTTTCCCGCCGCGGGCGCGGCAATCCTCCAGCAGCTCGGCGTTCGGCTCGTAGCCGGCCGGGCAGGCGAGGGCGAACGTGAAGGGAAAGAGCGTGGCCGCCTCCATCCACGAGTGGACGAGGTTGTTGCCGTCGCCGATGAACACGACCTTCAGCTCGTCGAGCTTCCGCCGGTGCTCGACGAGCGTGAAGAGGTCGGCCAGCACCTGACAGGGATGGTGCAGGTCGGTGAGTCCGTTGATCACCGGCACCTTGGCGTGCGCGGCGAGCTCGACCAGCACCCCGTGGCGAAACGTGCGCGCCACGATGATGTCGACGACCCGCGCGAGGTTGCGGGCGACGTCGGCGACGGTCTCGCGCTCGCCGAGCCGGATGTCCCAGGGCGCCAGGTAGATCGCGTGGCCGCCGAGCTGGAACATGCCGGTCTCGAAGCTGACCCGCGTCCGCAGGCTCGGCTTCTCGAAGATCATCGCCAACGTCTTGCCGGCGAGGAGCGGGCGCGTCGTGCCGGAGCGGAGGGCGGTCTTGATCTCGGTCGCCAGGGCGAACAGGGCGGAGCACTCGTCGCGGGTGAGATCGACGAGGCGGAGAAGGTCGCGTTTCATGAACGAAGTACCTCTTCGACGATCGCCAGCGCCTGGTCGATCTCGCTTTCGGTGATGACGAGCGGCGGCAGGAACCGCAACACGGTGTCGGCGGTGCAATTGAGGAGTACGCCGCGGTCGAGGCACGCGGTGACGATCGGCGCGCCCGGTTCGGTGAGCTGCAGGCCCTGGATGAACCCGACACCCCGCACGGTCTTCACCTTGGTGCAGCGCTCGGCGATGCGCTCGAGGCCGGCGCGGAAATGCGCTGCCCGCGCGCGGACGCCGGGAAGGAAGTCGGGTGCGGTCATGATCTCGAGGGTCTTCACGGCCGCCGCGGCGGCGACCGCGTTGCCGCCGAACGTCGAGCCGTGCGCGCCCGGGCCGAACGCGGCCGCGATCTCGCCGCGCGCGAGGCATGCGCCGATGGGAATGCCGCTCCCGAGCGCCTTCGCGAGCGTGATGACGTCGGGGACGATGCCGCTCTGCTCGTAGGCGAAGAGCGTGCCCGTTCGTCCCATGCCGACCTGGATCTCGTCCAGCATCAGGAGGACGCCGCGCTCGTCGCAGAGCTTGCGCGCGCCGGCGAGATAGTCCGGGCTCGGCACGACGACGCCGCCCTCGCCGAGGATCGGCTCGAGCAGCAGCGCGGCGGTCGTGTCGGTCAAGCCGCGGTCGAGCGCCGCCAGGTCGTCGTAGGGCACGTAGCGGAAGCCGCCCGGCAGCGGTTGGAATCCGACCCGGACCTTCTCCTGGCCGGTCGCCGTGAGCGTCGCGAGGGTGCGCCCGTGGAACGAGCCGAGGGCGGTCACGATCTCGAAGCGCTGCCCGCCGTTCGCATGGCCCCACTTCCGTGCCAGCTTGATCGCCGCCTCGTTGGCCTCCGCGCCGCTGTTGCAGAGAAAGACCCGGTCGGCGAACGAGCGCTCGCAGAGTAGCTCGGCGAGCCGCATCTGCGGCTCGCAGTAGTGCAGGTTCGAGACGTGGAAGAGCTTGGCGGTCTGCGCGCTGATCGCTTCGGCGACGGCGCGGGGCGCGTGCCCGAGATTGGTCACGGCGAGGCAGGCGAAGAGGTCGAGGTACTCCTTGCCGTCGGCGTCCCACAGGTGCGCACCCTCGCCGCGGACGAACGCCACCGGTGCCCGCAGGTACGTGGCCATTAGATGCCGATCGGTGCGCGTGACGATGTCTTGGCTGCTCATGGCGCGAGTCGCTCTGCGAGCTCCGGGAAAGAGGGGAATACTCTGTGCAACGCGCGGAGTTGTCAACAAATTCGCCTGACCGGCGTTGGTGGGTCAGCTCCCGTCACGGGCCGTGGGGGCGCGGACGGTGCGGGGGCGCCGCAGCGAGCTGACCCACGACCTGCGCCGGTGACGCGGCGGCCGTCCGCGTCCTCGGCGTCAGTGGCGCTGCGCGTAGCGGACGATCGCGATGGTGATCGGAACGGCGCCTGCCAGGAGCGCGACGATCGTCACGGCGAGCTCGATCCAGGCGGGGGCTTGGGGTTTCAGCTCCATGAGGTCCTCGGGGCGTGGTTGGGTCGGTTGGTCGAGTCGCAGGGCGTGAAGGGCGGTGCGGGTGCGGGCGGTCGCGGCGCCGCGTACCACCGCGAGGGCCTCGGTGGCGGCCTGCTCGGCGGTGGGGGTGGGGGCGACACCGAAGCCTACGAGCCAGGTGACGACGTCGGCGGTCGCGGGCGGGGCGTTGGCGGCGAAACGGAGCGGTGCCGTCGAGCCGCGGCGCATCGTCGTCGGCGAGCGGAGCACGAGGAGGTTGGCGTCGCGTGGCCGGAGCCCGTCCGCGCCGTCCACCTCGGCGGCGACCGTGATGCGGAGCGGTTGGAAGTCGGGGCCCGGTGCGACCGTGCCGGTCCAGGTCTGGACGATGCGAGCGGGAAAGATGTGGGTCGCGAGGGCGGCGCCGCCCTGCCCGATGCCGATCGCGACCGCCGACCAAGCGAGCACGAGCACGATCAGCATCAGGCCCGCGGTCAGGCGGCGGCCGTCGCTCCTCGCGGGAGCGCGCGCGGGCGGACCGATCTCGTCGTGGTCGGGAAGCATGTGAACGTCGATCAATCGCAGCGGTCAGCGTGCGGTCGCATGAGCCAGGTCCAGACGCCGGGCCGACCTGTCGAGGCGGTCGTCCAGCGTCCAAAGGTGATGGCCGCTCACGGCGGCAGCCGCCAGGAGGTGCACGTCGGTCCAGCCCAGACCGGAGCCGAAGAGCCGGCGGTCCTCGAGAAAACGCAGGGCTTCGTCATCCGTGGCCGGGTGGGAGCGCGGCAAGCGTAGGAGGAGATCCAGCGTCGTCGCGCGAGCACGCAGCGTTCCGCACGCGAGCTCGCCGATGACGGCGGGGTGACAGGCGACCGAGCCGGCCAGGAGGAGCGCTTCCAACGCGGTCGACGCGCGCCGGAAGTGCGCGATCCAGATGGATGTGTCGACCAGGACCATGGAGCCTCAGCGTGCGGCCGGTCGCCGTCGCCGGGCGGCGGTCGCACTGCGATCGGATCCCCCCAGCCGCGCCAGACGTCGTGCGGCTTCGGCCGCGATCAAGGCTTCGAGACCGGCATGGACGAGAGCCGTCTTCTCGGTGATGTGCGTGATGGCCATGGCCTTCTGGACGAGATCGTCTCGCAAGTTGAGTGTCGTACGCATGCATACTCGTATGCATGATCGATGCAGCCCGATCAATGCGCCGGCGGCCGCGTTCTTGACCATGGTCGCCGCATGGGCCACGGTTCCATCGTGAACGACCTCAGCGTCCGTGAGGATCTCGCTCTGGTACGTCGTGACGGATTCGGCGTGCTCACGCTCGCCCGTCCCGCCAAACGCAATGCCCTCAGCTTCGCGATGCGGCGCGGGATCGCCGCCGCACTCGGCGAGCTCGCCGCCGACGAGACCATCGGCTGCGTCGTCGTGACCGGTGCGGCGCCCGACTTCTGCGCCGGCATGGACCTGTGCCGCTTCGG
>CAZWAX010000519.1:0-3884 GCA_964631985.1 uncultured Polyangiaceae bacterium | reverse complement strand
CTGGGGCATCGGACGCGACTACCCCGGCAACGCGGTCACGCTCGCCCATCCCGAAGTCCTCGCCCACATCCTTGCCACCTACCCCCACACCGTGCTCGGCGCCGCCGGACGCGCGGTCGGGCTCCGGCCCGGCTATCAAGGGTCGTCGGAGGTCGGACACCTCAACATGGGGGCCGGCCGCGTCGTCGAGCAGGAGATCGTCCGCGTCGACAAGCTGATCGAGAGCGGCGAGCTCTTCCGGCACCCCGCCCTCCTCGCCGTGACCGAGCACTGCCGGACGCGCGGGTCGGCGCTGCACTTCATGGGGCTCCTGCAGGACCAGGGCGTGCACGCGACCGAGGAGCACCTCTACGCACTGCTCGAGCTCGCCCGCCGCGAGAAGCTCGCGCGCGTCTTCGTGCACGTCTTCTCCGACGGGCGCGACACGCCGCCGCGGAGCGCCCTCACCTACCTCGACCGCCTCGAGCGCAAGATGGCGGCGCTCGGCGTCGGGCAGGTCGCCACCGTCATGGGCCGCTATTACGCCATGGATCGCGCCCTCAACTGGGACCGCATTCAGCGCGCCTACGACTGCCTCGTCCACGGGACGGGACTGCGCGCGCCGTCGGCGCGGGTCGCGATCGAGCACGCCTACGCGCGTGCCGACGCCACCCTCGCGGCACGCGGCGACGGCAGCGCGCCGCCGGGCACCCTGATCGAGACCGACGAGTTCGTGCAGCCGACCCTCGTCACCGGCACCGACGGCCAGCCGGTCGCAACGATCCGGCCCGGCGACGGCGTCGTCCACTTCAACTATCGCCAGGATCGCGCCATTCAGCTCACGCGCGCCTTCGTCGACGACGCTTTCACGGGCTTCGCGCGCGGCCCGCGCCTCGACGTCTGCTACCGCGGCCTCACGCGCTACTATGACGAGTTCCCCTACGGCGTGCTGCCGCCGATGAACATGAACGATCTCGTCGGCGAGCTCGTCAGCAAGGCCGGGCTCTGGCAGCTCCGCATCGCCGAGTACCAGAAGTACCGGCACGTCACGAGCTTCTTCAACGGCAAGCAGGTGAAGCCCTACCCCGGCGAAGACCGCATCCTCGTGCCGAGCGTCACCGTCACCGAGGACCAGAAGCCGGAGATGAGCGCGTACGAGGTGACCGACCTCGCCGTGATCGCGATCCGCGACGGCATCGCCGCGGCGCGCGCCCGCGCCGCCGTGAGCCCGGGCTGCGAGGTCGAGATCGAGCCGAGCCGCGCGCTTCCGGCCGAGCGCGGGCTCGACACCTACGATCTGATCGTCCTGAACTACGCCAACTGCGACATGGTCGGGCACACCGGCGTCCTCGACGCCGCCATCAAGGCGGTGGCCGTGACGGACGAGTGCATCGGCCGCGTGATCGAAGCCGCGCGCGCGCGCGGCGGCACGGTCCTCGTCACCTCCGACCACGGCAACGCCGAGCAGATGCTCGACCCCGACACGGGCGCCGTCCAGACCGCGCACACGACCAACGACGTCGAGTGCGTGCTGGTCTCCGACGCGCGCCGCGCCACCACGCTCCGTCCCCACGGCGTGCTCGCCGACGTGGGTCCGACGCTGCTCGAGCTCCTCGACCTACCCATCCCGCCGCCGGTGACCGCGGAGAGTCTGATCGCGAAGTAGGTCGGTACGGATTGCGCGTGCGGGTTCCGAGATGCGCTCGGCGCTCGCAGCAGGACCTGGTGAGATTTGGTAGTGCCTCAGTTTGCTTGAGGCACTACCCTCCGCACGGTCACCGAACTGCTCACCCAGGTACGTCTGCGGGATCGAGCAGACCGTGGCGCCGCCACCCGACCGTGAGGAGCCAGGTCCTTGCACGCGCGACCGGCGGGTGTGCCGCGGGGGGCGCCGTGCTCTCCCCGCGCCCGGTACCGAGCCTTTCCCGCTTCCAGCCGTCGAACCACCGAGCCGAGGACGCGGGGTCGAGGCGCACCGGCCTCGTGGCGGCCGCACGCAACTGCGCAGTGACGTTTGCAGTGTGCCGCCGCGCGTTCAGCAGCACGTAGCGGAGCGCGTTCCGCACTTCTTTCGGGGTCGGGAGGAGACGCACGTGATAGCGGTCGGCGAGCACGCGCCCCGATCGGCACATCACGCGGTTCACCGCCCGCGCTAGGCGCGCGCCTATGGCCTTCATCCCGCGGCCGAGCGCATCGCGGTCACGGGCCTCGACGATCAGGTGCGCATGGTTCCCCTGCAGCGAGTAGTGCACGAGGCGAAACTCCGAACGGTCGCATCCCCGCGCGAACGTTGCTTCGAGCGCACGCACGAGCGGCGCGGTCCGCAATGACACGAGGTCAGGCCGAAGCCGGAGCGTCACGTGGGCCGGCGTCGGCCGCGAAAACCGCTCGCGCGATCCATGCCGGAGCGACGGCGGTTTTCCCAGCTCCCGCTTCCTCCCCGCCCCTACTCGCCGCCCACCCCACCGCGGCCGCGCAGTGAGGTCCAAGCGGAGCTGGGGGCCGGTCCGACACATGCGATTCTCATATTTGATTAGGCTATGTTTGTCAATCTTAGCCCAAATGGCCCAAATCTGATCGCAGCCGAATGCCCTGGATGGAGAAAAACAACAGGACCCGCGGCGACGTGTTCTGGAATCCATTGCACAGCTGGTCGTGGTCACTGTGCGAGTGCCACGGCATCGGCTGGCCGACCGGCTACCGACCGCCGCCCTCTGTCCTTGCCAACCCGTTCCCCCATCCGGCGCAAGCGGCGCGCTCGTGGAGGACACACTCGACGCCAGCTGGGCGCTGCCCATGGCCGGGCCCATGATCGGCCCGGGCCGCGCGAGACCCCGAGCTCGAGGCCATCGCCCTTCGACACCAACGCCCCCTGGGAAACCAGGCAGCTGCTGTGAGAACCTGCGCCCGCGGCGTTGCCGCTTCCCCCTTCCCTCGACGCCCACGGACAGTCAGGATCGGGCCATGTCGGCTTCGGCGGGGCCGTACCCCACGCAGGTCGCGGACGAGATCGTGCTCGTGCTGGCGGCCGAGGGCATCGCGGCGACGCTCGAGCCGGCCGAGGGTGGGCTCGTGGTGGTCGTCGACGACGACGACGTGCGGCGGGCCGAGGGCATCCTCACCGACGAGTATCCCGCCGGTCCGACGCGCGCCTTCGCGGTCCGCGCCGCCGAGCAGGCGGCCGCGCGCGCCCGCAGCACCGCACCCGAGGCCGACCAGTGGTTCGGACCGGGCTCGTGGGTGCTCTTCCTGCTCACCGCCGTCTGCGTCGGCGTCTTCCTCGCCGAAGAGCGGGCCGGCGGCTCGGAGGTGCGCGAGGTGCTGCTGCGCTTCGGCGCGTCGCGTCCCGCGCACGTCCGCACCGGCGAGTGGTGGCGCTTCGCGACCGCGCTCTTCGTCCACATCGGTCCGCGCCACCTGCTCGGCAACATGGCGGCGCTGCTGGTCCTCGGCCCGGCGCTCGTGGCCGCGCTCGGACCCTGGCGCTTCGTGCTCGTCTACCTGGTCGCCGGCATCGCCGGGAACGCGCTCAGCTACCAGGTCACCCCGCCCGACGTCGTGAGCGCCGGAGCATCGGGCGCCATCCTCGGCGTCCTCGGCGCGCTCGGCGGCCAGCGCCTGCGCTTCGCGCAGAGCGCCCGCTATCGCGGCTGGCAGGTGGTCGCGGCGCTGCTCGCCTACCTGGCCGTCGCCGTCGGCGCCGAGCCCGGCGTGGATACGATGGCCCACCTCGGCGGGCTCGCGGCCGGCCTCGGCCTCGGATTGCTGATTCCCCCGCCCGGGTTCAGAGCCAGCCGGCCTTCTTGAAGCGCCAGAAGAGCACGGCGCACGCGCCGAACATGATGGTGAGCGCCAGCGGATAGCCGGCGACCCAGCCGAGCTCGGGCATGAACTGGAAGTTCATG
>CAZWAX010000518.1:0-3896 GCA_964631985.1 uncultured Polyangiaceae bacterium | reverse complement strand
GGCACCGCGGCGGCGGCGAGTGGCGACTTCCCCGCCGCCAAGGCCGCCTTCGCGGAGGCCGCCCAATTGTTCGAAGCGATGCCGGCCGCGCCGACCCCGCCGCCCGCGCCGGCCCCGCTCGCACCCTCCGCAGCAACCGCACCAGCCGCACCGAAACGCGCCCGGAGCGCGCCGCCGTCCGAGTCGACCTCGGTGATCGACGGACCGACGGTGGTGGTGGGTCCCACGTTGCAAGACGCGACCGTCGTCAGCGCGCCGGCGCTCGAAGGCGCGACGGTCGTCGCGAGCCGCGCCGAGAGCGCGACCGTCGTCGGCCGCACCGCACCCGCCGACGCCACCCCCAGCCGCGAGGAGAGTCGCGGCCTGCCGATCGCATGGATCGGCGCCGCCGCCGCGGGGCTCGTACTCGTCGCCGGGGTGTGGATGCTGCGGGGCCGGACGGACAGTCCGAGCACGACGCCGTCGACGCCGCCGCAGGTCGCGAGCAAAAACGAGATCCCCCCGAAACAGAAGACCGAGGTCGCACCACCTCCCGTCCAGAATGTCGTGGCGACGCCGCGGGCGGCCGAGCCTCCGCAGGCGACGGCCGTTCCGCAGCAGGTCGCCAAGGTCGAGGAGCCGCCCACGCGGCCACCGGCGCCGCGGATCGCGAGCTTCGAGCCGGCGCTGCCGCGCGTCGAGCCGGCCAAAGACACCCAGCCGTTCCGCATCGCGCTCGCCGATCCGACCGGTGCGACCTACGTCTGGTCGGTCGACGGCAAGGTCGTGAGCGACGCGACCGAGGCCGGCGCCAGCTTCCCGGCCACGGAGAAGCCGCAGAAGGTGACGGTCGTCGCACGCACTGCCGGGGGCGAAGCGCGCCAGGAATGGGAGCTCGCGGCGCTCGCCCCGGCGCCCGCGCCCGCACCACCGGCGACCGCACCCGTACTCAGCGGCTTCGAGCCGCGCGACAAGACGCTCGAGCTCGCCCCCGGCAAGAGCCGGCGTTTCAGCGTGAAGGTGAAGCCCGACGACGGCGCTCCGGTGCGCTATGCGTGGTCGGTCGACGGGAAGACGGCGGGCGGCAATAGCGCCGCCTTCGACTACGCGGCCGATGCCGACGACGAGGGCGCGACCCGTGAGATCCGCGCCGAGGTCTCGCGCGGCACCGCCCCACCCGTACGCACCGATTGGACGGTGACGGTTCCGCTCGCCCCCGTCACCATCACCCGCCAGGCCCCCGCACCCACCGAAGTGGTGGCCGCCCTCGGCGACGCCACCGATTTCAGCGTCGAGGCCCGTGCCGGCCGATCCGGCGGCGACGGACTCTCGTATACGTGGACCGTGAACAAACGACGTGCGGAAGACGCCGACGGACCCCGCTTCACCTATCGCCCCGAGCGGGCCGGCAGCACCGACGTCGAGGTCCGGGTCGAGGCGCCCGACCGCCCGGCGGCCGTGCGCCGCTGGACCGTCAAGTCGCGCGAGCCGGCACCGGTCGCGCAGCCCACGACCCAGGTGGCGGCGATCGCCCCGCGCGTCCAGCCGACTCCCGCGGCACCGCGCGTCGGCGGCGACGCCAGGCGCGAGCTCGAGAGCTGGATCGCGTCCTATCGTGCGGCGTACGAGCAGAAGAACGTCGACAAACTGGTGGCGTTGGGCGTGATCTCGAGCGACAAGCGCGACGCCCTGCAGAGCGCCCTCAACGACCTCGACGAGCTCAAGGTCACGATCGCGTCGAGCTCGATCGACGTTCTGGGCGCCGATTCGGCGGTCGTCACCCTCACGCGGGAGGACAGCTACAACGCCCGCGGCGCCCGGCGCAGTCAGTCCATCAACATCAAGAAGAACCTCCGCAAAGTGAACGGTACCTGGGTGGCCCAATGAGGCACCGCGAAGCTCGCGCCGGAGAGCGGCGTGTGTTAACGGCAAGGCCCATGACGGGTCGGGGTGGGGTCGGAACGGATCTCCTGCGCGCGACGTGCCTGAGCGCGTTGCTGCTCGGCGTCGCGGTCGGATGTGGTCTCGCCACCCGGCCCGCCGACGCCACCACCGTGACCAGCATGACGACCGCGGCCCAGGCCACCGCCGCCGACCGCATCTTCGTCGGCACCGTCGCCACCGTGACCGGCCGGCCGAACGCCGCGCGCCCGCAATACTTCGAGACCGTCGTGCGTTTCACGGTCGACGAGGTCGTCGCGGGCACCGTCCCCGCCACGGTCGAGGTCACGCTCTCGGGTGGCGAGGTCGGCGGCATCCGCCAGCGCGTCGACGAGATGCCGGACCTGGCACCGGGCGAGCGCTACGTCGTCCTCCTCGAAGCCGAGCAGAGCCCGCGCCTCACGAGCCCGTTCGTCGGCTTCAACCAGGGCCTCTATCGCGTCGTCGGCGACCCGCGCACGAGTGCGGTCGTGCGCGATCGCCGGGGACGAACGCTCGCGGCCGACGCGGTGCCGGCCGGCGCCCGCGGGAGCGCGACCGACCCCTCGCTGAACGCGTTCCTCGACACCCTGCGAGCCGCTCGCCACCCGTGATGCCTTCCTCGTCCTGCCTCTGGCGTCGGCTCCGCGTGCTGGGGCCCACCGTCGTGCTCGTCCTGGCCCTCGCGCCTGCCGCGCGCGCCCAACCGTGCCCCAGCCTCCCCGCGGACGCGTTCGCCTTCATCAACATCGGCAATGACGAGTGTCCGGCCGACCCGGAAGTCCACTGGCCCGACGCGAGCGTCGCCTTCGATTGCGCGCCCTTCGCCGCGAACGAGACCTCGATCGATTGCAGTGCGAGCTTCGCGAGCTGCGTCGACCTGTGCCGCAACGCCGCCACCGCCTGGAACACCAGGCTTCCCGGCCGCTTCACCTTCGTCGAGGCGAACGGCGACGTCGACTTCTGCGACACCGAGGATGGCCGCGTATCCGTCGGCGGCACGACCGAGCTCTGCGACGGGTCCAACTACGGCGCGCGCGTGCTGGCCGTGACGCTCAGCATCTTCTTCAGCTCGGGACCCCAAGCGGGCGAGCTGATCGATGCCAACATCACCGTGAACCAGGCCTTCAAGTTCAGCCAGGCGGGCTTCCAGGCCACCCTGGCCCACGAGCTCGGCCACGTCCTCGGACTGTCGCACCCCGACGAGTGCAGCAGCGAATTCGAGGAGGTCAACGTACTGATGCGATCCTCTTCCCTCGAATCCTCGCAGGATCCGTGCTTCGTGATCGATCCCACCCAGGCGGACGTCAACGGCGCGGAGCGGATCTACACCGCCGTCAACCCGACCCCCACGCCCACCCCCATCCCGGCCGTCTGCGGCGACGCCGACGCGAGCGGGTCCGTCACGGTGACCGACGGCGTGCTGGTGCTACGGGCTGCCGCCGACCTGTCGAGCAGCTGTACGATCGAGCGCTGCGACGCCGACGGCAACGGTGCGGTCACCGTGACCGACGGGGTCCACGTGTTGCGCGACGCCGCCGGCCTCTCGTCGATCACGAACTGTCCCTGATCCATTCCGGCGCGCGAAACGGCGCCAACACGAAAACCCCTGTATCTTTGCGGGCGGCTTAGGCATCATGGCTAGCCGTAACGCGGATGGACCGCGTCGGGAGCACCGCCCGGGGGCGGGTTGCTCGGGAGGGTGATGATGGCGAATCCGGCGAATCCACTGGTCGAGATGCAACGGCTCGGGCAGTCCCCCTGGCACGACAACATCAGTCGCGGCCTCCTCACATCCGGCAAGCTCAAGAAGATGGTCGCGGCCGGCGACATCACGGGGCTCACCTCGAACCCCACCATCTTCGAGCAAGCGATCTCCCAGGGCGACGACTACGACCCCGGCGTGCTCGCGCTGGCGCGCAAGGGCAAAGAAGCCGACGCCATCTTCGACACGCTCGCGATCGAGGACATCCGCGCCGCCGCCGACGTCTTCGCGC
>CAZWAX010000517.1:0-3902 GCA_964631985.1 uncultured Polyangiaceae bacterium | reverse complement strand
CATGAAGCGGGCCGAGGCGTTCTACGACGCGGTCATGGCCGTGCTCGGCCACCCGTCTATGTTCAAGTTCCCCCAGGCCCTCGCCTACGGCACGCCGGCCGGCGAGAAGCTTTTCATCCTCTTCCCGTTCGACAAGCAGGAGGCCCGGCCGGGGAACGGCGTGCACGCCGCCTTCAAGGTCGACACGCGCGCCACCGTCGACGCTTTCCATGCCGCGGCCCTCGCCAACGGTGGCACCGACGAGGGGCCTCCCGGGCTCCGGCCGCAGTACCATCCGAACTACTACGGGGCCTACGTCCGCGATCCCGACGGCAACAAGATCCAGGCCGTCTGTCACGGCAAGGACGGCTGAGCCCGGCCCCCTGTAACGTTCGGGACCGGCCGGACGTTCTTTCCGCGCGCGATGCCGAGCCGCAACGAGATCGAGCAGGCGTTCCTCGAGCGGCGACGGATGCTGTGGGGCCTCTGCTACCGCCTGACCGGCGTCGCCGCCGATGCCGACGAGCTGGTGCAGGAGACGTTCGTACGGGTGCTCGAGCGGCCGCCCGCCAACGACGACGAATGGGAGCGCTGGCTCGTGCGGGTCGCGACCAACCTCGGCATCGATCGCCTGCGAGCCCGGCGGCGGCGGCGGTACGTCGGCTCGTGGTTGCCGTCACCGGTGGAAATCGCGGAAGCCGAAGGGGGCGCCGACGAAGGCGTCGCCGCGAGCTACGAGCGGCTGGAGAGCATGTCCTACGCCTTCCTGCTCGCCCTCGAAGTCTTGGCGCCGCGCGCGCGCGCGGTGCTGATCCTGTGCGAGGTGTTCGACTACGCCGCGGCGGAGGTCGCGATCCTGCTCGAAACGACGGAGGCCAACGTCCGCGTCCTGCATCATCGCGCGCGCCGTCGGCTCGCCGCCGTGCATCCCGAGCCGCGGCCCCTGCGCGAGGTCGCGGTGCAGACGCGCCGGGCCTTGCAGGCATTCGTCGACTGCATGCTGCGGCAGGACGTTGGCGGCATCGAGGCGTTGCTGACCGCCTCGGTGCGGACGATCACGGACGGCGGGGGCGAGTACACGGCGTTGCACGCGCCGCTCGAAGGCGTCGCACGGGTGGTGCGGTTCCACCTCGAGACGGCGCGGCGCCGGGGACCGATCTCGCGTCTCGAGATCCGCACCGTCAACGGCCTCCCGGCGCTCTTCATCGCGACCGCGGCCATCCGGCCTCAGATGGCACCGCGCGTGATCTTACGTTGCGAGATCGACGCCGACGGACGCATCCGCGAGCTCCATTCGATCCTGGCGACGCGCAAGCTGACCGCCGTGCATTTCAGCAGCGCTCCGCCGCCCGCGCTGGTCGGACGTCCGTGACCGAGTCCGTTGCGGCGCGAAACGGCAGGCGGAGCAGGCCGGTGGTGCTCTGCGTGGCGGCATCGTCGAGGCCGGCGAGGCCGTAGGCGATGGTCGCACCGTGATGCGCGGCGGTGCGCGTGCCGAACGCGAGGTCCCACCACGAGAGCAGGTTGCCGTAGTTGGTGTCGGTGTAGCGCGCGTCACGGGAGTGATGCACCTTGTGGAAGCCCGGCCAGGTGACGACGAGCGCGAGCAGATCGTCGAGGGCGCGCGGGATCTTCAGGTTCGCATGCTCCAGCAGCCCGCTCACCGCCGAGGCGACGCGATAGAACGCGAAGGCATGTAGCCCCACGCCGAGCGGCAGCGCGAACGCCGCGAGGAAGGCATAGCGGATCGCGCCCTCGCCCGGGTGCTGCCGGATGGTGGTGGTGACGTCGACGGCCGGGTCGGAGTGGTGGATCTGATGGAAGCGCCAGAGAACGGGGAGGCGGTGCATCGCGACGTGGCAGACGTAGAAGGAGAGATCGAGCAACAGCACGGCGATCACGGCGGTTCCGACGGGAGGGAGTGCCAGCATCGCGAGCAGGCCGAGCCCGCGATGCTCCATCATGGCCAGCGCGGAGATGAGGGCGCCGTTGAAGACGACGTTGGTGACGAACGTCAGCGTGGTGAGGGCGAGGTTCGGCCAGAGATGGGCTCGGTTCCAGACGCCGCGGGCGTGGAGCGGCTCCAGGGCTTCGAGCAACGCCACGAGCGCCATGACGC
Organism: uncultured Polyangiaceae bacterium; assembly: GCA_964631985.1. Classification (GTDB taxonomy): domain Bacteria; phylum Desulfobacterota; class Binatia; order UTPRO1; family UTPRO1; genus UTPRO1. Next base: position 1,804 of record CAZWAX010000517.1, on the reverse strand, counting down.
CGAGAATCACGGCGACGGTGGCGAGCGGGTCCTGGCCGGGAACGGTGGTGGGGGAAAGTATTGGCGTCATGGACGGCCTCCTTCGTGCGGGAGGAACGCCCGACGGCGTCGGTTCGTTACAAGCGGCCGGTCAGCTCAGAGCCGCGGCTTCCGGGTATGCCACGCGGTCGCCTGCTCGTAGGCGTGCCCGGCGCGCAGCACCGTGGCCTCGTCGAACGGGCGGCCGGCGATCTGCAGGCCGACGGGCAGCCCGGCCCGGGTGAAGCCGCAGGGGAGCGAGAGCGCCGGCAAGCCCGTCGCGTTGAAGGGCGCGGTGCAGCGGATCATGGCGAATAGCACCGACTCCTCGACGCCGCCGTAGCGGATCGTCTCCTGCCCGATCCGGGCGGCGACGATCGGCGTGGTCGGCGTGACGAGCAGGTCGACCGAGGCGAGCGCGCACCGCATCGCCGTGGTCAGCGTGTCGCGGGCGCGGAGCGCGAGCATCAGCGACGGTGCGTCGGGCGTCGGCGTCAGGAGCAGCGCGCGCACGTCGGCGCCGAAGTCCGCGGGTCGCGTCCTGAGGGCGTCGGCGTGGATCTCCTGCGCCTCGGCGAGCACGAGACCGAACACGGCGCCGACGCCGCCTTCGACGCCCGGGATCTCGACGTCGTGCACCTCGGCTCCGAGCTTCCGGAGCTCGGCGATGGCCTGCTCCACCGCCGCCGCGACCTCGTCGTCGAGCTGGGCGAAGAAGAACGGGCGCGGAATGCCGATCCGGAGGCCGCGCAGGCCTTCCCCGAGCCCCGCCGTGTAGTCGGCGACCGGCGTCCGGACGGTGGTCGCGTCCGCCGGGTCGTAGCCGGCGATCGCGTTCAGCATGAGCGCGGCGTCCTCGACCGTGCGGGTGAGCGGACCGGCGTGATCGAAGAGGTAGGAGAGCGGCAGCACCCCTGCTTTGCTGACACGCCCGTAGGTCGGCTTCATGCCGACGACGCCGCAGACCGAGGCCGGCATGCGAATGCTGCCGCCCGTGGCGGTGCCCATGGTCGCCGCGGCGAGCCCCGCTGCGATCGCCGCCCCCGAGCCGCCGCTCGAGCCGCCCGGGATGTGGTCCAGGTTCCACGGATTGTGGGTCGCGCCGAAATGCGGGTTGTTGGTCGTGACGCCGTACGCGTACTCGTGCGTGTTGAGCTTGCCGAGCAGGACGGTGCCCGCGTCGCGGAGGCGTCGCGCGACCATGCAGTCGCGCGCCGGCACGTGGTCGGCGTGGATCTTGGCGCCACCGGTCGTCCGGATGCCGGCGGTCTCGTACAGGTCTTTCAGGCCGACGGGGATGCCGTGCAGCGGCCCGCGGCTCTTGCCCGCGGAGAGCTCGTCGGTCATCAGCCTCGCGTCCGCGAGCGCGCGCTCGGCCGTCACGGTGATGTACGCGTTCACCCGCGGATCGAGCTTCTCGATCCGCGCCAGGTACGCCGCGGTGAGCTCGAGCGGCGAAACCTCCTTCGCGCGCAACGCCCGCGCCGCCCGCGCAATGGTCAAGCCGTTCAACTCGAGATCGCTCATCCTGTCCTCTTTCCGTGCGCCCGTCCCACGGCGCCGGGTCCGATAGCACGCCCAACCGCGACGACGCGAATCTGCGTCACGGCGGAGCTCACGTGTGCCGAAACGCTGGAGCGACTCGCGCACCGACCAGCTGCCGAGCGCGCGTGCGTTCTCACCTTGCGCTGCGCCGTCCCGTATCGTGGGCGTGAGGGGACGCCCGCTGGCTCGTCAGATCCGGCACGCGGCCCTGCGCATGGTGCCCTTGAGCGGTGCGTGGCCC
>CAZWAX010000516.1:0-3921 GCA_964631985.1 uncultured Polyangiaceae bacterium | reverse complement strand
TGTCGGCGAACTTGACGCCGCCCGCCTTCATGCGGCCCCCGGTCAGCACCTGCGATTTGAGCACGACGCGCCCACCGATCTCGGCGGCGATGGTCTTGGCCTCAGCCGGCGTCTTGGCGACGCGGCCCTTCAGGAGCGGGGTCTTGTGCTTGGCGAAAAGGGCTTTGGCCTCGTACTCGTAGAAGCGCATCGGGCGGTCATAGACGCGAGGTCCGGGACGGTCAAGGCGATGCCGCGCGCACCTTGAATCGACGACCCCGCGCTGTCCATGAGGGCCGCTCATCACCTCCTGAGACGGCAGCTGACGTCATGGAATCGACGCAGCGTTGCCACACCCGCGCGTCGATCGTGTATGAAGGCGTGGGCATGCCGACGCTGTTTTCCTTCCCCGCACACGCTTCGGCGTCATCGCGGCCGTGACGGCGGCGGCGTGAGCATGGACGACGCGGTCGTCGTCGGTGCCGGACCCAACGGGTTGGCCGCGGCCGTCGAGCTCGCGCGCGGCGGCGCCGCGGTGCGCGTCCTCGAAGCCCGCGACGAGATCGGCGGCGGCACGCGTACGGCCGAGCTCACCTTGCCCGGGTTCCGGCACGACGTCTGCTCGGGCTGTCACCCGACGGGCATCCTGTCGCCGTTCTTCCGCACGCTCGATCTGGACGCGCACGGCCTCCGCTGGCTCCAGTCTCCCGCGTCGGTCGCCCATCCGCTCGACGGCGAGCCGGCGGTGATGCTGTGGCGCTCGCTCGACGAGACGGGGGCGGCGCTCGGCGAAGACGCGGAGCGCTACCGTCGGACCTTCGCGCCGTTCCTCCGCGATCCCCATGGCCTGCTCGCCGACCTGATGGGGCCGCTCCGACTGCCGCAGCACCCCTTCCTGACGGCACGCTTCGGTCTCCCGGGCCTGCTGCCGGCGACCGTCCTGCTCCGGACCCGCTTCGGGGGGCGGCGTGCCCGGGCGGTGCTCGCAGGCTGCGCCGCGCACTCGATCCTGCCGCTCGAGCGGCCGCTCACCGCCGCCGTCGCGATGATCTTCGCGCTGACCGCGCACGTCGAGAGCTGGCCGGTCGCCGCGGGGGGATCCCAGGCGATCACCGAGGCCCTGGCGTCGCTCCTGCGGTCCCTCGGCGGCCGGATCGAGACCGGCGTGCACGTGCGGCGCCTCGCCGACCTGCCACCGGCGCGCGTCGTCCTCTTCGATACGAGCCCGGCGGCGCTCGCTGAGATCTGCGGCTCGGTCCTGCCCGCGGGCTACGTGCGGCGTCTGCGGCGGTACGTGTACGGGCCGGGCGTCTTCAAGCTCGACTGGGCGCTGGACGGTCCCATCCCGTGGCGCGACCCGCGCTGCCTCGACGCGTCGACCGTCCACGTCGGCGGCACGCTCGAGGAGATCGCCGCCGCCGAGGCGGCGGTGTGGCGCGGCGAGCACCCGGAGCGGCCGTTCGTGATGGTCGTCCAGCAATCGCAGCTCGATCCGACGCGGGCGCCGGCGGGGAAGCACACCGGCTACGCGTACGTCCACGTGCCGGCGGCCTCGACCCTCGACTGCACCGACGCGATCGAGCGCCAGATCGAGCGCTTCGCTCCCGGGTTCGGCGACCGGATCCTCGCGCGCCATCGCATGGGGCCGGCGGACCTCGAGCGCGACAACCCGAACTACGTCGGTGGCGCGATCACGGGCGGCGCCGCCGATCTCACGCAGTTCTTCACGCGGCCGGTCGCACGGATCGACCCGTACGCGACGCCGCACCCGCGCATCTTCCTCTGCTCGGCGTCGACGCCGCCGGGTGGCGGCGTGCACGGCATGTGCGGATACTTCGCCGCCCGGAGCGCACGGCGCCGCCTCGATGCGCTGTCGTCGACGGCCACGGCGTTCCCGTGATACCGCGCCCGCGACCATGACGACGCCCGATACCGACCTCCCCCCCTACGAGCCGGCGCGCATCATCGCCGCCCCCTTCCCCGAACGCGTGCGGATGATCTGTCGCACGTGGGCGGCGCAGGTCTTCCCCAATCCGCCGATCGTGCTCGCCATGTACTGGGTCAAGTACCTGCTGCTCTTCATCGGCGGCTGGGCGTTCTTCGTCTCGTTCTCGGCCGGCTACCCGGGGTTCACGCAGGTCCGCGAGTGGGCGTTCATGCCGATCGCGTTCCAGAAGGCGATCGTGTGGGCGCTCTTCTACGAGATCGCCGGCTTTGGCTGCTCGTGGGGGCCGATGAACGGCCGCTTCAAGCCGCCGATGGGCGGCTTCCTCTACTTCCTGCGCCCGGGCACGACGAAGCTCGCGCTCTTCCCCGACCTGCCCGTCCTCGGCGGCATCCGCCGCACCTGGCTCGACGTCGCGCTCTACGGGGCGACGCTGCTCTTCCTGTTCCGCGCGCTCGTCGCGCCGGAGATCACCGACTGGATGCTGCTGCCAGGTTGTCTCTTGATCGCCCTCCTCGGCGTCACGGACAAGACGCTCTTCCTCGCCGCGCGTTCCGAGCACTACTGGGTGGCGCTGGTCTGCCTGATCGCCGCGAGTCACGAGCTGCTCTGGATCTCCGCCTGCAAGGTCGTGTGGGTGGCGATCTGGTTCTGGGCGGCGACCTCCAAGCTGAACCATCACTTCCCGTCGGTCGTCATGTTCATGGTGAACAACGGACCGTTCGCGCCGGCAGCGTTGAAGAAGCGGCTCTTCGTCTCGTATCCCGACGACCTGCGTCCATCGCGCCTCGCCGCGGCGATGGCGCACGCGGGGACGTTCGTCGAGTACATGATCCCTGTCGTGCTGCTCTCGACCGACGGCGGATGGACCACCGTCGCAGGGCTCGTCGGGATGACCTGCTTTCACGGCTTCATCGCAATGAACAACCCGAGCGGCATGCCGATCGAGTGGAACATCCTGATGATCTGGGGCGCGTGGTTCCTCTTCGGCGTCCACCACGAGGCGAGCATCACGGCAGTGGCATCGATGCCGTTCCTCGTCACCTTCCTCGCGTTCTGGCTCGTGCTCGTGCCGGCGTTCGGGAACCTCGTGCCGTCGCGCGTCTCGTTCCTGCTCGCGATGCGCTACTACGCCGGGAACTGGGCCTACAACATCTGGCTCGTGCGCCGCGACGCGCTCCACAAGCTCGACCGGCTCACGAAGATGGCGGGCACGATGCGCGAGCAGCTGGCGAGCCTGCTGCCCGATCCGCAACAGGTCGACGTCGCGTGCTCGATGTCGCTCGCGCACCGTTTCCTCCACCTCGAAGGCCGGCCGCTCCTCGAGGCGCTGCCGAAGGCTGTCGACGACATCGACGCCTACGAGTGGATGGACGGCGAGGTCTTCGGCGGCATGGTCATCGGTTGGAACTTCGGCGACGGCCACTTGAACGACACGCAGCTGCTCGCGGCGGTGCAGGCGCAGTGCGGCTTCGAGGACGGCGAGGTACGGGTGATCATGGTCGAGTCACAGCCGCTCTTCGGCCGGTCGATGCGCTGGAAGATCGTAGACGCGAAGCGCGGCGTCCTCACCGAGGGCGAGACGGCGATCGCGCCGATGCGCGAGGCGACACCGTGGCCAACGGGGGCGTGCGCGGCGGCGCTCGGTGGGACGCGGCCCCAGTCGGCCTAGCCTCCTCGTGACGCGGCGATGCGAAGGTGCTCCTTGAACACGCATGGGACCGCATCTATGAGCCGCGCCATGGCGAAGTCCGCAACCACGAACGCCGCCTAGTGCGACAGCAACTTTTTCTGCTGCTGTCGGTCGCGATCATCGCCGCCTTCTGGACGTCGACGGCCACCCACCTCGTGGTCGACCCCCCGGACGAGGAGATCCTCGGCATACGCACACGCCGTCCTCGACGTTGCCATGACGTTCCTCCACCTCGCGCCAGTGTGACGCTCAGGCGCGGATCTGGAGAACGACCTTGCCGAAGTTCATGTTGGCCGCGACGTAG
>CAZWAX010000515.1:0-3922 GCA_964631985.1 uncultured Polyangiaceae bacterium | reverse complement strand
GCCCGAGAGGCTCGAGATGCCGATGATGTCGACGTCCTCCTGGATGGCGGTCGCGACGATCATCGCCGGCGTCTGCTTGAGCCCCGTGTAGACCACCTCCATCCCGGCCTCACGGCACGCGAACGCGAGCAGCTTCACGGCGTTCACGTGGCCGTCGAGGCCCGACTTGGCGAGCAGCACGCGCATGTGCTTCGGCGCGCGCGGGATGCGGAGCGGCGGGGCATCCTTGATCTCGGAGCCGAGGGGCGCTTGGTACCGGGGCCCCAGCGCTTCTTCGAGCGCGGCCGTCCACTCACCGGTGGTCCCGCCCGCCTGGGCCAGTTGGATCGACGGGGGCACCAGGTTCTCGCCGGTGACGGCGGCGTTCTTGAGGCCGGCGAGGGCACAGGCGACGGCGCCGTTGTCGCGCGTCTCCTTCCACTTCTTCACGTCGGCGATGCGTTGCGCGATGGTCTCGGGGGTGACGGCGTCCTCGGCGCGCACGCTGGCGCCTCCCCGCAGGGCGCCGACCTCGCCGAGGAACGCGTTCACCCCGACGACGAGCTTCGCCTTGCTCTCGATCTGCTGGCGCCACTTCACCAGCGACGACGTGAGCCGAAGCGCGATCCACGGAATCGCGCCGGCATAGCCGACCTTTTCCATGTCGGCGATGACGGCACGCGCCTCGTCCTTGATCTCCTTGGTGGCCTTCTCGATCACCTTCGAGCCCTCGAAGATGTCGGGATAGTCGGCGATGCCGGTCTCGTGCATCAGCACCTGCTGCGTCCGCAGCGCCAGGATCTGCTCGCTCGGGTCGGGAAGGCCGAGCGCCTCGCGAAAGCCGGGAAGCTGCAGCGCCCCGACCCGTGCCGACGCCGAGAAGACCACCGGCAGCGCCTGGTAGGCGATGCGGATGATGTTCACCTCGGGCTGCTGCTCGGTGAGCGTCAGCGATCGCACCTGGCAGCCGGCGCGCCACTTGGTCGCGACGCCGTAGCGCTCCTGGCAGATCTCGCTCCAGAGCTGGCTGTAGGCGCGCACCTTGGCGATCTCGGGCACGAGCTCGATGCCGGAGTTGATGAAGAAACTGATGCGGTCGACGACGCTCGCGAAGGCGTCGGCGGGCAGGGCCGGGCGGATCGCCTCCAGGATCAGGATGGCGTTGCCGATCGCGTAGCCGACCTCTTCGGCCGGCGACGCGCCCGATTCCATGTAGTGGTAGCCGCAGCTGTTCATCGGGTTCCACTGCGGCGTCTCGGCGGCGGCGAACTTGATGAGATCGGTCGAGAGGCGGAGCGAGACGTTCGGGTCGTAGACGGACGTGCCGCGCGCCACGAACTCCTTCAGCAGATCGTTCTGGGTCGTGCCGCGGAGCTGCTTCCGGGCGACGCCGCGGCGGTCGGCGACGGCGACGTAGAGCGCGTACAGCCAGACGGCGGTCGCGTTGATCGTCATCGAGGTGTTGATGGTGCCGAGATCGATCTCCTTGAAGAGGGTTTCCATGTCGCCGACGTGGGAGATCGAGACGCCGGTGCCACCGATCTCGCCTTGCGACATCGGATGATCGGCGTCGTAGCCGTTCTGCGTCGGCAGGTCGAAGGCAACCGAGAGGCCGCGTTGCCCCTGGGCGAGGTTCTCGCGATAGCGCCGGTTCGATTGCTCGGCGTCGCCGAATCCGGCGTAGGTGCGAATGATCCAGGGTGTGCGCGTCTCGGACTTGGGCATGGGGACGACCTCCGCGGGGCGCGATTCTCGCCCGGCGCCTGCACCCGTGCAAGCGTCGTACTCAGTGCTCAGCCGTCCCAGGCGGTCATGCGGCGGTGACGGCTGGCGCGGAAGTTGGTGATCTCGAGCCGGACCCCGTCGGGATCCTCGAAGAAGGTCGCGTAGTAGTCGCGGTCGTATTCCGGGTAGTAGCGCGGCGGGCTCGCCGCGACGCCGACGCCCCGGAGCTCGCGCGCGGCCTGGTCGACCGCGGCCTCGTTGGCGACGCGAAAACAGAAGTGGTGCAGACCGGGAGCGTAGGGGTCATGCGCCGTGTCCGTACGCGCCGGGCGAATCGAGAAGCCAAAGTGGCGATTGAAATAGTGACGATGCGGATCGCCGCCGATCGGGGCGCTCGCCTTCCGGTACCCGAGCACGCCGACCAGCACGCGATCGTAGAACGCCTCGGCCGCGGCGAGATCGCGCACGGTCACGTACACGTGGTCGAGGCCGAGGACGTCGACGGGCATGGGCGGTCGGTCAGACCGGGGCGGTCGCCGTCGGCGTCAGGGGAGGCGGCGGAGGCGGGGGCGGCGTGTAGGTCGTGCGGGTCGCGACCGGAGCTTCGGGCGTCATCTGCGACACGGCGATCAGCATGCCGCCGACCACCGCCTCGAAGGCGGCCGACAGCCAGCCCCACCATCCCGGCGAGCCCTCGACGACGGCGCCGTAGAGCCGGCCGAGGCACGCGCCCATCCAGAGCAGCCCGATCATCAGGATGCGGCCACGATTGGTGGCCGGGTCCATCGCCGCCAGCACGGTGTAGATGCCGAGCACCGTGAAGATGCCGCCGTACGCGGCCCGCACCTCGCCGTGGACGAAGGTGGCGCTGAACCTCGGATCGACTGCGAAGCCGAGCACCTCGTGCATGACCATCTCGGGGTAGAGCAGGGCAAGGGCACCCATGACGGTGGTAAGCACACCGATGACGGTGGTGGTGACGCGTGGGTTCATCACGACTCCTTCGTTCGATCTCGGCTGCGAATCGTCGGGCCGGGACTCTAGACCAGGCCCGGAGCGAGCGGAAGCCGCGCAGGCTCAGGGCGCCGCGTCGCGCTTGCCGATGGCTTGCAGGATGATCGCGACGAACGGCGTCGCGATGATGAGGGCGACGATCAGACGCACCAGGAACGGGGTCCAGGGCGAGCGGATTTCGTGACGGTCGTCGGCGGTCATGGTGCCTCAGGATCGCGGGGCCGCACCGGCCGCCGGCTCGGGGGCGCGCATCGCGTACGCGCGCGTCAGCGCGACCTCGATGGTCACCACGTTCCGCACCGCACCGCTCCGTCCGGGCCGGGTTTCCCGGAGACTGCCCGGGACCTCGCGCGCCTTGCCGTACAGGATCGCGACGGCGCCGTCCTTCCAGGTGGTGAAGGACACGCGCGGATTGGTCTGCAGATCCTCGCGCCGCACGGTGTTGTCGTAGATGACCAGCGAGAGGGTCGTGCCCTCGAGCGTCGAGTGCACGGGGGCGGTGTGCGGTTGTCCGGCCGGACCGACGGTGGTCATCGCCATGATGCGGGCGCTCTTCCAGAACTCGAGCAGCTCGGCCGCCGTCATCTGACGATCGGGGTAGGCGACGGAATCCGCCACCGCCGGAGAGGCCGAGCCGGTGCTCCGATCGAGAAGCGCTTGGAGCGCGGCGAGCGACATGCGGCGCGCACTATGCCGGGAACGGCGCGGGGCGGCCAGTGCGGCGAATCAGCGCGGCGCAATGCGGCATCAGCGCGGCGCGATGCGGCTATTCAGCGCGGCGCTATGCCGCGACGCTCGGGAGCGAGCACGACGCGTTGCACCCTGCCGTGGTCGTCCCGTTCCCAGGCCGAGGCGAACACGAACGGCGAGCTGCCGGCGACCGGCGGATGCCCGAGGGGGGGAGCTTGGGCCACCGACAGATCGGATGACAGGAAGGCCGTGGTCCAGGGGTTCCACGGCTCACGACTGGCTAGCGACATCACATCCTCCGTAAGAGCCGCCCGCGCGGCTCGGTAAGGGGGTAAGGGAGAGTTGCACGGCAGAGCTTCTGCAAGGCAGAGGCCGATTCGCGCGCCTGTTTTTACGCGGGTGAGCGGGAACTGTCCGTCCCGCTTTACAAAAGCGGCGGTCGACGCACCCCGGAACTTACACGCCGACGATCAACGACGCCCCCGTCTCCGTCTCGCCCGTGGCGCTCGCCGTC
>CAZWAX010000514.1:0-3974 GCA_964631985.1 uncultured Polyangiaceae bacterium | reverse complement strand
TGCTCGGCCAACAACGAGTGTGACCGCGCCTTCGGGCTCGGCAACGGCCGCTGCGACGTCGGGACCGGCGTCGAGTTCGACCCGCCGCTCGACGGCGCCGACCAGCTCGCGACCTGCACCCCGGGTCAGGACATCGTCGTCGACGCCGGGACCAAGCTGAAGCTGCGCTCGTTCGTCCGCCGCGACGACGGCGCCCCGGATCGTGATCGCCTGCTACTCGTGTGCCAGCCGTGACGGAGGTCGCCATGACGACGAGAACCGGAGCCAACCTGTTCGCGGCCGTGGCGATGCTCGTCGCGGTCCTCGCCTTTGCCGGCTCGGCGCGCGGGCAATTCTGCGGCGGTCCCGGCGTGCTTGCCCCGCAGTGCGACGGCCAGTGCCCCTTCGGTCAGATGTGCGCGGATACCGGGAGCGGCTGCGGATGCACGCCGGCGACGATCGCCTGCGGCAATCCCGCCAATCCGGACGGACCGCCGGTCTGTTGGGGCGGGTGCCCGTCGGCGACGATGGTGTGCGCGACCTTCGCCGGCGGCTGCATGTGTCTGCAGGGCCCGATCCTGTGCGGCAACGGAGCACCCGACCCAGGCGAGGGCTGCGACGACGGCAACACCGCCAACGGCGACGGTTGCGACGAGAACTGCACCCCGACCGCCTGCGGCAATGACGTCGCGACCGCGGGTGAGGAATGTGACGGTCCGGACGACGCGTCGTGCTTCGCCGGGTGCCAAGCGGGTTGCACGTGCGCCATCGGGCCGCCGTCGTCGAGTCAGATCCGCTGTTTCTTCGCGATCGCCAAAGCGGGCGGAAAGTTCGTAAAGGGGAAGCTCAAGCTCACGCAAGCCTGTCGCGAACGCGAGCTCAAAGTCCCCGGGAGCTGCCTCGCGCCCGATTCCATCGCGATCCTGGCGCTCCAAGCGAAGCTCGCGGACGGCATCGCCAAGTCGTGCGACCTCACGGCCGCCGACTTCGACAACATGGGGTTCCCCGGCCGCTGCAGCGACGCGAATCCGCTCGACGGCTTCACGAGCGCCGACGTGCAGGACTGCATGCTCATCACGCACAGCACCGCCGTCGACGATCTCCTGGCCGTCGAGTACGACCCGACTGTCGTTGGTCCTCTCGTCGACGGGGGCGAAGTCCGGTGCCAGCAGGCGGTCGCCAAGGCCGGCGCGCAGATGTTCTTCACGGTGCTGAAGAGCGTGCAGCAGTGCCGGAACGCGATCCTGAAAGGCAAGATCCTCGTCGCACCGGAGGCGTGCGCCACGCTCGAGCCGAAGACGGCCGCGAAGATCGCCAAAGTGGGCACCAAGGCCCAGGACACGATCCTCGCCTCGTGCAGCGACCTGCAGGTCACGACCTTGAAGCTCTGTACGCCCGATCAGCTCACGGCGCCCGGCGCGGCTGCCTGCATCGTCGGCACGCATACGAGCGCCGCGGACGATCCCAACGTGGCTGCCCCGGCCGACTTGATCGACTACGAGTACGCGACGCAGCCGGTCTGTGGTGACCAGGTCACGAATCAGCCGGCCGAGGAATGCGACGGCCCGGACGACGCGCTCTGTCCCGGGCTCTGCGAGGCGGCCTGCACCTGCCCCTGAGCCCGTCGCCACGCGCGGACTACATTTTCTATTTGGACAGGTCGTCCGACGCGGAGTAGCTCGCGGATCGCGACGCCGATGCGCGACTTGGAGCTGATTCGCGCGGGTGTTCTCGAGAGCTGTTGCTGGCCGCGCGGATTTTCGGCCACCTCCGCCTTTCGTGCGCTTGCGCGAAGGGCTTGAAATCGGCCAACCCCCGGATCTTCCGGGTGGATGGACTGGTGAATCGGGAGACGCGAGGGGCACGGGGAATCGGATTGGCCCGCTTGCAGATAAGACCATATCTGGTCATGATGAAACCATGAAGAAAGCCATGGTTTCCGACCTGAAAGCCAACCTCAGCGCGTATCTTGCGGAAGTGCGCCGCGGTCGGTCGGTCATCGTGTGTGATCGGACGATCCCGATCGCCCGGCTGGTTCCCTACGAGCCCGACGACGACGAGGGTTTCCAGGTCATCCCAGCCTCCCTCCCCTTGCGGGACCTCAAGAAGGTGCGGAGTGTGCGCCCGCACCGCACGATCGACGATGCGGTACGCCTCCTGCGCGAGGACCGCGACGCGCGATGATCGTCTACCTCGACACCAGCATCGTACTCCGTGTCATCCTTGGACAAGCAGCGCCGCTCGCGACCTGGGGAAAGTGGGAAGAGGCAGGCGCGAGCGAGTTGCTCGGCGTCGAGGCGCGGCGAGTGCTCGATCGCCTGAGGCTCGAGGGATCACTCGACGACGCGCAAGTCGGAGCCTTTCAGAAGGCGCTCACCCAAATCGAGCGCAGCATCGACGGCATTCGCCTGACCCGATTGGTGCTGAGCCGTGCGGCGCTGCCGATGGCGACTCCGGTCAAGACGCTCGACGCACTCCATCTGGCGACGGCGCTTTTGTGGCGCGAGCGGCGGAACCTCGACGTGACGTTCGCTACCCACGATCCCCAACAGGCCCGGGGGGCACGAGCTCTCGGATTCGAGTGTATCGGGGCATAGGGTGCATGGTTCGCGGATGCCCCGACCGCGGCCAACTGCTACGGCACGGTGGGGAGTTGCTGACCGTCGCCGCCGGACGTCTCGGCGACGCTCAGCCTCGGCCTAACGCACCTCGACCGTCGCGACCGCGACCGCCTGCCGGCGGGCGTCGACGAGCGTGATCGTGTGCGTGCCCGGGGTCGGCTCCCAGAGCGTGAGTCCCGCGGCAGCGCCGAAGTCCACCTGGTCGACCTGCCAGCGGGTGCCGAGGGCGGCGCCGGCCATTTCGAGCGCGACGCGTTGGCGATCCGGCGGGATGTCGGGGTCGAGGGCGACGATGGTGCCGTCGACGGGGGCGACGATGCGCGGCTCGCCGGTCGCGAGCTGGCGCGGGGCGCGTGCGGGGTCAGGCTCGGTGCCGGGTACGAACCACTCGCGGCGGCTCGGCTCGACGCCGTTCGGAAACTCGACGTGCGCCGCGACCAGCCCGGGTGGCGGCAGCGGCGCCGTGCTCGGGGTCGCGCGATGGAGCCAGCTCATGACCTCCAGCCACACCGGCGCGGCGCCCGAAACGCCGCTCACGTCGTGCATGGGCGCGCCCGAGGCGTTGCCGACCCAGACGCCGACGGTGAAGCGCTCGGAGAACCCGAGGCACCAGTTGTCGCGCATCGCCTTGCTGGTGCCGGTCTTGACGGCGGTGAAGAAGCGGGTCGCGAGCGCGCTCTCGAGGCCGAACGTGGCGCTCCGGCTCTCGCGGTCGGCGAGGACGTCGGTCAGCTGATGGGCGGTGGCGGCGGAGAAGACGCGCGTGGCGCCGGGAGGCGCCGGATCTGCCGTGACGGGCGCACCGTCGGCGCCGGCGGCCGTCACCCGTAGCGGCGACCACACGCCGCCGTTCGCGAGGGCGCGATACGCGGCCACGAGCTCCCAGAGCGTGACGTCGACGCCGCCGAGCGCGAGCGCGGGGCCGTAGTGGTCGCCGTCCTCGGGCGCGGTGAAGCCGAGGTCGCGGAGCAGCGCGACGAACGCCTCGCCGCCGACGAGGCCGAGCGTTCGCACCGCGGGGACGTTCAACGACGACGCAAGCGCGGTGCGCGCGCTCACGAGCCCGCGGAACTGCGACTCGTAGTCGCGCGGGCGGTAGAGGCCGCCCGCGACCTTGAGCGCGAGCGGCGTGTCCTCGACCAGCGACGCCGGCGTGAGGAGGCGGCGTTCGAAGGCGAGCCCGTACAGGAACGGCTTCAACGTCGATCCCGGCTGCCGGCGCGCCCGTACGGTGTCGACGAAGCGGGCGCGCGACCGCATGCCGCTGCCGCCGACGTAGGCGAGGACCGCGCCGCTCGCGTTGTCGGCGACGAGGACGGCGCCGTCCTCCACGTGCTGATCGCCGGGCGCGGTGGGCGCGCGGCCGAGTGCGTC
>CAZWAX010000513.1:0-3982 GCA_964631985.1 uncultured Polyangiaceae bacterium | reverse complement strand
CGTCGCCGCCGCCTCCGAGCTCGCCGCCGTCCTGCTCCGCGTCCGCGCCGACGCCGCCGACCTCGCAAGCGAGCTGCTCGCCACCCGCGCCGACCTCGAAGCCTACGTCGAAGGTCTGCTCAGCGGCACCGCCGAAACCCACCCCCTCGCCACCGGCTGGCGCGCCGAGATCATCGGCCACGAAATCCGCGCTTTGGTAGAGGGCCGCATCGCCCTCGCCTCCCTCCCCGCCCCCCCGTACCTCGCAATCATCCCGCGCTAGAGCCGAGTTGATCTTCGATGGCGGGAGCGAAGCGACCGCCTCCATTTGGGACAGCACCCCTCCGGGTTGCTCAAAACGGGTCAGCTGCAAGGCGCGAGATAGAGAGCGCGGAGGCGTAGCGGAGCTACGCCGCACAAGCGAACGACCACCCTCCGGGTGCAAGCGAGCAACGCCGCAGATGGCCCGTTTTCAGCAACCCGGCGCGAGCCAGCCGCCGGCCAGGGCTTTGTAGAGGGAGACCAGCGCCAACGCCGTCACCGTCTCGCTGTTCGCAAGGTCGTTCTGCACCTCGAGGAGACGGCGCTCGGTGTCGAGCACCTCGAGGAAGTTGGCGACACCGTACTGGTAGCGTTCGCGCGCCCGGACGGTCGCCAGCTCGCTCGCCGCGGCCGCAATGCGGAGCTGATCCCGGCGCTCCTGCTCGCGCGTGAACGTGACGAGCGCGTTCTCCGTGTCCTCGAGCGCCAGCAGCACCGCCTGCTCGTAGGCCGCGAGCGCCGCCTCGGTGCGAGCGTCGGCCGCCTCGATGCGCGCCCGGACCCGCCCGAGATCGAAGGCCGCCCAGAAAACACGCGGCCCGAAGTTGAAGGTCTCGCTGCCGCCGGCCCCCAGTCCCGCCACGCTCTGCGCCTCGACAGCGATGCTGCCGACGAAGCTCACGCGCGGAAAGAGATCGGCGACGGCCACCCCGCGCCGCGCGGTCGCGGCGATGAGATCGTTTTCGGCGGCCACGAGATCCGGCCGCCGTCGCACGAGGTCCGCCGGCCGGCCGACCGCGGCCAGCACCGGCAAGCGCGGCAACGGCGCACGCGGCGTGAGCGCGTCCAGGAGCGCCGTCGGCGGGACGCCGAGCAACACCCCGAGCCGATGGCGCGCGCGCTCGGCGATGGCACGGATCAGCGGAATCGTCGCCCGCGTCGCGGTCAGCTGCGCTTCCGCGCGCGCGGTGTCGAGCTCGGTGCCGCGGCCACCCTCGAGCAGGACTTTGGTGAGCGCGTAGGTCGACTCCTGGTTGGCGGCGTTCCGCTCGGCGACGTCGAGGCGCAGCTGCGCCCCACGGAGGTCGAGATAGCTCCGCGCCACCTCGGCCTGCACGCTCACCAGCACGTCGCGCAGGCGCGCCTCCGCCGCCGCCACGTCGGCCGTACGCGCCTCGACCGACCGCCGGACGCGTCCGAAGAGGTCGAGCTCCCAGCTGGCGTCGAAGCCGACGTCGTAGAGGCCGCGATCCCGATCGGCGCCGCCGAGCGAGCCGCTGCCGGCACCGCGAAGGTTGTCCTTGCTGATCCGCGACGCAGTGAACCCGCCCGCGCTCGTGACCGTCGGCGCCAGGTCCAGCATCGTCTCGACCCGGAGCGCCCGCGCCTCGCGCACTGCCGCCGTCGCGATGGCGAGATCGCGATTGTGGCGCACGGCACGCGCGACGAGGTCCGTGAGCTCCGGATCGTCGAAGCCTTCCCACCAGGCGGCATCGATCGCGTCCCGCCCGTCGACCACGTCCCCCGCGCCGACGAACGCCTCGGGCACGTCGAGCGCAGGCGGCCGGTAGTCTCGACCGGCGAGCATGCAGCCCGAGAGCCCGAACCCGATCCCGAGCAGGAGGACGACCGTGGTCGCGATCGCCGCCGCCGAGGGCCGCCGACGGCTCGTGGCGCCGCGAATCAGCACATAGAAGACCGGCGTCAGGAAGAGCCCGAGGATCGTGACCCCGAGCATCCCGCTGAAGACCGCCGTGCCCAGCACCTGGCGCATCTCGGCACCCGGCCCGTGGGCGCGCGCGAGCGGCACCACGCCGAGGATGAACGCGAAGGACGTCATCAGGATCGGGCGCAAACGCAAATGGGCCGCCGCGATCGCGGCCGCGAAGCGATCCTTGCCCTCGTCCTCCTGCTGCTTCGCGAACTCCACGATGAGGACGGCGTTCTTCGCCGCGAGCCCGATCAGGACGACGAGGCCGATCTGGGTGATGAGGTTGTTGTCCATGCCGCGGATCCACACCCCGAGGAGCGCGAACGGCAGGCACATCGGAGCGATCAGGATGATCGCGAGCGGCAACGACCAGCTCTCGTACTCGGCCGAGTGCACGAGAAACACGAAGAGGACGCACAGCGGAAAGATGAAGAGCGCCGTGTTGCCGGCGAGCTGGGCCTGGTAGGCGAGATCGGTCCAGGCGATGCCGAACCCGAGCGGCAGGCGCTCGGCGAGCCGCTCCACCGCCGCCATCGCCGTCCCGAGGCTGCCGCCCGGTGCCGCGTCGCCGGTCACCTCGGCCCCCGGGAACATGTTGTAGCGCACCACCCGATCCGGTCCGCTCTGCTGCTTCACGTCGAGGACCGAGCCGAGCGGGACCATTCCCCCGTCGACGTTCCGCGTCTTCAGCCGCTCGATGTCGCGCGGCTCGGCCCGGAACGACGGCTCCGCCTGCGCCCGCACCTGGAAGGTCCGGCCGAAGAGGTTCAGGTCGTTCACGTAGAGCGAGCCGAGATACACCTGCAGCGTGTCGAAGACGCTGCCGAGCGGCACGCCGAGCTTCTCGGCCTTCACCCGGTCGACGTCCGCGAAGATCTGCGGCGTCGAGGCGCGGAAGGTCGTGAAGACGCCCGCGAGCTCGGGATCCTGGTGCGCCTGGTCGACGAGCTGGTCGGTCGCCGCCTGCAGCGGCCGCAGACCGCGGCCGCCGCGATCCTGGACGACGACCTTGAAGCCGCCCGTGGTCCCGAGGCCCTGCACCGGCGGCGGCGGGATCACGAAGATCTGCGCCTCGCGAATCGCGCTCAGCCGCATCTGCAGGTCGCGTTGGATCTCCCCCGCGGTCGGTCCGTGCTCGCGCTCCTCGAACGGCTTCGGGCCGACGAAGATGGCGCCGGCGTTCGAGCTGTTGGCGCGGGTCGCACCCGAGAAGCCCGCGAACGCGACCGCGTAGGACACGCCCGGGGTGGCGAGGATGATCTCGGTCGCCCGCCGGACGACGGCGTCGGTTCTTTCGAGCGAGGCCCCGTCCGGCAGCTGGATGGCGGTAATCAGGTAGCCCTTGTCCTGCGCCGGGATGAAGCCGGCCGGGATGGTGCGGAACTCGAAGATCGTGAACCCGAACAACAGCACGTACACCGCGAGCGCGACCACGGCCCGCCGCAGCAGCCAGCCGACGGCGCGCGCATAGCCGCCGGCCATGCGCTCGAAGCCCCGGTTGAACGCGGCGAAGAAGCGGCCGAGCGTCCGGTCCGTGAAGCGCTCGAACCAATCGCGCTCGGCACCGTGGGGCTTCAGCAACAGCGCGCAGAGCGCCGGGCTGAGCGTCAACGAGTTGAAGGCGGAGAGCAACGTCGCGACCGCGATCGTGAGCGCGAACTGGCGATAGAACTGCCCGGTGATACCGGCGAGAAACGCCGTTGGCACGAACACCGCGCAGAGCCCGAAGGCGATCGCGATGACGGCGGCCGTCACCTCCTCCATCGCTTTGTACGTGGCCTCCCTCGGACTCAGCCCTGCGGCGAGGTGGCGCTCCACGTTCTCGACGACGACGATCGCGTCGTCGACCACGATCCCGATCGCCAACACCAGCCCGAAGAGCGACAGCATGTTGAGCGAGAACCCGAACGCCTGCATCGCCGCGAACGTCCCGATCAACGACACCGGAATGGCGAGCAGCGGGATCAGGCCCGCGCGCCAGCTCCCGAGAAACAGCAGCACGACGACCACCACCACCCCGATCGCCACGAA
>CAZWAX010000512.1:0-3992 GCA_964631985.1 uncultured Polyangiaceae bacterium | reverse complement strand
TCGTCTTGATGGTGGCCTCGAGGGCGGCCATCTCCACCTCGCCGGTGCGCATCTGGCCGAGATCGTTCTTCGAGTAGTCGCATTGCACGTCGACGACGACGCAGTCGGCGAGCGTGAGACAATCGGAGTTGAAGGTCGCGGTGAGGGTCTTCTTGTCGACGACGGTACGCCGGATCATCGGGTCGACTTCGGGGTCTTCCGCCTTCACCGGGGACTCGCCGCGGTTCAGGAGCGGAATCTTCCAGTAGCTCCGGGGACTCGGACGCTGGCAGCCGATCACGAACTTGCTCGGCTTGCCGGTCTTCTTGTCGACGGTGTCGGCGACGATGGCCGCCATGACGGCGCCCACGAAGCCGACGCCCATCACCACGACGACCTCTTTGCCCTCCGCCCGCGCGGCCTTGGCGAGGCCTTCCAGCCGCTTCATTTCCGCGGCGTATTCGTCGCGAGTGGGGAGGGGAAACGCTTCTCCGGCGGGGCTGACGGACTTCTCGGCCATGGATCTATCTCCTGGGGGTGTGCGTCGATTTGGTGCTACGGAACCGAGACTCCTAACACCGTTCGCAAAGCGCCCTCAATGGTACATGGGGGACTATCCACCGTCAGCGTCTGATTTTAGGGGCTTGCGCCGCTACGCCGGCTCCGCTCACGGTCGCCGCTTTGTAAGTCTGGGATGCCTGTCCGACCCGGATCTTGGAAAAAATGGATTCCCAGCGCCCCGAAAGTGTGGGTTGGCGCGTCCCCGCCGTTGGCGCCCGCCTTGCTCTAGCCCTTCTCCACGATCGTCGAACGATCGCACTCGAAAGGAGAGAACCATGGCAGGGACACTCGACAAGGCGAAGGGACGCATCAAGGAGGCCGCCGGTGCGCTCACCGACGACCCGGCGCTCAAGCGCGAAGGCAAGATCGATCAGGCCGCCGGCGACGTGAAGGACGGCATCGAGAAGGCCATCGACACGGTGAAGGATGCCGTGACGGGAAAGAAGCGGGTGCGCTGATGATGCACTACGCCCTCGTATTCTTCGTGATCGCGCTCGTCGCCGCGCTCCTCGGTTTTGGCGGCGTCGCGGGTCTGTCGGCGCAGTTCGGATACCTCTTCGCCGTGATCGCGGTGATCCTGCTGCTCGTCGGCCTGCTCGGCGGCCGCCGTCTGGGGCCGCGGTCCCTGCCGTGATGCGTCGTATGCAGCTCGGCAAGACGCTGACCGTGGCGGTCGTGCTCGCGCTCGTCGCGAGCCTGAGCACGACCGCCTGTACGGCACGAAAAGGCAAGGCTCAGAAGGCCGGCGAGAAGATCGATCGCGCCCTCGGGCTCGACTGAAAAGGAGCGACGACCATGCAATTCCGAAAAGGACTGTACGCCCTGATGACCCTCGCCGTGCTCGCGAGCGCCAGCATGACGACCCTCGCGTGCGATCGGCCGAAGGGTCCGGCCGAGAAGGCCGGCGAGGAGCTCGACAAGGTCGCTGACAACATCGACGACGCGATCGACCCCAAGGGTCCCGTCGAGAAGGCCGGGCGCGCCATCGACCGCGCCGTCGACGACTGATCGGCGCTCGCCTCGGCGCCCCCTTCATGACCGATCCGTTCCACGCCGTACGACCATGGCTGACCTTCGTCGGCTGTGTGCTCGTCGGCGTGGTGCTGTATCTGGCGCAGGCGATCGTCGTGCCGGTCGCGCTCGCCGTGTTGCTGGCGTTCTTGCTGACCCCGGTGGTGGCGGCCTTCCAGCGCTGGATCGGCCGCGTGCCGGCGGTGCTGACCGCCGTGGCGGTGACGTTTCTGGCGCTCGGCATCGTCGGCTGGGTGGTCGGCCAGCAACTCGGCGGTCTCGCGGAGGAGCTGCCCACCTATCGGCAGAACATTCGTCAGAAGATCCAGGACGTGCGCGGGGCCGGGAAGGGCGGTTCGGTCGAGGCGATCCAGAAGACGGTCGAGGAGATCGAGGCGCAGATCGGGGCGCCGACGACGGGCACCGCGGCGCGCCCGCTGGTCGTGCGGCCCGAGCAGGTGGGCGGGCTGTGGAGCTTCCCGGCCGTGGTCGGCCCGTTCGTCGGTCCGCTCACGACGGCGGGGTTGGTCGTGGCGCTCGTGATCTTCATGCTGCTCGAGCGCGAGGAGCTCCGGAACCGGATCATCCGGCTCTTCGGTCACGGCCGGCTGGTCGTCACCACCAAGGCCTTCGACGAGGCGGGACGGCGCGTCAGCCGCTATCTCCTGGTGCAGTCGTTCGTGAACCTCATCTACGCGATCGGGGTCGCCATCGGCCTGTTCGTGATCGGGGTGCCGTACGCGATCCTGTGGGCGGTGTTGGCCGGCATGCTACGCTTCATTCCGTACGTCGGGCCGATCGTCGGTGCCGCGGCGCCGATCGTGATCGCCCTCGCGGCGCTCGAAGGCTGGACGCGGCCGCTCTCCGTCGTCGGCCTCTTCGTCGTGATCGAGCTCTTCACCAATCTCGTGCTCGAGACCGTGCTGTATGCCGGCGCCGTCGGCGTCTCGCAGGTCGCGCTGCTCGTCGCGGTCGCATTCTGGTCGTGGCTCTGGGGTCCGCTCGGGCTGCTGCTCGCGACGCCGCTCACGGTGTGCATGGTGGTGCTCGGCAAATACGTGCCGGGGTTCGAGATCGTCTCCACCCTGATGTCGGACGAGCCCGTGATGAGCACCGACGTCACGTACTATCAGCGCCTGCTCGCCGGCGATCAGGTCGAGGCGAGCGAGCTGATCGACCGTCATCTGGCGAGCGAGCCGGCCGAGACCGTCTACGACGCCGTCATGCTGCCGGCGCTCGGATACGCCGAGCGCGACCGCATCGAGGGCCGGCTCGAGCCGGACGAGGAGCTGGCGGTGATCGAAGCGACCGCCGAGCTCCTGAACGATCTGCTGGACGTGCCCCGCGACGGCGGGTCGGCGCCGGCGACGGACAAGAGCCCGCTGCTCGGTCTCGCCGCCGACGGGGCGTCGGACGTGCTGGCGCTGCGGATGCTCGGCCATCTTCTCGACGACTCGCCGTTCGTGCTCGACGTCCGCGAGCGGACCGTGCTCTCCGCCGAGCTCGTCGACGCCCTGAAGTCCGGACGCTATCGCGGCGTCTGTATCGCCGACATCCCGCCGAGCGCGCCGGCGCGGTCGCGGGCGATCACCAAGCGCTTGCGCGCGCTGGCGCCCGACCTGCCGATCCTGATCGGCCGCTGGGCCCCCGCCCCGCTCGCCGACGAGTCTGCCGAGCCGCTGCTCTCGGCCGGGGCGACGCACGTCGGGACGACGTTGCTCGAGACCCGCGCCGAGCTCGCCCGTCTCGGGGTCGCGTTGGCGACGGCGCAGGCGAGCCCGAACGCCGCGTGACGATCAGTGGACGTCGCGGCCTACGGCGTGACCGTCCACTGTCCCGGCTACTTCGTCGCGTCTTCGACGAGCGGGTCGGAGTCGAGCACGGAGGGTGGAGGCATCGCCGCCGTCGAGCCCGTCTCCGCGGCGCTCGCCGTCGATGCGGCGCTGGCGCCGTCGAGCAGCGGCCGGTCGAGACCGCTCGCGTTCAGCTCCTTCATGTTCGGACCGCAGAGCGCCTCGGCGCCGGTCACGAAGTGGTCGAGGAACTCGCGATAGTCGGTGGCCATCCGCCCCAGCAGCTCCGCGCTCTTTCCGAAGTGGTGCTTGGTCTCATCCCGGTAGTGCATCAGGTCGGAGCGGGCCTGGACGAGGTCGGCCTCGAACTTGGCGGCGCGCTTGGCGGCCGGACCGCGGGTGCGTTCGAAGAGGATGCCGATGAGCGTGCCAGCGGCGACGCTCGCGATGACGATCAGCCACACCGGGAGAAGGGGATCCACGGCGGGGAAATTACAACGCGCAGCGAGGAACGCAACCGAGGGCGGGTCTAGCGGCGCTCTTGCAGCTTCGACAGCAACCGCAGGATCTCGAGGTAGAGCCACACCAGGGTGACCAGCAGGCCGAAGGCGCCGTACCACTCCATGTACTTCGGCGCGCCGTGCTCGG
>CAZWAX010000511.1:0-3998 GCA_964631985.1 uncultured Polyangiaceae bacterium | reverse complement strand
GCGGGCGCCGAGGTGATCGGCGTGAGCTCCGACGGCGGCGCGGCGCACGAGAAGTTCGCGACCAAGTACAAGTTGCCCTTCATGCTGCTCTCCGACCGCGGCGGCGTGGTGCGAAAGCAATACGGCGTGCCCGCGACCCTCGGGCTCCTGCCGGGTCGCGTGACCTTCGTGATCGACAAGCAGGGCATCGTGCAGCGCACCTTCAACTCGCAATTCCAAGCGACCAAGCACGTGAGCGAGGCGATCGAGGCGTTGCGGACGCTCCGGGGCTAGCAGGTCGCGGAACCGGGGAATCAGCGGCGTTGCTCCAGCCTTGTCGAGCAATCTGCTCCTGCCTCGGCCGTCCAACGGACAAGCGTTCGCTTCGCTCCGTCGCAGCGCCGGGAGTGTCCGGTCGCGAAGTGTCACATCGGCGGACTCAATCCGACCCGGAGCTCGAAGGTGCCTTCGGCTCCACCAAAACCATCGACGACGATCACGACCGGGATACCCTCCAGGATGGGGAAGGCGACGGCGCTCTTGGTGCCGTCGCACGACGCCAGGCCAATGTCGTTGGTGCAGGCGAGCTCCGTGCCATCGCAGTCGCCGTTGTGCGCATGGATCACCGTATTGAAGTTGGTGGCCGGCGCGCACGTATCGGCATAGCCGATACCGTTGGTGTTGGGCGTCCAGCGGAACACGACCTCTTTGCCCGTCCCCCCGCACGTGCCCGTGAGGACGTTGCGACTCGCTGTCGTGCTGCGCGTGAAGGTGCCGCCTGCCGGCGGAACGCCTATCGGACTCTGACACGAGCCCGGCGGTGACACTTCGAGATCGAAGCTCCCGGATGCGCCCGCGGCGCTGTCGACGAAAATGAAATAGCTCTGCCCCGCGGTCACGCTCAACGGAAAGATCTTTCCGCCCGTCGGCCCGGCGCCATTGCTGCAGGTGGCGACATTGCAGTTGATCTCCGACGGACTGGTACAGGTGGCCGCTCGCACGTAGAGCGTCGAGTCGAACGTCGTCGCGGCGCCGCAGATGCGGATGTCCGCCGCGCCTGTCATTTGCGGCGTCCACTGGAACGCGCGCTCGGGACCGGTGCTGGTGCACGACGGACCGCTCCCGCTCGTTCCGCTCCCACCGGCGACGGCCCCCGAAAACGTTCCGCCGACTGCCGGAATCACCGACGGCGCCGTACATGGGTTCGGGCTTGGCGTGAAGGTCGGCGTGGGGGTTTTCGTCGGTGTCGGTGTGCGAGTTGCCGTTCGGGTGGGAGTAGACGTCCGCGTCGCAGTGGGAGTCGCGGTTCGCGTGGGCGTGTGGGTCGGCGTGGGCGTGCGCGTGGTGGTGGCCGTCGACGTTGGTGTGGGCGTGCGCGTCGGTGTCACTGTGATGGTGGGCGTCGGCGTCGCGGTACGCGTAGTCGTCGCCGTCGCGCTCGGTGTGGCGCTCCCCGTGGTCGTGGCCGTTGCGGTTGGTGAGGGCGTTGCCGACGGGGTGACGTCAGGCGTCGGGGTGGTGCTCGCCGTCACGGTCGGTGTCGCCGTGACCGTCGCGTTCGGCAAAGGCGTCACCGTCAGGGTCGGGGTCGCACCCCCGATCGTCGTGGGCGTCGGCGTGGGTGCCGCCGGGGCGTCGAGGTCGGGTACGATCGGCACGCCGACGTAGTGGCCGATCTCCCCGTCCGTCGCGACGGTCGCGAAGGCGATTTCGAAGCCACAGGTCGGCAGCTCGGTCGAGAACTGCACCTCGAGATCGTCCTCCCCCTCGCCGGCAGAGAGCGCGACCTGAACGTACCCTTCCACGAAGGTGCCGTCGGCGCGTCGCACGGCGGCGATCATCGACGGGGGTTGTGGGGTGACGGGGCCGGACGGGTCGCGCTTCGCGGCGAGGTTGGGATTCTTGGTGAGGTTCCCGAAGTGGACGCGATAGGTGCTCAATCCCCCGCGCCCGATTGGGTGACGGGCGTCCACGTAGCGGATGCCCTTGATCGTCCGGGGAGCTCCCGAGAGCGAGGCCGGCGGCCGGCCGGAGCGTATGAGGACGCCGTTCACGGATCCCAGGACCCGGCGCAAACCGCGCACGAACCGCGCGATGCCGCCGAAGAACGCGCGAGGCGCGGACGTGCCGGTCGCGGCGAGAGGGGCTGGCGGGACGCAGAGGAGGTCGCGGCGGAGGTCGAGGCCGACGAGCGCGAGCAGGTCGTCGACCCGCGGGGCAGCGACTGCCGTGAGGCTCGCCAGCTGACATTCGTGCTGGCGAATCAGGCAGCGATCGAAGTCGGCGATGCTCTCGAGCGATTCGACACCGACGCTTTCGCATTCGCAGGCGAGAGCATCGAGGTTGGCGGCGCCGGCGTGACGGAGGGTCGCGTACGGAATCCTCGCGGCGCCGCACTTCTTCTCGATCGCCGTCGTGACCGCCGTACGGACGGCCGCGATCCTTGCGGCCGGACCCGTTGCGCCGTGGCAACGCGCGTCAGCTTTTACGAGGCACGTCGCCTGCTTTTCGGGACTCTGCCGCGCGCAATCCAGGATGGTCGTCAGGCACCCGTTCAGGGCCTTGGCGGTCCCCGCTGCGAGCTTGGCGGCCGCCTTGGCGATGGCGCCAGTGCAGTCGGTGACGAGCTTCGCCTCCGCGATCGGTCCGGTGACGCTCGCGCCGTCCCCACCGTGATCGGGAAGGTCGGGGAAGACGTCGGCATCGACCTGGGCGATGCCGATCATCTCCCGAGCCCGGGCCTGGGCGACACCGAGGAGTGTTTCGGCCGCGCGGGCGTGAGCGAAGGCGACGCAGCTCGTGATGCCGAAGAGGTCCGTCGCGTCGGTGCATGCCGGATCGGAGGAGCCCTGGCAGGCGGTGCTGGAGAGGATCTCGCTGCACTCGGCCTGGCGCGTGTCGTAGCCGAGGGCGTCGATCTCCCGGAGGTCGGCGAGGAGAACCTTCGGGAGCGCCGGCGTGCCGCAGGCCGCCGATACTTTCGCGATCAGGCTGCCTTCGGCCTTCTCGATCTGCGAACGCACGGTCGGGTTGCAGGTGCGGCGGGCCTTCAGCAGACATTTCGAGGAGCTCGACTGCAGCTCGACGCACTTCAGCGTCGCCGTCGCGCATTTCTCGAGCGTCTTGATCTTGGCGGCGAGAAAGCTGCGGGACGCCGTGAGCAGCGCCTTCTGACAGGCCACTGCCGTCTTGGGTGCCGTCAGCTGGGGGAGCTCGCGGGCCTCGCCGATGTCGACTGCGACTGCGAGTGCGAGCAGCGCAAGCGCTGCGACGCCCAGATCGCGAGGCATGAACGGGCTCAGCACCTAGACACGCGGAGGAGACAGACCTGACGGGGGGGCATGGGCGCGCGGAATGTATAAACACGAACATAAACTCGTCAACGAACTTGATGCGTAAAACGCTTCCTATTTTTGAGACTCTGCGGGTTGTCATTCTCGTCGCTGCGAATCGAGGCGCATCGAGGTGGCGCGCGGCGCATAGCGATCGCGTCCTGCTCCAAGACGGCGCAACGTGGAGCGCCAGCGCGCACCCACGTGCTTGTGGATCGGCGACCCTTTTGTCTATTGACGGCGAACCTTCGCCGCCAAGGAGTCGCCTCGTGTCCCCCTTCTCCGCGTCCCGTGTCGCTCTCGTCCTCGCCACCTCCCTGCTGCTCGCCGCCCGATCGCTGCCCGCGGCCGCCCTCGGTCCCGACGTCGTGCCGCTCGCCGTCGCCGGTCCGGCCGGGTCGGCGCCGACGGCGCTCGCGGTCGCCGATCTCGATGCCGACGGCATGCCCGATCTGGTGGTCGCGTACGCCTCCGCCGTGGGCACGACCCTGGTCGCCTACCCGGGGGATGCCGAGTCGGTCTACCCGACTCCCGGCAGCGCCGCCCGCGCGCTGATGGCGACGCCGTTCGCGGCGCCGCGCGTGCTCGCCGTCGTCCCGGGCCGGGTGGCGGCGCTCACGGCCGCCGACGTCGATGCCGACGGGTTCAAAGATCTCGTCGCCGAGCCGGCGCTCGCCGAGCCCGCGT
>CAZWAX010000510.1:0-3999 GCA_964631985.1 uncultured Polyangiaceae bacterium | reverse complement strand
CGTATCTCGAGGCGTGGCGCGACGGCTTGAAGGCGATCGCCATCTACCGCGACGGTTGCAAGCAGACGCAGCCTCTCAACACCGGCAGGAGCGTCGAAGTCGCCAAGGTCGTCGAGGCCCGTCCGACCCGGCGTCGGCTCCAGAACGACTGCAAGTCCGAGCGCCACAAGTTCGAGATTGCCGGTCACGAGGGCTACATCCACGTTGGCTTCTACGAGGACGGCTCGCCGGGGGAGATCTTCATCAAGATGGCCAAGGAGGGCAGCACCATCTCCGGCCTCATGGACACGATCGCCACGTTGACCTCGATGTCGTTGCAGTACGGCGTACCGCTCGAGGTTTTGGTCAACAAGTTCGCGCACGTCCGCTTCGAGCCGTCGGGTTTCACCAAGAACCCCGAGATCCCGATGGCGAAGTCGCTGACCGACTACATCTTCCGCTTCCTGGGCTCGCGTCACCTCTCGGCCGAGCAGCGGCACGAGGTCGGTCTCGTCGAAGTGGTGACGGCCGAGGCGCGGACGGTGGGGCGCGACGAGAAGGCCGATGCGGCGCCGCGGGCGAGCGTCGTCAGTTTCAGTCCGCAAGCCGATGCGCCGAGCTGTTCCGACTGCGGCGCGATCATGGTGCGCAACGGCAGCTGCTACAAGTGTCTGAACTGCGGTTCGACGAGCGGATGCTCGTGAATCGTGACCTAGGGTCCAGCGTCACGACGACTCCGGAGCGTCGAGACGTGGAGGGGGAACGGGAAGTGGTGGGGAACTGAGGTGGTGGTCGAATTCCCGGAGCCTCGTTGTCGTGGTGGCCGGGGGAGAGAGAGCCGGTACGTGCGCGCCACGTACTGGCTCTCTTCATTTTGTTTTCTCGGCTCGCGGCAGCGTTGCTCGCTCCCTTGACAGCGAAAAGCGGCCCCCTATAAGGGCGGCATGAACACGAGGGGCTGCGCATGGCCGACACGCTGAAATTCACCAACGATCATCTCTGGCTTCGCATCGACGGATCGCGCGCGCATGTCGGTATCTCCGAGCATGCGCAAGGAGAGCTCGGCGAGATCATTGCCGTCGAGCTTCCAGACGTCGGCGACGAGGTCGAGAAGGGTGAATCGTTCGGTGAGCTCGAGTCCGTCAAAACGGTCAACGAGCTGATCGCACCCATTTCGGGGCAGGTGGTCGCCATCAATACCGAGCTCGACGATCACCCCACCATCGTGAACGAGGATCCGTATCACGAGGGTTGGCTGATCGAGGTCGAGCTCAATGACAGCGCCGAGCTCGAGACGCTGCTCGACGCCGACGAATACGACGAGCTGATTTCGGGCGAGGAAGAGGCGTGATCGTCGGGCTTCGGCCCGCGCTCGTCATTTTCGCGCTCTCGCTGCTGTTCGTCGCGCGCCCGGTTTCCGCCCTCGCCGTCGGCGACGGGCCGCTCGAGGCCAAGCTTTCCGCGCGGGGGATCCGCGATGCCCGTGTACTGGAGGCCTTTGCGACGGTTCCCCGCGACGCCTTCGTTCCCCTGGAGGCGCCGGAGCGAGCGTTCGACGACAAGCCGCTGCCGGTAGGGTTCGCGCAGAGCATCTCGCAGCCCTATCTCCTGGCCCGCATGGTCGAGCTGCTGCAACTCAAGCCCGAGGCGCGGGTGCTGGAAGTCGGCACGGGTACCGGCTATCCGGCGGCGATCTTGGCCGAGGTCGCCCAGGAGGTATTTACGGTTGGGGTCATTCCCGAGCTTGCCGTCACTGCCCGTCTCCGTCTGGCCCGGTCCGGCTACCAGAACGTGCACGTCAAGCTCGGCGACGGCGCGCTCGGGTGGCGCGAGTACGGTCCGTACGACGCCATCCTCGTCACGTCGATCGGACCGCGGGTCTCCCCGACGCTCATCGAGCAATTGGTCGAGGGGGGCGTCTTGGTGATGCCGGTCGGACCGCCGCGCGGTCGACAGGTGCTGCTGCGCGGGGTGAAGAAGGGGTTCAGGTTGCACGCCAAGGAGGCCGGCGAGCTACGTGCCGCCGCATCCGATGATCAGGGCGGCAAGGCGAAGTCCGCGCCGGCTGGGACCCGGAGGACCGGGCCCCCCGACGCCCTCAGGGACCAACGTCCGCGGCGGGATTCGGACGACCCCCGAAACGATAGATGACCTCGCCGGGTCGCGTGAACCCCAATTGCTCGCGCGCCAATCGTTCGAGCGTTCGATCGTCGGTTCGTAGGCGCTGGATGCGTTCGCGCAGCTGGTCGTTCTCGTGCAGGAGCAGTGCGATCCGGCGGTTGAGCTCGTCGTGCTCGCTCGTCAGCGTTTGTAGGCGCCACAGGCCGCGGCTCCCGAAGATGACGATGGCGATGAGCACCGTCGTCACGGCAGCGGCGACCGTCAACGCCATGCGTTGGCGCGTTTCGTTCGCCACTGGCCTCCACCACATGCGGTGCGATCGTACACGAGCGATCCGCCACGCGACAAGTCGAAGCACCCAAGGAGACGTTCATGAAGATCGCCAAAGTCCATGCGCGTGAGATCCTCGATTCGCGCGGCAACCCTACGGTCGAGGTCGACGTCGTCCTGAAGGACGGCACCCGCGGTCGCGCGGCCGTCCCGTCGGGGGCGTCGACCGGGGAATACGAAGCCGTCGAGCTGCGCGACGGTCAGGCGAAACGGTACCTCGGCAAGGGCGTGACCCGCGCCGTCGACAACGTCAACAAAGTGTTGGCGCGGAAGCTCGTGGGCCGCGATCCGCGGCGCCAGGCCGAGCTCGACCATCTGATGATCGAGCTCGACGGGACCGCCAACAAGAAGCGGCTCGGCGCCAACGCGATCCTGGGGGTCTCGCTGGCGGTCGCACAGGCGGCGGCGGCGGCGTCCGGGAAGGCGCTGTACGCCTACCTCGGGGGTTCCTCGGCGCGCGTCCTGCCGGTCCCGATGTTCAACATCCTCAACGGGGGCGCTCATGCCGACAATACCGTGGACCTGCAGGAGTTCATGGTGATGCCCGTCGGGGCGCGTTCGTTCGGCGATGCGTTGCGGATGGGGGCGGAGATCTTCCATGCGCTCCGCGCGGTGTTGCGCGGTCGGAAGCTTTCGACCGGCGTGGGGGACGAGGGTGGGTTCGCGCCCAATCTCGCCTCCGACGAGGAGGCGCTCGCGGCCATCATGGAGGCGATCAAGGCGTCGGGTTATCGCGCCGGCACGCAGGTCCGGATTGCCATCGATGCGGCGGCGAGCGAGCTCTGGAAGGACGGGCGCTACGTGTTTCGGAAGTCGGGCGCCGCGGACCGCAGCCAATCGGACATGGTCGACCTCTACGCCGACTGGGTCGAGCGCTATCCGATCGTCTCGATCGAGGACGGTATGGCCGAGAACGATTGGGACGGCTGGGCGCTCCTCACCAAACGGCTCGGGCGCAAGGTGCAGCTCGTCGGCGACGACCTCTTCGTGACCAACCCGAGCCGGCTACGCCAAGGCATCCAAGCGGGGGCCGCCAACTCGATTCTCGTCAAGGTCAACCAGATCGGGACGCTGACCGAAACCCTGGAGGCCATCACCGTCGCACGGGAAGCCGGGTACACCACGGTCATCTCGCATCGCTCGGGCGAGACGGAGGATGCCACGATCGCGGATCTGGCCGTCGCGGTGAATGCCGGCCAGATCAAGACCGGCAGCCCGTGTCGCGGAGAGCGGACGGCAAAATACAACCAGTTGCTTCGGATCGAGGAAGCACTGGGCCGGCGCGCCAGCTACCCGGGGGCGAGAGCCTTCACGTACCGCAAGCGCTAGTCGCTTGAGTAAAACGCAACCCTCAAGCGGAAAGCCGCGTTCGGCGCGGTTTAAAACGCTCTGTTACTCTCCTGATGGCACTGACATGAACACCATTCTAAGCGACGCAGTGCTCCCCGGCATGATGCTGATTCTTCTCCGGAAAACAGTTCCAAAATGCAATTTTTCTCTTGACATGCCCTACAGCACTTTCCTATGATGCGAGGCGTTGAGTGGTGGGGTGGCTGTGGATTGGGGGAG
>CAZWAX010000509.1:0-4030 GCA_964631985.1 uncultured Polyangiaceae bacterium | reverse complement strand
TAAAGAACGGGGTATGGGGGTAGCTGTCATGACAAGGAGGTCGGCGGCATCCCCGCCTACACCTCCAACGGGTCGCTCATCGTCCGGTTCCTCATGAAGCTGGGAACGCTGCCGGCCACCGGGACCACCGTCGTCCGGGTCATCACCAGCGGGACCTGCCTGGAGTTCGCGATGCACGTCTACACCGGAGGAGGCCTGGGCATAGCCGGGTACGCTAATGGCGGCTCGACTGTGTTCGACCCCGGCGCAGTTGGCTTCCACGCGGCCGGCGAGACCCGGGGCGGCTTCGTGGATGCCTTCGACTACCGCGAGGTGTTCGCCGAAGCTCGCGCTCGGCACCAGGCCGAGCCGGCGCGCGAGGCCGGCGCAGAGGTCCGACACGAGATCGCCGTAGAAGTTCTGCATCACCATCACGTCGAACTGGTACGGGTTCATGACCAGCTGCATGCAGGTGTTGTCGACGATCAGCTCCTGGAGCTGGATCGCCGGGTAGTCCTTGGCGACGGCGCGGCAACACTCCAGGAAGAGCCCGTCGGAGCGCTTCATGATGTTGGCCTTGTGGACGGCGGTCACCTTCTTCCGACCCGCCGCGGCGGCGTGGGCGAAGGCGAAGCGGGCGATCCGCGTACAGGCGCGCTCGGTCGTGATCTTGATGCTCTCGACGACGCCCGGAACGATCTGGTGCTCGAGCCCGGCATACTCGCCCTCGGTGTTCTCGCGGACGACGATCAGGTCGAGGTCGGGATAGCGCGAGGGCCGACCCGGGAAGCTCTTCACGGCGCGGACGTTGGCATAGAGGTCGAGGGTTTTCCGGAGTGCCACGTTGGCGTTCTCGTGGCTCTCGCCGAGGCGGGCCGCGAGATGACCCTTGAGCGCGACGCGGGTCCGCAGCACCGAGCCGATCAGCTCGGCGGGAATGGCCGAGCCCTGGCGGCGGAGCGCCTCGTCGCCGGCGACCACGCGCTCCCACGTGATGGGCACCGCCGCGGCGGCGAAGATCCGCACCACCGCGTCGGCGATCTCGGGGCCGACGCCGTCGCCGGGGATGAGCGTGACGGTGCGCGGACCGCTCATGCTTGCGCTCCCCGCAGCACGGCGACGATCGCGTCGCGGACGTCGGAGGTCCCGGCGGTGCCGCCCAGGTCGCGGGTACGCACCTTGCCCGCGGCCAGTACCGCGGTGGTCGCGTCGACGATGCGCTTGGCGGCGGCGTGCTCGCCGAGATGCTGCAGCATGAGCGCGCCGGAGAGGATCAGCGCCAGCGGGTTCGCGAGGTTCTTGCCGGCAATGTCGGGAGCGCTGCCGTGCACGGCCTCGAACACGGCGGCCTGCGTCCCGATGTTGGCGCCCGGCACGACGCCCAGCCCGCCGACCAGGCCCGAGCACAGGTCGGAGACGATGTCGCCGTAGAGGTTCTCCAGCAGCACCACGTCGAAGCGCGTCGGGTCGAGGACGAGCTGCATGCAGAGCGTGTCGACGGCGATCTCCTCGTAGCCGATCTCGGGATGGCGCCCCGCCACCGTGCGGCAGCAATCGAGGAAGAGCCCGTCGGTCATTTTCATGATCGACGCCTTGTGCGCGGCCGACACTTTGCGGCGGCCGTCGCGGCGCGCGAGCATGAAGGCGTACTCGGCGATGCGCGTGCAGGCCTTCTCGGTGAAGACCTTCAAGGTCTCGATCACCCCCGGAACGACCTCGTGCTCGAGCCCGGAATAGAGCCCCTCGGTGTTCTCGCGGATGATGACGAGGTCCACGTTCTCGTGGCGGGTCGGAACGCCGGGCATCGTCCGCACGGGTCGTACGCTCGCGTAGAGATCGAGCGCCTTCCGGAGCCGCACGTTGACGCTCTGGAACCCGCCCCCGATCGGCGTCGTGACCGGGCCCTTCAACGCGGTGCCGGTCTCGCGAATGGCGGCAAAGACCGACTCCGGCAGCGGATCCCCGCCCTGCTCGATCGCCGGCAACCCGGCATCGCGCTCCACCCACTCGATCGCCACCCCAGTGGCATCGATCACCGCCCGCGCCGCCCCCGCCACCTCAGGTCCGATCCCATCGCCATCGAGCAGGGTGACGCGGTGAGCCATGCCGCCCGCACCATACACGCGACACCCTAAAAATCGAGTGGCCTCGGCGCAGAACGCGTCGAGGCCACTCGGGTGGGCGCCACTAAGGGGGAGCGTGGCGCCCGTGAGGAAGCCGTGGGGGGGAGGTCCAGGGCTTCCCAGCTGCGTGGGAGGGCTACTTCATGGCATCGGAGTCCTTCGCCGACGAGGGCGATGGGACTTCTGCATCGAGAAACCTCCGGTGCTGCTGACGGATTCGGCGCTCGGGAAGTGGGTTCCCAAGCTCAGGAAACCTACGCCTTCACGCTTTGACGTGTCAAATAAATTCACCTGTTTCCCTAGGAATGGGCGGAAAACTCCTTAGTCGCGGAAACAGCGAGGAAAATCAGCTACTTCTCGAGCTCCTCGCGGATTGAGTAGATCTTCTGGCGGGCCTCGGCGACGTAGACGTCGAGGTTCCGCCGATGGTTGGCGGAGAGCCCGGCGTCGCCGCCGTCGAGGACGATCAGCGGTTTCAATCGCGCTGCGTGCTCGAGCGACCGCGCGACCTCCTCGACGAGCGAGCCCAGCGCCTCGCGCTCCCCGAACGAGCGCGCATACTCGCGTTGGATGGCGCGCAGACACGCCGCCATCACGTGGGTGTACCCCTGAGCGTGGTAGAAGAGGTCGTCGTTTTCCCACGGCCGGATGGCATGGCCGTCGAGCTCGTTCCGATAGAGGTTGGCGTGGGCGTCGCCGAGCATGTCGCTCCATGCCTGGAAGAGACGGAGCAGCTCCATGTTGCGGAGCGTGAGCGGCTTCGAGGTCTGCAGCTCGGGCTTCAGGCCGCGGACGTAGTCCTCGAGGTACTGCACGCCGTTCGCGTAGCGGCCCTCGGCCGTCGGGTAGAAGAAGCGCCATTCGTCGTAGCGGAAGGCGTTGTCGGCCTTGTCGAGATTGCCGTCGTAAGGATCGCTCGAGATCTTGGTGAGGTGCTCCTTCATCACCTGCGCGGTGCGCCGGACGGCGTGCAGGATGCCGAGCTGCCGGTTGGCGTTGTTGTCGGTGAGCACGCGCGGTCCCCACAGGAAGAAGTCGTTCGGA
Source organism: uncultured Polyangiaceae bacterium (assembly GCA_964631985.1). Classification (GTDB taxonomy): domain Bacteria; phylum Desulfobacterota; class Binatia; order UTPRO1; family UTPRO1; genus UTPRO1. The sequence goes on along the minus strand of CAZWAX010000509.1, from coordinate 884 downwards.
CGCCAGCCGGTGCCGGACAGCTCGTGACGGACGATGGTCGCGAGGGTCGTGGCCAGCAGCGTGCCCGGGGGCGGCGTCTCGCCGGGAGGGGCCAGTGCGTCGAGGTCGAGCGGGAGGCGATTGTGGCGGATCTGTCCGACGTGCAGGACGCCGATCGCGACCAGCCAGAGCACGACCAGCAGGCCGAAGCGGTTGATGATCAAACGTCGTAGCCAGGTCATGCCATCCTCCGAATGTCGCGCGCTCAGGGGCGCACGAAACGCTGGTAGATCTTCGGCAGCTCGCGCGGCAGCGCCGTGATGTCTTCGATCACGAGATAGCGCGAAGCCTCTCACATCTCCTTCAGATAGTCGTGCCCGGCCTTGTCGACGGTGATGCAGAAGGGGGTGACGCCGGCCCGCGCCGCCTCCTGGAACGCCATCGTGGTGTCCTGGATGCCGTAGACGTTGGAGCGCCGGTCGTCGCCGTAGTCGACGTCCTGCGGAAACCCGTCCGAGAGCAGGATGACGTGCTTCGAGCGCGCCGCGACCGCCCGCATCTTGGCGACGGCGTGGCGGAGGGCGGTGCCCATGCGGGTCGATCGTTTCGGCTCGATCGCGCCGATCCGACCCTTCACGGCGCTCGTCAGCGGCTCGTTGAAGTGCTTCACCAGGTAGAGCTCGACTTGTTGCCGGCCGTGGCCCGAGAAGCCGTAGATTCCGTAGGTGTCGCCGATCTCCTCCAGCGCCTCGGTCATCACCACCAGGGCCTCCTTGGTGATGTCGATGACGCGGCGACCGGCGGGCGCGTCGGGCACGGGCTCGTCGGTCGACGCGCTCATGTCGACCAAGAAGAGCGTCGCGACGTCGCGCTCCTCGCGCTGGCGCGCCTGGTAGAGCTTCGAG
>CAZWAX010000508.1:0-4030 GCA_964631985.1 uncultured Polyangiaceae bacterium | reverse complement strand
GACGCCGGCGTCCGTGCTTCGAGAAATTCGGTCTTCTTCAACGGGCTGCTAGGCGGCTTGTCGGCACAGAGCCCTTAACTCCGATGCACCCCGTCGGACAACAAGGAGAAATTGCCATGAGGAGAACTTGGATTGCCGGATTGGTCTGTCTGCTTGGGATCAATGCTACGACGGCGCATGCTGCGACGTGCACGATCAAAGACGTCACCCGCACGTGCGAGCACACTTGTACTGGAACCGGCGAGTGCAACGTCGAGACCGGCCTTGGACACGACTCGTGCGACCAATTTATAGGCAACGACGACGGCTACTGTACGATCTGTGGTGACGGATCTCCGAACAACATCATCGGGACCAACGGCGCCGACTTCATCTGCGGCAAAGGCGGTAACGATACCATCACTGGCGACAACAACCCCGAATCCGATCCAGGGGGCGATGACATCATCTCTGGCGATGCAGGCACCGACACCATATTCGGCCGCAATGGCAATGACCTGGTCTTGGGGGGAACCGGCGAGGACGATATCGCCGGCGGCCACGGAGATGACGAACTCGACGGAGGGGACGACGACGACATCGTCGACGGGAACAAAGGCAATGACGTCGTACGCGGAGGCGACGGCGACGATATCGTTAGGGGCCATGTCCTCGGCACCAACGACACGGCGGATCTCGGCGACATAATCTGTGGCGGTCCGCAATGCTCACCGACCCGCGCCGGGTTGTTGACCGGGCGCTATCAGGAGCGGTTCGGGCACGAGTTCAATCTCGCTCCGCAGGACGATCTTTTCGGACTTCACAGCGCAAGGGACGACCTTTGCAGATCGCATGAAGGCCGCGGGATACGCGACGGGTGTGATCGGCAAATGGCATCTCGGCGTTGTGCCCCGGGCAATCGGGTGCCGTTTTTCATGCAATGGCCGACGAGATTCCCGAAGGGCAGAATCGTCGACCTGCAGCGCATGGCCTGTCGGCACGGGAGCCGGAGCGCGTGCGGAATCTGCGGCACACCTGGGGTCAGCGGAACAGTGGCAACGTCGCGCCGCTCTGGGCCGCGGCCAAGCACTGAGGCATCACGACCCAGGATCGGCGCGTGAGAGTCCGCCCCCGAGAGCGCGGATGGTGGTGGAAGGGTCCGCTGCTCGCCGTCACGACGACGCTAATCATGCTCGGGGGAATCGAGGCCGCGTCGCATCTGTTCGGCGAGTTCCATGGTCCGCGCCAGTCGCTGCAGGTCGGAGCCATTCAGCTCTACGGCCGACACGACCCGCTCCTCTTCTGGAGCCTCGATCCCGGCGCCCGAGATGCCGCCGGGCAGCGCTGGATCAATGACCGCGGGCTCCGTGGCCCGGAGGTGGGCGAGAAACTCCCGGGCGAATACCGGGTGCTCAGCCTTGGCGAATCGACCACCTTCGCCGCGCAGGTGCCCTACGAGGAATGCTACTCGGCAGTACTCGAGGAATTGCTTTCGCGCCGCGGTGACGGCCGTCGCGTCCGGGTGCTGAATGGGGGCGTTCCGGGCTACAGCCTGTTTCAGGGGGTAACGTATCTGCGCGAGCGTTCGGCCGCGCTCGAGCCCGACATGGTGCTGCTCTATTTCGGCTACAACGATTTCCTTCCCGTGGCCCACCTGGCGAATCGCATCGACAATGCGGCCGAGACGGACCTCGGCCAAAACGACTGGGAGATCTACGAGCATCGTCGCCTGCCGAGCCAGCGCGTGCTGGCGTTCCTGATGCGCCACAGCAATCTCGTGCGGGGCTTGCGCGAACGGCGCACGCTGGACCCGGAGGACTTGCGCCTGGATACGAATCGGCCCCGGGTGCCTGCGGAGCATCGCGAGAGCCTTCTCAAGCTCGCGAAAGAGTATGCCGACGAGCACAGGATCGAGCTCGTTCTGGTGGTGCCGATCTACCCGCAGTTCGAGCTGCACGCGCCACTGCTCCGACAGTTTGCCGAGGCGCATGCCGTGGCGCTGGTCGATCTGCCGGCCCTGCTCGGGGAACGATTCGGGTCCGACCCCGCCCTCTATTTCTCCGACACCTTTCATCCCTCGCGCGAAGGGCATCGACATATCGCCGAGGCGATCCGCGACGTGATCGCACCGCGAGTGCCCCGCTGATTTCCGGTCTCTCCTTCAGCCAGTCGACGACGCTGTTCATCGCTTCCGTGATCTCGTCCGGTCCACGGCGGGCGAGGTACCTCGGACTGCGCCTCCGCGTAGTGGCCACGGGACTTTCACGTTCGACGCGCCGCACCCAGCTCCCGCACGAACGTCGCGTCGCCGAAACCAGCACCGATCATCGCGTCGACCCGCCTCACCCACCGAGGCTCGTAGGTTGGCCGGTCGATGGAGCTTCCGGCAAATCATCAAGGTGTGGCAGAGCGATGATGTGGCCGACGCAACGATCAAGCGCCGACGCTCGACGCTTCGTCGCGCGTTCCAATGCGCTTACGATGCGGGCAAATTGACGAGAATCCCGAAACTGCCGAGGCTCGACGAGCACAATGCTCGACAGGATTCTTCGACAAGCCTACATTCTTCAAGTTGCTTGCCGCACTACCCGACGACGGGCTGCGAGATTTTGTAGAGTGGGCGTTCTGGACGGGAATGCGGAAGGGGGAGATTGCCGCCTGACTTGGGACGCATTCGACCGGGAGAGTTGGACTCTTCGGCTTCACGCTCGCGAAACCAAGACTCGACATGGCCGACGCCTGGTGCTCGCGCGCGAGCTACGAGCGATTGTAGAGCGTCGCCTCGCGGTTCGCCGCAGCGATTGTCGGTTCATCTTCCACCGACAGGGCGAGCCGATCCAGTATTTTCGCCGGAGCTGGATCACAGCGTGTAAGGCAGCCGGCGTAGCGGCACGGCTGTTTCACGATCTGCGAAGGACCGGGGTCCGCAATCTCATGCGCGCAGGCGTCAAGCGGCCAACAGCTATGAAGATCAGCGGGCACCGCACGGAGTCGGTTTTCGAGAGATACAACATCGACGACGATGACGACCTTCGTACGGCTGTCGAGCTTGTCTCGGCGTATGTCGAACAGCTCCCCAAAGAACCGACCGTCCTTCCCCTCACACGACCTGACAATGTCCGTGTTTTGTCCGAGAACTGTTCCCAATCGGCTCGAACTGTCACCGACCTGGAGGCAGCCAACTCGTGAACTATTCTGCAGAGGCAGGGAATCGTTGGCGACGGTCACGACTAGGAATGGGCTGGCGCGACTGCGGTCATTCCTACGCCTGGTCGGACACTTTGTTGTTGCTGTCGATCAGAACATCCTGGCCAAAACTTCCCCTTTCCCCCAGCACCGGCAGTTCACTGGCTTTTTGCCGCCCGCTACGCTGCCAAGACAGTTCCCTCCTACAATGGTCGGGGATGCATTTGGGAGGAGTAGTGGTCTTCGCGGCGCCGGAACAGCAGCTGCCGCATGCCGATCACGTTGCAGTGAGACCCACGAGTCGGTATGCCCATGATTTCCCACGTCGATTTAGAGTGTACGGTAGGGGTCCTCTAGGAAGCTGCGCCGTGACACCTACCGCGTGGTGCAGGAGGCGGCTCGGGTGCACAAGAAACAGGCAGAGGGCTCCGAGAAGGCGGCCGGCTCCGCGTCCATACGAGGAACAGCGGTTCGCGACGCGCCGATCGAGAAGCGCGTCGATGATCGGCTCGGTCGCACGCCGTTCGCGAACGCCATCGCGCAGTACATCGTCGAGGGCGACCTCTCGGACGGCGCCGTCGTTGCAGTCATGGGCCCATGGGGCAGCGGCAAGACCTCGGTCCTCAATATCGTTCGAGAAGCTCTGGACGAGCGTCGTGACGACGTCGAAGTGTTCGACTTCAACCCCTGGTACTTCTCCGGCACGCAGCAAGTTGTCGAGCATTTCTTCGCGGACATCGCGGCACGCTTCGTTGAGAGCAAGGATACGAAACTCACGGACGCTGCGAACGCGCTGAAGCGGTATGGGCGGCTAGTACGCCCGGTCCGACAGCTTGCCACTATCCTCAGGGAGTTCGGAGTTCCC
>CAZWAX010000507.1:0-4045 GCA_964631985.1 uncultured Polyangiaceae bacterium | reverse complement strand
CGCACCGTGGACGACATGGACGGCGGCGTCGACAAGCCCGGGACCCGCGACGGGATCGGGCACTGGAAGGCGGGCGTCCTCGACCTCACCGAGATCCTCCACCGGCCCGAGGCGGGCGACAACGTCGCCATCCACGCCGTCACGACCCAGGACCACGGACTCGAAGGCGCGCTCGACAACCAGCTGATCGCAACCTGCCGGCCGGCGATCGAGCGTCGGACGCCGGTCGAGGCGGAGTTCCCGATCCGCAACGTCAATCGAACCGTCTGCACGATGCTGTCGGCCGAGATCTCGCGGCGGCACGGCGCCGAGGGGCTGCCGCCGGAAACCATCAAGCTCAGGTTCTCGGGCTCGGCCGGGCAGAGCTTCGGCGCCTTCATGGCACCGGGCATCGCGGTCACGCTCGAAGGCGACGCCAACGACTACTTCGGCAAGGGCATCTCCGGCGGACGCATCGTCGTCTTCCCGCCGAAGACCGCCACGTTCGTGCCCGAAGAGAACATGATCGTCGGCAACGTCTCGCTCTACGGTGCGACCGGCGGCGAGGTCTTCTGTCGGGGCCAAGCCGGCGAGCGGTTCGCCGTCCGCAACAGCGGGGTCACTGCAGTGATCGAGGGCGTCGGTGACCACGGCTGCGAGTACATGACCAAGGGCATGGTGGTCGTGCTCGGCAAGACCGGACGCAATTTCGCGGCCGGCATGAGCGGCGGCGTCGCGTACGTCTACGACGTCGATGGCGACTTCGTCCGCAACTGCAACATGAGCATGGTCGAGCTCGACCCGATGGAGGACGGGGATTTCACCACCATCAAGGACCTCATCCATCGTCACTACGAGTACACCGAGAGCACCGTTGCCTGGCGCATCCTGTTGGGCTGGAAGGATACGGCGCGCCACTCCGTGAAGGTGATGCCCGTCGAGTACCGCAAGGTGCTCGCCGCCGCGCACCTCGATGCCGAAGCCGAGCGCCTGGCGTCGGTCTAAGACACCATGGGAAAGATCACTGGATTTTTGGAGATTCCGCGGGAGCTGCCGGCACGCCGGCCGGTCGCGGAGCGCCTGAAGGATTGGCAGGAGCTCGAGGGCAAGCTCCCCGAGGACAAGCTCCAACAGCAGGGCGCGCGCTGCATGGATTGCGGCATTCCCTTCTGTCACAAGGGCTGCCCGCTCGGGAACATCATCCCCGACTGGAACGACCTCGTGTACCGCGGCCGGTGGAAAGAGGCGATCGACCGGCTGCATTCGACCAACAACTTCCCCGAGTTCACCGGACGAATCTGTCCGGCCCCGTGCGAGGAAGCCTGCGTCCTCCGCATCAACGACGATCCCGTCACGATCAAGCAGATCGAGAAGCAGATCATCGACCACGCCTTCAAAGAGGGCTGGGTCACGCCGATCACGCCGAGCCGGCGGACCGGGAAGCGCATCGCCGTCGTCGGCTCCGGGCCGGCCGGCCTCGCCGCCGCCGCGCAGCTGAATCGCGCCGGGCACACGGTCGAGGTGTTCGAGCGCGCCGACCGGATCGGGGGCCTGCTCATGTACGGCATCCCCGACTTCAAGCTCGAGAAGCACATCGTCGAGCGCCGCGTTCAGCAGATGCGCGACGAGGGCGTCGTCTTCCACGTCAACGCCAACGTCGGCGCCAACGTCGCCGTCGCCGATCTCACGTCCAAGTTCGACGCCGTCGTGCTGGCCGGCGGTGCCACCGCCGCGCGCGACCTGCCGATTCCCGGGCGCGAGCTCACGGGCATCCACTTCGCGATGGATTTCCTGCCCCAGCAGAACAAGAAGGTCGCGGGCGACAGCGTGCCGGATCAGATCCTCGCCGGCGGGAAGAACGTCGTGATCCTCGGTGGCGGCGACACCGGGTCGGATTGCCTCGGGACCTCGAACCGGCAGGGTGCCAAGAGCGTCCACCAGTTCGAGCTCCTGCCGAAGCCGCCCGAGGACCGCACCGAGGAGATCGCCCCCTGGCCCTACTGGCCGATGATCCTCCGCAGCTCGAGCTCGCACGAGGAAGGCGTGATCCGCGACTGGAGCATCAACACCAAGCGCTTCAGCGGCGACGCCGACGGCCACGTCAAGAAGCTCCACGGCATCCACCTTGAGTGGAAGAAGGGCGACAACGGCCGCCCGCAGATGGTCGAGGTACCCGGCAGCGAGTTCGAGCTGGATTGCGACCTCGTGCTGCTGGCGATGGGGTTCGTCGGGCCCGAGAAGCCGGGCATGATCGAGCAGCTCGGCGTCACGCTCGACGAGCGCGGCAACGTCGCCGTCGGGGCCGACTATCAGTCGAGCGTCCCCGGGGTCTTCGCGTGCGGCGACATGCGGCGCGGCCAATCGCTCGTGGTGTGGGCGATCTGGGAAGGACGTGAGGCGGCCCGCGGCGTCGACACCTACCTGATGGGCGAGACGAGCCTCCCGGCAAGCCCCGAGCTCTGAGCGCAGGCGGCCCCCCTCCATTGCAGGCGGGAAAGCTCCGGGCGAGGATGCCGGGCGTGCCACTCACGCGCGCCGTCCTGCTCGCCCTCGCCGTCGCCCTCGCGTCCCCGCCCCCGGTCGCGGCCGGACGCGGCCCCGTAGTGCGCTGCGGAACGGTCGTCGAGGAGGACGCCGTGCTCGACCGCGACCTCCGCTGTGACGGAGTCGGCGTCATCCTGCGCAACCCACGGAGCACCCTCCAGCTGAACGGTCACACCCTCGAGTCGTCGCGCTCGTGTGCCGACGGTGCCGCGCCGAGCGGGATCACGGTCGAGCGCACGGCGGAAGGCGCACAGATTCTCGGCCCCGGCGTCGTCCGCGGCTTCGTCACCGGCGTCGCGATCGGCGACGCGGTCCGCGTGCAGGTGCGCGACGTCCGCGTGAACGACAGCTGCGCCGTCGGCATCCTGGTCGTCGGGACCGACGGCGTCCGCCTGCGCGACGTCGTGCTCCATCGGAACGGCACCGCCAGCGACGAAGGGGGCGCGATACGCGTCGAGCAGAGCGCCCGGTTCGCGCTCGAAGGTGCCGAGGTCTTCGCCAACCGTACCGGCGGCAAGGGAGCGATCGTCGATCTCCGCGACTGCGACCGCTGTCGCATCGTCGCCAACCGGATCGTCGCCAACGCCGGGCCCGGGCTCCGGCTCGACCCGGAATCGCGCGGTACCGTCCTTGAACGCAACGTCGTGCTCGACCATCGCGGCAACGACGTCGTCGACCAGAGCACCGACGGCACCTACGTCTTCAACGTGTTCGAGCACGGCGACGGGCTGCGGCCTCCGGCGCTGATGCCGTCGACCGGACCGCCGGCTCCGGCGCAGCCGGTGCCCGCCGGCTGCGGGACCATGCACACCATGGTCGAGCCGTTATCGACGGCGACCCTGGTCTGCCCCGATGCGGGGGGCGTCCGGGCCGTTCGCAACGGCATCGTCGCGTATCGGCTGCTGATTCCCTTCACCCTCCAGCCGTCATGGCAATCCTGCGAACCGGCCGAGGTGCGCGCGCCCGACGGTGCGGCGGGCGGCTCAATCCGCTGCACCAATGCCAACCGACTCTACGGCATGCTGCTCGAAGCCACCTGCTGTCTCATGTGAGACGACCTCGCCACGGGCTCAGTCGGCGTCCTCGTGCACTTGTTGCGCCAGGTAGTGCGCTTCGCCGATCGTCTCGACGAGGTGGATCTGCGTCTCCAGCCAGTCCAGGTGCTCCTCCTCGCTCACCAGGATGTCCTCGGCCAGCTCACGGGTGCCGTTGTCGCCGACCTCGGCGCAGAGCGCGATGCCCTTGTTGAGGCGCGCGACCGCGTCGACCTCGAGCTGACGATCGAGCTTCAGCTGCTCCGGCACGGTCTCCCCGACGTTCACCTTGTAGAGGCGCTGCAAATTCGGCACGCCGTCCAGATAGAGGATGCGCTCGATGAGCTCGTCGGCGTGCTTCATCTCGTCGATCGACTCCTTGCGGATGCGCGCCGCGAGACCACGATAGCCCCAATTCTTACACATCTTGGCGTGGATGAAGTACTGGTTGACCGAGGTGAGCTCGCCGGTCAGGACGTCGTTCAGGA
>CAZWAX010000506.1:0-4048 GCA_964631985.1 uncultured Polyangiaceae bacterium | reverse complement strand
ATGATCCGGATGCTCAATCGACTCTGCATCGGGACCTGTGCAGAGGTTCCCTAGGCGATCTCCCCGGTCGATGCCAGACGAAGCGAGCGCTCGCCATGGCGAAACCGACCCCGGCAAAGTCGTCGGCCCTCTCTTGACACCGCCGGTCCTACCGGCGATTTTCCGCCCTCGTCCAACTTCCCCACGCGAGGTTCGAAATCATGCGCACGTCCATTCTCAGCACGATCGGCTTGATCGCCCTCCTGGTCGCCCTGTCCCCCGATCGGGCACAGGCGCAGTTCGACATGAAGGTCGAGATCGCCGAGACCTCGTCCAAGTTGATCAAGATGGAGCGCACCGGACCGGCCCGGGACTTCGTGCAGCGCGTTGCCGTCTACCTGCGCTACATCCCCGTCAAAGGCGACCGCGTGCATCCCGCCTTCATCAACACCCACAACTACCTGACTTGCGAGGACAAGCCCGACAAGAAGTGGGTGGTCGAGGGCGTGAGCCGGGTCGACTTCGACAAGGCCTCGGGCATCGCGATCTACGGCTTCTTCTTCAGCAAGCCGGAGTGCGCGATGCCGACGTTCCACATGGAAGCAATCACCGCCGAGTCCTAGCCGGGGCGTCCAGAAAGGGCGCATCTGCTTCGTTGCTCCCTCGTTCGCTTGTGCGGCGTAGCTCCGCTACGCCTCCGCGCTCACTCGGTCGCGCCTCGCATCTGCACCCTTTCTGAACGCCCCGGCCTTGGCGTTCGCACACGGCCCTATTTCAAGCCGCGGGTGCGGGCGCCGCGGTGGATGACGCCGGGGGGTTCGGGGGCGTTCCAGTAGGGGCGCATGGTGCCCCAGTAGGGTTGCATGGGGGCGAGGCGCTGCTGGCGTTCGACGCGGCCGCTGGTGTGGAATGACCGGTCGGGGAAATCGCGATTGCCGGGATGGCCTTCGCTATCGCTCGGCTCGGTCACTTCCTCCTCGTCGTAGTCGTCTTCGTAGACGTAGCGGCTTCCCGCGGTGGCGGGGCCGGCGATGAGGAGGACTAGGGCGATCGCTGTGAATGCCCGGCGCATGGGCTGACCTGTGTCAGCTTTGCACGACGCTCCACGTGGTGCCACCGGCGCCGTCCTTCAGGACGACGCCGTGGGCGAGGAGCTCGTCGCGGATGGCGTCGCTGCGTTTGAAGTCCTTGGCTTGGCGGGCGGCCGTGCGCTCGCCGATCAGGCGCTCGATGTGAACGACGTCGAGGCCGCCGCCGGCGACGTGCCGACCCTTCTCGGCTTCGAGGTAGCTGCTGGCCGGGTGGCGGAGCACGCCGAGGACGCCGCCCAGGCGGCTGAAGTTGGCGTGGTGCTCGGCGATCTGGGCAGTCTCGGCACCGGCGTCGAGAAGCCGATTGATCTCGCGCACCTCGTCGAAGACGACGCCGAGGGCGCGGGCGGTGTTGAGATCGTCGTCCATCGCGGTCACGAACTGCTCGTGGAACGGCCGGACGCTCGCCGGCAACGTCTCGACGGCCGGCCCCCGCTCGGCCCCTCCCGCCGTGTGCACGGCGCCGAGCTTGGCCTCGACCCGCGCCAGCGTCTCGTGCAGCCGGGCGCACGCCCGCTGGGCGTCGATCAGCGACTGGTCGCTGAAGTCGACCGGGCTCCGGTAGTGCGTCGACACCAGGAACGAGCGCAACGCCTCCGACGGCACGCGCCGCAGGATCTCCTCGATGGTGAGGAAGTTGCCGAGCGACTTCGACATCTTCTCTTCGTTGATGCGGACGAAGGCGTGGTGGATCCAGTGCTTCACGAAGGGCGTGCCGGTGGCCCCTTCCGACTGCGCGATCTCGTTCTCGTGGTGCGGGAAGATGAGATCCTCACCGCCGCCGTGCAGATCGAAGGGCTGGCCGAGATACTTGGTCGACATGGCCGAGCACTCGAGGTGCCAGCCCGGCCGGCCGGGCCCCCACGGGCTCTCCCAGAACGGCTCGCCCGGCTTCACGCCCTTCCACAGCGCGAAGTCGAGATCCGCGTGCTTGCGCTCGCCGACCTCGACCCGCGCACCCGCCATCAGGTCGTCGAGCTTCCGCTTGGAGAGCTTGCCGTAGTCCTTGATCTTGCCGACCGAGCAGTAGACGTCACCCGCGGAGGCGTAGGCGATGCCGCGCTTCTCGAGCTGCGCGATCAAGTCGAGCATCTCCGGGATGTGATCGGTCGCGCGCGGCTCGATGTCGGGCTGCAGGCAGCCGAGCGCGGCGACGTCGGCCCGGAAGGTGCCGATGTAGCGCGAGGCGAGCTCTTCGGAGGGGATCGTCTCTTCCGCCGCGCGCTTGATGATCTTGTCGTCGATGTCGGTGATGTTGCGGACGAACGTCACGTCGTAGCCGCTGAACCGGAGGTAGCGCACCACCGTGTCGAAGAAGACGAGCGAGCGGGCGTGGCCGACGTGGCAGCGGTCGTACACGGTGACGCCGCAGACGTAGAGCCCGACCTTGCCGGGCACGATCGTCGTGAGCGGCTCCTGCCTGCCGGTGAGGGTGTTGTGGAGAACGAGGGCCATCGGGCGCGTTACTCGTCTTCTTCCCGAAGCTTCGCGAGCACCGTCAGATCCTCGAGCGTGGTCGTGTCGCCGACCGTCTCCTTGCCCGCCGCCAGGTCGCGCAGCAGGCGCCGCATGATCTTGCCGCTCCGGGTTTTCGGGAGCGCGTCGGTGAAACGGATGTCGTCGGGCTTCGCGAAGGCGCCGATCTCCTTGCCGACGTGCTCGCGGAGCTCCTCCTTGAGCGCGTCGTCGGGCTTGGTCCCGGCGCCGAGGGTCACGAACGCCGCGAGCGCCTCGCCCTTCAGGTCGTCGGGCCGGCCGACCACGGCCGCTTCGGTGACGCGCGGATGCGAGACCAGCGCGCTCTCGATCTCCATCGTGCCGAGGCGATGCCCCGACACGTTCACGACGTCGTCGATGCGGCCCATCACCCAGAAGTAGCCGTCCTGGTCGCGGCGCGCGCCGTCGCCGGTGAAGTACATGCCGGGGATCTGGCTCCAGTACTGCTGCTTGAAACGCTCGTGATCGCCCCAGATGGTCCGCAACATGCCGGGCCACGGCTGCTTCAGCACGAGGTAGCCGCCCTCGTTCGGGCCGACCGACGTGCCTTCGCGCGTGACGACGTCGGGCACGATGCCGGGGAACGGCTTCGTGCACGACCCCGGCTTCGCCGGCACCGCACCCGGGAGCGGCGTGATCAGGATGCCGCCGGTCTCGGTCTGCCACCAGGTGTCGACGATCGGGCAGCGCTCGCCGCCGATCACGCGGTGGTACCAGAGCCACGCCTCCGGGTTGATCGGCTCGCCGACGGTGCCGAGCAGGCGCAGCGAGCTGAGATCGTGCTTCTTCGGCCACTCCTCGCCGGTGCGGATGAACGCGCGGATCGCGGTCGGCGCCGTGTAGAGCACGGTCGCGCGGTGGCGCTCCACGATCTCCCACAGGCGGTCGGGCTCCGGGTAGTTCGGCGCGCCCTCGAACAGCAGGCACGCGGCCCCGCACTGGAGCGGCCCGTACGTGATGTACGAGTGGCCGGTGATCCAGCCGACGTCGGCGGTGCAGAAGTAGAGGTCGTCCTCCTTGAGGTCGAACACGTAGCGGGTCGACAGCTGGGTCTGCAGCAGGAACCCCGCCGTCGAGTGCAGCACGCCCTTGGGCTTGCCCGTGGAACCCGAGGTGTAGAGCACGAACAGCGGGTGCTCTGCGGGCACCTCGGCCGGCGCCGCGTGCTCCTTGGTGGGCGGTAGATCGTTGGCGGAGGTCAGGCGCACGACGGTCTGCTCGAGGGCGAACGCGCGGGCGAAGGCGTCGTCGTCGAGGGCCGCGTTCTCGCGCTTGCGCAGGTGCACGATCACCGATCGCAGCGTGGGGCACTGCGAGGCCGCGGCGCGCGCCGCCTCGAACAGCTTCACCTCGCCGCCGCGGCGGTAGCTCATGTCCTGGGTGATGAGCGCGACCGCGCCGCAGTCCTGGATGCGGTCGCGGAGCGCCTCGGCCGCGAACCCGCCGAACACGACGGTGTGCACCGCGCCGATGCGCGCGCA
>CAZWAX010000505.1:0-4080 GCA_964631985.1 uncultured Polyangiaceae bacterium | reverse complement strand
AGAAACCGGCGATCAAGGCCCTTGCGGCCGCGCCCACGGCGCCTGCAGCACCACCGCCGGCCGCGTCGGTCATCGCGCCGGCGGCGGGCGCAGTCACCGTCGTCCCCGATTTCGCGTCGCTCGCGGAGCGCCTGAGCCCCGTCGTCGTCAACATCTCGACGCGCGCGCAACGCGAGAAGCCGACCGATACGCCGCGGTTTCGCGGACCCGGTCAGCAGAGTCCGCAATGGCCGTTCGGGGAAGGCGAGCCCAAGGATTTCACCGAGCCCTTCGAGCGCTTCTTCGGCCCCGGGCCGAAGCAACGCCAGCAGCCGCAGCGCAGCCTGGGGTCGGGCTTCGTCATCGATCCCGAAGGCTACATCCTCACCAACAACCACGTCGTCGAAAAAGCCGAAGAGATCGTCGTGCGGCTCGACAACGAGCAGGAGCACAAAGCGACGCTGGTCGGCAAAGACCCCAAGACCGATCTCGCGCTGCTCAAGATCGAGGGCGTGACCGGCCTCACCGCCGTGCCTCTCGGCGACTCGGACACGCTGCGCGTCGGCGAGTGGGTGATGGCGATCGGCAACCCCTTCGGTCTCGACCACTCGGTGACGTCGGGGATCGTCAGCGCCAAGGGCCGCTTCATCGGTGCGGGCAACTACGACGACTACATTCAGACCGATGCCGCCATCAATCCCGGCAACTCCGGCGGCCCGCTGTTGAACCTGCGGGGCGAGGTCGTCGGGATCAACTCGGCCATCTTCAGCCGGACCGGGGGCAACATCGGGATCGGCTTCGCGATCCCGGTGAACCTCGCCAAGGAGCTCGTCCCGCAGCTCCGTGACAAGGGCAAGGTCACGCGCGGGTGGCTTGGTGTCCTGATCCAGAAGGTCACGCCCGAGATCGCGGAATCGCTCGGACTCGAGCAGGCCCGCGGCGCCCTCGTCGCCGACGTGGTTGCGAATGGCCCCGCGGCCGCGGCGGGAGTGAAGGTCGGCGACGTCATCGTCGAGTTCGACGGCCATACGGTCGGCGAGTCGAACGAGCTGCCCATGCTGGTCGCGCGGACGCCGCTCGAGAAGCAGGTGCCGATCAAGCTCCTGCGCGACAAGGAAACGCTGGACCTCAACGTGACCATCGCCGAGCTGCAGGACGAGGAGGCGCAGGTCGCTGCCGGAGGCGACAGCGAGAAGCTCGGGCTCACCGTGCAGACGCTGACGCCCGAGATCGCCGAGAACCTCGGCGTCGAGGATACCAAGGGCGTGGTGGTGAGCGGCGTGGAGTCGGGCTCGGCGGCGGACGAAGCGGGCATTCGCCGCGGCGACGTCGTCCTCGAGGTGAATCGCCAGGCGGTCGAGGACGTCGAGACGTACAAAGCCGCGCTCAAGAAGGTCGAGAAAGGCAAGAACGTGCTCCTGCTGGTTCGCCGCGGCGAGAACACGATCTTCCTGGCGCTGAAACCGCCTGCCTGAGGACCGCCGGGACCGCCGCGCGCGCCGCGCGTCGCGGTCCCGGTCGTCGACGACCATGTCGGAGCGCCGCTCGGGACGCTGGATCGCCGCGGTGCTGGCGCCCGTCGTCGTGGCGGCCCTCGTGTGGGGTGCTTTCACGTACCGCGCCCTCACGCAGACGGTCGCCGCGAAGCTCGAGGGTCGCGCGTGGGCGCTGCCCGGGCGCATCTTCACCGACGCCTTCGCCCTCCATCCCGGCCTCGAGCTCGCCGGCACGCGGGTGTTCGAGCGCCTTCGGCGCCTCGGCTATCGCGAGGTCGAAACCGTGCGCGGACGCGGGGAGTTTCACCATGATCCCGCGGGTGCGACGCTCGACATCCACCTGAACGCGTTCCGCTATCCCCTGCAGGCCGAGCCCGGCCGTGCCATCCGCCTCGAGCTCGATCACGGAGTGATCGGGCGCATCACCGACCTCGTCAGCGACGAGGAACTGTTCGACGTGGCGCTGGAGCCGGAGGCACTCGCCGGGTTGTACGACGGGGTCTGGGAAGAGCGGCACGTCGTGACCCTGGATCAGATCCCGCCGCGAATGGTGCAAGCCGTGCTGGCGGCCGAGGACAGCCGTTTCTTCGAGCACGGCGCCATCGACGTGCGCGGCATTCTGCGCGCCCTCGTGCGGAACCTCTCCGCCGGTCGCGTCGTCGAGGGCGGGAGCACGCTCACACAGCAGTTGATGAAGAATTTCTATCTCAGCGAGGAACGCACCTTGCGCCGCAAGCTCCGCGAGCTCGCGATGGCGATCGTGGCCGAGCGGCGGTACTCGAAGGAGCAGATTCTCGAGCACTACCTGAACGAGATCTACCTCGGGCAGAGCGGGGCGAAGGGGATCTTCGGCGTCGCCGAGGCGGCGCAGTTCTATTTCGGCAAGCAGCTCGCGGATCTCACGATCGGAGAGACCGCTCTGCTCGCCGGCATGATCCGCGCCCCGAACGCCACCTCGCCCTTCCGGAGCCCGATGCGGGCTCAGGGGCGTCGTGACGTCGTCCTGAGCGCCATGGCCGAGCACGGCGCGATCACCCCCGAGGAAGCCGAGGCGGCCCGCGCCGCGCCGCTGGCGCTCCGGCCGCCCGTCACGGAGCGCACGAACGCGCCGTACTTCGTCGACGCCGTCCGGCGTCAACTGCAGGCGTCGTACCCGCCGGCGGCGTTGACGGCGGAGGGCCTCCGGATCTTCACGGCGCTCGACGCCGAGATGCAGGTGGCCGCCGAGGCGGCCGTTCGCGACGGGCTCGCGGAGCTCGAGCGCCTGCACCCCAAGCTCCGCCGCGCCGAGCCCGCAGAGCAGCTCGAAGCGGCGCTCGTCGCGATCCACCCCGCGACCGGCGCGATCAGGGCCATGGTC
Organism: uncultured Polyangiaceae bacterium; assembly: GCA_964631985.1. Lineage (GTDB taxonomy): Bacteria > Desulfobacterota > Binatia > UTPRO1 > UTPRO1 > UTPRO1. The sequence continues at coordinate 1,245 of CAZWAX010000505.1, read as the reverse complement.
GGCGGACGTGACTATCGCATCACGCAGTTCAATCGCGTCACCGACGCGCTCCGCCAACCGGGCTCGGTGTTCAAGCCGGTCGTCTACTACGCCGCGTTCGACTCCGACGCCGGCGCGCCGCATTTCACACCGACCACCCGTGTCGAGGACGCCGCCTTCGCCTGGACCTATGAAGGCCGGACGTGGACCCCGGGAAACTACAAGGACCGCTATCGCGGCGTGGTTACGACGCGGGAAGCGCTCGAGGAGAGCTTGAACGCGGCGACGGCGCGCATCGCCTTCGAAATCGGATTGCCACGCGTCCTCGCGGCCGCCGAGCATCTCGGGTTTCCGGGCCCGCTACCCGCGTTGCCCTCGATCGTGCTCGGTGGCCTCGAGGCGACGCCGCTGTCGGTCGCCGAGGTCTACGCGGTGTTCGCCAGCCAGGGTCAACGCACGACGCCGCGCGCAGTCACGCAGGTCGCGGATGCGCACGACACCCTCATCGAGGGCAAGCCGATGGACATCGCGAGCGTGCTCTCGCCGCAGGCGTCGTACCTCGTGACGCACGTGCTGGAAGGAGCGATCGACCACGGTACCGGAAGCGCCGCTCGTACGCAGGGCTTTCGCATCCCGGCGGCAGGGAAGACCGGTACGACCAACGACTACGGTGATGCCTGGTTCGCGGGATACACGCCGGAGCTCGTGACGGTGGTCTGGGTCGGCTTCGATCGTCGCCAATCGCTCGGGCTGACGGGTGCGCAGGCCGCCCTGCCGATCTGGACGGCGTTCATGAAACAGGCGACCGCCGGACGTCCCGCGCGCGACTTCGAGGTGCCGGAAGGCATCGTGCTCGCAACCGTCGATCCCGAGACCGGGGAGCGGGCGACCGCCGCTTGCCCACGGACGGTGGTCGAAGCATTTCTCGACGCGGATGCACCGACCGGCGAGTGCTCGCGCCACGGCGGGTCGGTGCGCGGGGACGACGAGCCGCGCCGGCGTGAGCAGCGCCTGCCGGAGAGGCCGGGGGGTAGCTGGTGGCGCAGATTGTTCGGGAGGTGAGGATGCACAATCGACTCTTGCTCACGCTGACGCTCGCGTTGGCGCTCGCGCTCTCGGCGTGTGCTTCCGTGACCGCTCGCGATCGCCCCAAGGTGGCACGGCCGACGAAGAAGCCTCCGCCCGTGGACGTGGCCCGCGCTCGTCCACCCGTGCCGCCCGCTCCCGCGCCGCCGGCGCGACCCGCGGCGACGCGGGCGGACGACG
>CAZWAX010000504.1:0-4081 GCA_964631985.1 uncultured Polyangiaceae bacterium | reverse complement strand
TCGACCGCTCGGCGCGCCGGCCGCGGCGCTCGCCGGGCTCGGCGGCGCCGATGATGCCAGCGACGGCGCGCGCGCAGCGGACGTCGAGCCGCGCGCGGGGATGGGGATCGTCTTCGACGCGGGTCATCCCGAGGACGAGCACGAGCCGGGCGGGCCGGTCTTCGCGGTCGAGCCCACGCGCGACGGCTGGGTCTTGCGCTTTGGCCAGCCCGGTCCGGATCTCCGCCGCGTCGAGCCCGGTCAGCGCGTCTGGGTCACGAGCGATCCGGCGATCGCGCGCCAGGCCGAACGCCTGATCGACGGCGACGAGCCGACCGGACGGATCGGGCTGGTGCTCGCCGTGCGCGGGGCCGTCGGCGGCCCGTTGCAGGTGACGGCGGCGACCGCCGAGGCGGAGACAGAGGCGGTGAGCATGTCGCCGCTCGTGGCGTCGTCGGGTGCGGGGCTCACGACCGAGCTCCTGCGTGACAAGCTCGGAGCCTTCGGCGGCACGCCGTTCCGCGTCGACGGGCTCGATGCCACGGCGCTCGCCCCGGGCGTGCACCTGCCGGTCTCGGAGCTGAAGACGATCCGCCGCACGCTCGCAGCTGCCTTGCTCGAACGGATCGAGCGCGGACCGGCGCGGACCATCGCCGACGGTTCGTGGACGCCGCGCCTCCGTGCCAAGGCGCGGTCGCTCGCCCCGGCGCGTTGGCTCCCGCCGGACGAGCCGCAGCTCGTCGCCCTCTGCCGGAACGCGGCGCAGCTCGAGGCCGTGATCGCGAGCGGCGCGCCCGAGGTCGAGCTCGACTGGATGGAGCTGGTCGGGCTCGGCAAGGCGGTGACGCGCGCGCGGAGCGCCGGCCTCCGCGTCAGCCTCGCGACGGTCCGCGTCCAGAAGCCCGGCGAGGAAGGGTACGACCGTCGGCTCGCCGCGCTCGCGCCCGACGCCGTGCTGATCCGCCACTGGGGCGCGCTCGTGGCCTTCCAGGCGCTCGGCGCGGTCCAGGGACCCGGCGCGAGCCTGGCCCGTCCCGTCCTCCACGGCGACTTCTCGCTGAACGTCACCAACTCGATCACCGCGGCCGAGCTTTTCGATCGCGGCCTCGACACGCTGACGGCGTCGCACGATCTCGATCGGGCGCAGCTGATGGCGCTCCTCGACGCGGCGCCGCCCGAGCGCTTCACGATCGTGCTGCACCATCGCATCGCGACCTTCCACACCGAGCACTGCGTCTACGCCCACCTGCTCTCGGGCGGCCGCGACTTCCGTACCTGCGGGCGCCCCTGCGAGCAGCACGAGCTGGCGCTCCGCGATCACACGGGCCGCACGCACCCGGTGATCGTGGACGTCGGCTGCCGCAACACGGTCTTCAACGACGCGCTGCAGTCGGCCGCCGCCCTGGTCCCCGACCTCGTCCGCCGCGGTGTCCGCCGCTTCCGCGTCGAGCTCGTCCGGGAAACGCAGGCCGAGACCGCGCGTGTCCTCGCGGCGTATCGCGAGCTTCTGACGGGTCGTCTCGCGCCCGAGGCGGCAATCGAGCGTGTGGGTGCGAACAGTCACTACGGGGTCTCTGCTGCACCGATGACGCTCATGCGGTGAACTGTTCGCGGAGCGCGGGGACGGCGGGTCGCCTCTGCGCGCACGTGCCGCGCGGCACAATGCGCGCTGCCGGCGACCCGCCGCTCCCCACGCTCCGCTCGGGTTCCCCCCTCGCCCCCTGCGAGTCAAAAGCGCCGAGCAGCGGCCCACGCCACGCCGATCCTTGCGCCGAGGATAGACGTCGGACGGCCACGCGGTGCACACACGAGGTCGGATCGGCGGTCCCGGGCTGCTGGAGGTCCGCCGGCGGGGTAGTGGCGTAGCGGGAGAGCGCGCCACCGAAGGCGAGCGCGTGACACGTCGTGAATGTTGCGGCCGGGGAGACGCGTGTCGCCGGCAGCGCGCATTGGGCCGCGCTTCGGCTACCTCTAATGCGTGTACGGACAAGGCCAGGCCGCACCACGTCAGAAAAGCGCGGCACGTGCGCGCAGAGGCGATACGCGTCGCCCCGGGCACCGACCCCGCGCCCTACCACTCGCATAGGCACTTCGGCGACGCGATCTCGACGCGCCGTCATGGAAACACGCCCGCCGCGCCCATTTCGGTTGACTACGAACGCCCACGAACGGAACGTCGCTTGCTGATCGGCACTAGGCCGTTCACGCGAGGAGGACGCATGCTGCGACGCGGGTTCTTGGGGCTTTGCTGTGCGATCTCGCTGCTCGTGGCGATGCGGCTGGAAGCCGTCGCGCAGACGACTCCCGTCCTCTTCGTGACCCAGGTCCCCGTCGGCGGCTTCACCGCCGTCACCACCACGTTCGGCAACCAGCTCGCGAGCCCCAGCGAAGCGCCGCGCGGCGGCGACCTGGTGATCCGCTATCCCGACGGCTCGCTGCGTTTCCTCACGCAGGAAGCCGGCTACGGGTCGGGCGGCATGCAGGGTGCCAACGGGATCACCGTCCGCGAGCCGTGCGTGCATTGGGACGGCACCAAGGCGCTCTTCGCGATGATCGTCGGCGCGCCGACCGCGCAGTACCAGGTCGCGACGTATCACTGGCAGATCTACGAGGTGAGCGGGCTCGGCCAGGGGCAGACCGCGATCATCCGCAAGATCGCCAACCAGCCGGCCGGCTTCAACAACGTGTCGCCGATCTACGCGACCGACGGTCGCATCCTCTTCACCTCCGATCGCCCGCCGACCGGCGCCGCGCATCACTACCCGCAGCGCGACGAGTACGAGTCGGCGTTCGTCGTCGCCGCGATGTACTCGCTGCACGAGCAGAGCGGCGAGCTCGTCGTCCTGCAGCACTCGCCGAGCGGCAGCTTCTCGCTCTCGCTCGACTCGTTCGGGCGCGTGATCTTCACCAAGTGGGACCATCTGCAGCGCGACCAGCAGGGCGACGCGCCCGGGACCGCGGCCACCTACAATGCCTTCACGTGGGCGAGCGAGGCGGCCAACGCGGCCACCACGACGAGCCTCGTCGGCGCCGAGGTGTTTCCCGAGCCGCGGACGGCGGGCGACCCGGCCTACACGCCGGCGCTCTCGACCCACCGCTTCAACCACTTCTTTCCGTGGGAGCTGAATCAGGACGGCACGGCGGAGGAGACGCTGAATCACGTCGGCCGCCACGAGCTCGGCGGCAGCTACACCGAGGGCAGCTTCGTCGCCGACGGGAACCTGACGTACTTCGTGAACCCGAACCTGCACGCGAACGAGCTCCGGATCGGCGGCGACGGCGGCTTGTTCCACCTGCGCGAGGACCCGACCCACCCGGGCGACTTCCTCGCGACGCACGCCCCCGAGTTCGGCACCGGCACCGGCGGTACGTTGATGCGCCTCACCGGCGCGCCGACCGTGAACCCGGAGGACATGGTGCTGACCGCGGTCACGCCGACCAACGACGACGCCGACGTGCCGGATGACACCGGCTACTTCCGGAACCCGTTGCCGATGTCCGACGGCACGCTGGTCGCGGTGCACACCGCGGCGACGGGGGCGCTCGTCAACAACGGCAGCACCACGTCGCCCAACTGGTCGTACCAATATCGCCTGAAGCGCCTGACGCTGCAGGGCGCGTTCTACGCGCCGGCGAGCACCGTGACCTCCGGCATCAGCAAGAGTCTCAGCTGGTGGACGCCCGACGCGCTCGCGACCTTCAACGGTACGCTCTGGGAGCTCGATCCGGTGGAGGTGGTGGTGCGGACGGTGCCGGCGCCGCGGCTCGAGAGCTTGCCGGCGATCGAGGCCGGCGTGTTCGCCGACGAGGGCGTCGACGTCGGGAGCTTTCGAACGTTCCTCCGCCAGCACGAGCTCGCGCTGATCGTTGCCCGCGACGTCACGCAGCGCGACCGCGCCGACCGCCACCAGCCGTTCAACCTGCGGGTGCCGGGCGGCGTCTCGTCGATCGCGACCGGCGGCACGATCTACGACGTCTCGTTCATGCAGATCTTCCAGGCCGACGCGGTCCGCGGCTACGGCGCGGTGCCGGCACAGAGCCGGGGCCGGCGCGTCCTCGCGCGGCCGATGCACGGTACCGGCGTGTCGCAGGCGCCGGGCGG
>CAZWAX010000503.1:0-4108 GCA_964631985.1 uncultured Polyangiaceae bacterium | reverse complement strand
AGTCGGCGAAGACGTCGGCGATCTCGGCCGAGCCGAGGCCGAGGCCGTAGCGCAGGAGATCGTACGACTCGGCGATCAGCTGCATGTCGCCGTACTCGATGCCGTTGTGGACCATCTTCACGAAGTGGCCGGCGCTCTTCTTGCCGACGTAGGTCACGCACGGACCCGAGTCGGCCTTGGCGGCGATCTTGGTGAGGATGGGCTCCAGGTAGCGGTAGGTGTCGGGATCGCCGCCCGGCATGATGCTCGGCCCCCAGAGCGCGCCTTCCTCGCCGCCGCTCACGCCCATGCCGAAGAACTTGATGCCGGTCGGGTCGAGCGCGGCGACGCGGCGGTCGGTGTCGGTGAAGTGCGAGTTGCCGCCGTCGACCAGGATGTCGCCGGGCTCCAGCAGAGGCTTCAGCTCGTCGATTACGGCATCGACCGGGCCGCCGGCCTTCACCATCGTGATGATGCGGCGCGGGCGGTCGAGGGCCGCCACGAATTCCGCCGGTGTCTTCGCGCCGACGAAGTTCTTGCCCTTCGCGTGGCCGGCGAGGAGCGCCGCGGTCTTCTCCCAGCTGCGGTTGTAGACCGCAATGGGGAAGCCGTTGCGCTCGATGTTGCGGGCGAGGTTCTCGCCCATGACGGCCAATCCGATCAATCCGATCTGCTGTCCCATACACCCTCCCTCATATCGTCGACCCCGCGGCCGCTTCGTCCAGAAACCAGATCAGCTCGCCGTCGGTCGGCCGTACGCCGAGGATCGGCCGCGGTGGCGGATCATCGTGGCGCGCGGCGGCGGCGAGACATTCGGCTACCATGGTGCGCTTGGCCGCACCGGCGATCAGCACCCACACCCGGGCCGCCGCGTTCAAGATCGGGTAGGTGAGTGTCATCCGACGGGTCTGCAGCTGGGGCACGTCGTTCATGACCACCCAGCGCGTGTGCTCGGCGAGCGCCGACGTCCCCGGGAAGAGAGAAGCGGTGTGGCCGTCCTCGCCGATGCCCAGCAGCACGAGATCGAGGATCGGTACGCCGTTCCGTCGTTCCGCGATGCGCTCGCTCAGCAACCGCGCGTAGCCGCGGACGTCGTCGCTCTCTGCCACCATCCGATGCGCCACGGCCGGCACGTGATCCAGGAGCGCTCGGCGCGCCATGCCGTAGTTGGAATCGGGATGCTCCGGCGGTACCGCGCGCTCGTCGCCGAAGAAGAACTCGACGTCCTGCCAGCGGACGCGCCCGACGTAGGGCTCGGCCGCGAGTAGCTCGTAGAGCCGCTTCGGGGTCGACCCACCGGCGAGCGCCACCGTGAAGGGGGCGTGGGTGCGGCGCGCCGTCAGGTCGCAAAACTCGTCAGCGACCGCCGCTGCCAGCGTCTCGGCGTCGTCGAATACCTTGGTTTCGAGCGGCGCGCCCATCATCCCTCGAGCAGCTATGCCGAGTTTCGTTCGCGGCCTCAAGGACGATTCGTGGGAATGCCTCCCGGCTACGCCGAGATGCGAAGGGCCGGCGGGTCGAGGGGCAGGACCCGTGCCAGTCGCCTGGCGTGACGCTCGACGACGACGATGCGCATCCCGCCGTCGCACATCCGTCGCACGCCGACGCGGCGATGGGTTCTGGTGTCGGCCGAGGTCGGCAGCAGCAGTCGGCGGGCCAGCGGTGCCGCTTCGAAGTCGAGGCCTTCGCAGAGCGACTGGAACGGGATGCGGGCGGTCGCGTAGTCGCCCCGGATCCACGCCAGGACCTCGATCCGCTGCCTGCCGCCGAGCCCGAGGCAGCGTACGGCATCGACGAGGACCGCCACCAGCAGGCGGCGCTCCGGTACGTCCGTGAAACAGGGCAGGACGCTATCCAGACATTGGGAGGCCAGCAGCTCGTCGCAGGGGAAGCCATCGTTGGGGTTCGGCTTCGTCATCGCACGTTCCGTCTCTGCCGCATCCGCTCGCGGGACATTCCGCTCGCCTTTGCGGCTCTCTGGAGACTACCTCGGGAATCCGTCCGGGTGTGGATAATCTCACCGATTCGGTCGATTCCCGGATTGGCGTACGACCGCCCCCATCCGGCTTTCAGCGCCGACCGTGAGCGCGGACGAAGCTCTGCAGCGTGTCGGCGAGCGCGCGGCCCTCCCCGCCCGGGTCGGGCGCGAAGGCCACCGAGAGTGGTAGTGTCTCCTGGCCGAGGCGAATCTCGACGCGCCACTTCGGGTTGGGAACGCCGTCGGACAATGCGCGGAAGACGATGTCGCGGATCTCGTCGAAGGCCACCGTGCCGCCGTCGGAGCCGTAGGCACGACGCCGGCTCCACGCGAGACGGCGTGTGCGACCGTCGAAGACGAAGCGCGCCTGCTCGAAGATCGCCACGAATCCGGTCAGGAACAGCACGCTCCCGCAGGCCGCGCCGCGGAAGCCCGCGCTTCCGAGCGCACGTGGCTGGGTCGCGTACAGGCACACGGCGACCCCGACGCAGGCGACACCGGCCACCAACAGGAGGCGGGCGAAGGCCGCGTCGCCGGCCGTCACGACCAGGCGGTCACGACACTGCTCGGCGATCCTCACGGCGTGCCAGCATAGCGCGCGGCTGGGCTGGCGCCTGCTCCGAAAGTGCGCCGTGCTACCAGGCCAGCTCGGGCAGCTCCCGGAAGACCGCGCGTACGCCCTCGCTCCAGGACGCGCTCAGCGCCGTGAAGTAGGCGTCGCCAGGGTGGAAGCGACGACGCTTGCCGAGGGTCAGACTGTCCCGCTCGTAGCACACCAGATCGATCGGCATGCCCACCGACAGATTGCTCCGCATGGTGGAGTCGAACGACACGAGCACGCATTTCGTGGCGTCCGCGAGCGTGGTGGTCGGCGCCAGGACCCGATCGATGATCGGCTTCCCGTACTTGGCCTCGCCGGTCTGCAGGAAGGGCGTGTCCTCTCCCGCTTCGATGAAGTTGCCCTCGGCGTAGATGCGGAACAAGCGCGGCGGTTCACCCCGCAATTGCCCGCCGAGGATGAAGGACGCGTTGAACGCGATCGGCCCGCTCTCCAGGAAGGGCGCGTCGCGACGCTCGATGTCGCGGACGGCGTCCGACACGAGCATGGCGACGTCGAACATGGTGCGGGCCGTCCATAGGTTCGGCGGTCCGTCGACGACCTCGCTGCGCTGCTTCAGCACGCCGATCACGGCTTGCGTCCCCGCCAGGTTTCCCGAGCTCAGCAGGACGATGACGCGATCGCCGGCGCGCTCGAACGCGGTCATCTTGCAGAACGTGGCGATGTTGTCGACGCCGGCGTTCGTGCGCGAGTCGGACGCCAGCACGATCCCGTCCTTCAGCAGCATGCCGACGCAATACGTCACGCCGGGAGCTCCTCGGTCCACACCGTGAAGCGCTCCAGCGTCGACGGGCCGAAGCTGGTCGTGAGCGCCACGTCCGCCGCGTCGCGGCCTCTGGCGATCAGGACGCGCCCGATGCGGGGCGTGTTGTTGCGCGGGTCGAAGGTGTACCAGCCGTCGCCGAGGTAGGCCTCGAACCAGGCCGCGAAATCCATCGGCGCGTACGGCGGCGGCAGGCCGCTGTCGCCGAGATAGCCCGTGCAGTAGCGGGCCGGGATGTTCATGCACCGGCAGAACGCGACGGCAAGATGGGCATAGTCGCGGCACACGCCCTTGCCTTCCTCGTAAGCCTCCCATGCCGTCCTGGTGGCGCGCGCGTGCTCGTATCCAAAGGCGATGTGACGATGAACAAAATCGCAGATCGCCTGGACCCGCGCCCAGCCTGGCGGCGTGTTCGCAAACAATTGCCAGGCAATCTCCGAAAGCCGGTCGGTCTCGCAATAGCGGCTGCCGAGCAGATAGACCAGGGTATCGGCGGGCAGATCCTCCACGGCATGCTGAGCCGCCGAAGCAAACACCGGATCGGGCAGACCGCTGTCGCGGACGATGCCGTCGGCGGCAAGACGCATGCGGCCGGCAGGCGCAACCATGCGGCTGCACCAATTCCCGAACAGGTCGCGATAGGGTGAGATCTCGACCACCGGGTCGGTGGTGAGGAAGTCCGGCACGATGACGTCGGAAGCGCGGGTAAAGTGTGTGCCCAGCACCATGATCATCGGCGTCGGCTGCGGGAAATCGTAGAGCATTTCGA
>CAZWAX010000502.1:0-4147 GCA_964631985.1 uncultured Polyangiaceae bacterium | reverse complement strand
GACGGCGAGCGTGATCGGAATGCCGGTGCGCCGCTCGAGCACGTCGTTCAAGAAGCTGTTCCGCGGATCGTAGTAGTCGTCGCTGTTGCCGCGGTAGCCGCAGTCTTCGAAAAGATAATGCGCGAGCGCGGCGGCACGACGGTCGGGTGAGTCGTGCGCGGAGAGCCGCGGGCGCACCCCGTCGGCGAGCGCGTCGAGGGCGGCGAGCGTGGGCTCCGGGGACAGCTCCGGATGACCGATGCGGGCGATCACGAGGGCGCCGTGGGCGATGCTGCCCTGCTCGCCGCCGGCGGTTGCCCGCGCGAAGCTCGCCCGCAGCTCGTCCAGCGCCACCATGCCGAGCAGGTAGCACAGCGCCATGGTGCTGGCCACGCGATTGGGCGGGGCAAATGCTGCTTGGACAAGGGGGGAGTCGGGCTATATGATCCCGACCCGTCGTCACGCACGACACCGAATGGCGGGTGTGCCCCCGAAAAGTATGCTCGCCGGTCTCCTCCAAGCTCTGGGGGGTCCGGCACCCCTGGTCATCCTGCCGCACGACAACCCCGACCCCGATGCCCTGGCGAGCGCCGCGGCGCTCAAGTTCCTGGTCCAGGAGCTGATCGGGAAGGAGGCCGTGATCGCGCAGGGTGGCATCGTCGGCCGCGCCGAGAACCGCGCGATGCTGACGTACCTGAACATCGACCTCGAGCCGGTCGGCGAGCTCTCGTTCGGTGCCGACGTGCAGGTCGCGCTGGTCGACACCCAACCCGGGCGCACCAACAACTCGTTGCCGCTCGGCGTGACGCCGACGGCCGTCATCGACCACCATCCCGCCTACGATCGTTATGCCGGCGTCCCGTTCCTCGACCTCCGCGAGGAGTACGGTGCCACGTCGACGATCCTGACCGAGTACGTTCGCGAATCGCGCCTCGAGATCGAGAGCAAGATCGCGACGGCGCTCTTCTACGGCATCATGGCGGAGACCCAGGACCTCGGGCGCGAGTCGACGCCGGCCGATATCGCGGCGGCGCAGTTCCTCTATCCGTACGCCAACAAGCGCCGGCTCGGGAAGATCGAGAACGCGCGCGTACCGCGCGAGTACTTCGCGGCCTTCCACGAGGCGATCGAGCGCGCCGAGATCTACGGCAACGTCGTCGTGTCCGTGCTGCCGGAGGTGCAATATCCCGACATGGTCGCGGAGGTCGCCGACTTCCTGCTGCGCCTCGACGAGGTCGAATGGGCGTGCGCGATCGGACGTTACAAGGACTTCCTGCACGTCTCGCTGCGCACGACCGAGCGCGAGGCGAACGCGGGCGACGTCCTCCAGCAGGTGCTCGGCAGCCGCTGGGCCGGCGGCCACGACATGATCGCGGGCGGCCGCACGCGCATCAAAGGCGACGGGCCGGATGCCGCCGCGCTCGCAGCCGAGCAGGTGCGGAGCCGTTTGCTCGCGACGCTCGCGATCGACGCCGGGGCGCGTCGGCCTCTCGTTTGAGACTGCGCGTGCATCCGAGATCGCGGCGGCGGGCGACCGGGGGTCGTTGCTCCGCGCCGGAGTCTCGGGCTCCCCGCGCGTAGAGCCGGCCGCGGCGTATTCGTTCTGCGGTCAGCGAGGGCTCGGCGCTTCTCGACGACCCCAGCCACCCGGCGTCCCACGTCCTCAAGCCGCCGGCGATCGCGCGGCGGCGGACCGCGCGCTGTCTCGTGCCGCAGAGATCTCGGCTTCGACCGCCGGACGCGTCTCGCGTGCGGCGCGCCAGGCGAGGGCGTCCTCGGCCTCGGCACCGCCGATCGCGCCCAGCGCCCAGGCGGCGTGCTGGCGGATGAGCGGGTCGCGATCGCCGAGGGCCATGCGGAGCGCCGGGACGGCGGCCGGATTGCCCGTGTTCCCGAGGACCACGGCGACGTTGCGGAGGAGGCCGCGGCGCCGCGTTCGCGCGAGCGAGGTGTCGCTGAAGCGGCGACGAAACGCGCTCGGATCGAGGCGGAGCAGGTCGGGGAGGAACGGGAAGAGGCCGTCGCCGTCGGCGGCGCCCGTCGCCGGCGCCGGCGCGTTCCACGGGCAGACCTCCTGGCAGACGTCGCACCCGAAGATCCAGGGACCGAGGGCGCGCCGGAATTCGCGTGGGATCGGCCCACGGTGCTCGATGGTCAGGTACGCGATGCAGCGTCGTGCATCCATGACCAGGCCATCCCGGAGTGCGGCGGTGGGACACGCCTCGAGACAGCGCGTGCAGCGCCCGCAATGCTCCTCGGTCGGGACGTCGGGCGCGAGCACCGCCTCGGTCACGAGCTCGGCGAGGAAGAACCACGAGCCGGCACGGGTCGCGAGCAGCATCGTGTTCTTGCCGAACCAGCCGAGGCCGCCGCGCATGCCCCACTCGCGCTCGAGCACGGCCCCGGTGTCGACGTAGCGGCGTGTCGCGGCGCCCGGAAACAGTCGGGCGAGGGCACGCTCGAGGGCCTGCAGGCGCTCCTCGATCACGTCGTGATAGTCCGCGCCCCGCGCATAGGCGGCCATCCGGCCGCGGAGCGTGCGGCGCCAGTCGAGCGGCGGGGGCGGCGGCGGCGCGTAGGGATACGCGAGGGAGATCACGGTGCGCGCCGACGGCAGGATGCCGGCGACCGTGAGGCGTCGCTCCGGGTGGCGGCCGAGGTAGTGCATGCCGCCCGCGAAGCCGGCGGCGAGCCACCCGTCGAGGAACGCGCCGCGTGCGATCGGCTGCGCGGCGGCGAAACCGCAGCTCGTGAAGCCGACGGCGGCGGCCTCGCACCGCACGCGGTCTTCCAGTCGCATGGCGCCGGGAGTCTAGTCGATTTCGCCCCCGTGCGCTCGACCGCTCCGTGGTCGATGCTCCGATGGGCCTCGCATCCGCACGAGGCAACCTGCGCGCTAGGGGTTGGGGGCGAGGCAGCCGAGGAGCAGCGTGTCGCGATCGTCGGCCGTGATGGTACCTCCTGGGTCGGCCGCGACGGTCCGGGTGCGGAAGCGTTCGGTCCGACGCGTGAGGCCGCGCCGCTCCACCTGGATCGTGACCTGGGCCGTGCAGTGGGCCGGTGGCGTCAGGACGAGCGGCGGGGAGAAGACGAACGCGTTCTGCCCGTCCCCGGAGGGTAGGGCCCCGACCAGGTCGGCGAGCGCGGCAATCAACGCGGCTGCGTTCTCGGCGTCGAGCGGGTTGCTGGCGCCCGGCTGCGGGCTCTGCAGCGTGAAGGACGCGATTCCGGGAGCGGCGGGACAATCGGCCAGCGCCGGATCGGTGCCGCCCAGGCACACGCCGACCCGGAAGCGGCACACGTCGTTGGCGACGCCGTCGAGGTCGCAGGCGGGATCGCCGTCGACGCAATCGACGGTGGTCGTCGGCGGCGGGGTGAGGGCGCGACTCGTCACCGTCCATTCGGCGACGCAATCGGTCGCGCTGCCGCCGCCGCCCGGCACGAGGAGCGTGACGGGCACGGCGGTCGGCACGACGGTCGGCGTCGCGATCGGCGTGGGGGTCCCGCCGGCGGTCGTCGTCGGGGTCGGCGAGGGCGCGGCGATCGGGCATGTGAAATCGGTGCCGAGCGCGAGCCCGACGGCGGCGAGCTCGCTGTCGACGAGCGGCAGCGCGCGGCGGATGAGCGCGCCCGCCGCGCAGCCGTAGGCGGCACCGACGCAGGGGGCGAGCGTATCGCCGCTGGTCGGGGCCGGCGCACCGAGTGCCGTGCAGGTCGCCGCGGCGTTCGCGAAGCCGAGCCCGCTCGGCAGCACGAGAGCGTCGGCGGGTACGGCTCCGCAGCTCCGCACCACGGTCGAGGTGAGACGCGCCCGCGCGCCACCGGCCGGGTCGGCGAGGTCCGCGAGCTTCCGGCTGCACTTGTCGGCGACGGCGGCGCACGCGCCGGCACTGCCGCTGGCGAGTCGGCAGGCGAGGAGCGTGTCGACGCAGCGCTGGGCCTCGACCAGCCCAACGCTCCGCCGCCTTTGCCGCTACGCGGCTTTCTGGCCTCGGGTCCGCTGCGCGATTCGGTCGTCGCGACGTTTCTGACGAATCCGTACTTCACCCGGCGTCTGGTCGCCGCATTCGTCGCCGACCCGTCCAAGGTCTCCGAGGCACGCGCGGCGATCTACCGCCAGCCGCTCGGGGTACGGGGCACGACCGCCGCGGTCGGGATCTGGCTTCCG
>CAZWAX010000501.1:0-4159 GCA_964631985.1 uncultured Polyangiaceae bacterium | reverse complement strand
CGCCTCGAGCTTCTTGCCGAGGAGGCCGCCTTTCTTGTTCTGCTCCTCGATGAGCATGAGCATGGTGTCCTTCAGCGTCGTCTCGCTGATGGCCATCGTGCCCGAGAGGGAATGCAGCACCCCCACTTTGATCGTGTCGGCGGCGTTGGCCGACCCCACGGACAGCGTCGCTGCGGCGATCGTCGCCGCCAGAAGCGCAGGTACACGCAGTTTCATTGGATCTCCTTTCCTCGTGGATGTCGTTCGTGCCGTCAGATCTGGAGCTGGATGCCGAGCTTGATGGCGCTGACCTCGTCACCCGAGGCGCCCGGCGCGTAGTTGAGGCCCTTCGTCGCGATGTCGCCGTACTGGTACATGAGCGAGATGCGCGCGTTGTGGCCGTCGATGACGTAGTTCAGGCCGACCTCGAACTCGTCGCGGTCGGTGGAGTGGCTCGGGTAGACGCCGGTGTAGCGGACGTAGGGTTGGAACTTCCCGACCCCGACCTCCTGGTCGAACAGGTAGAGGCCGACGACCGAGAACGAGTCGCCGTCGAACATCGGGAACACGTCGGCATCCGCGAAGGCGGCCGTCGAGTAGCTGGAGTCGAAGTACTTGTACTCGCCGTTGAAGGTGACGACGCCGACGTCCTCGATCGGCATTTCCCACAGCACGTCGGGGCTGACGCCGACGAAGTGCCCGCGGTGCGCCTTCGAGCCGCTGCCTTCCTCCTGGTACTGGAGCGCGGTGCCGAGGGTCAGGATGTGCCCGCCGGTGCCGTAGTAGGTGCCGCTCGTGTAGTAGCCGGGGTTCTTCTCGACGCTCAGGAAGTTGTAGGCGACGCGGGCCCCGACCAGCGGGTTGTCGTGCTGGTTCGGGCCGAAGTCGCTCGACGATTGCAGACCCTGAAACACGCCGAGCACGTATTGGAAGGCCCCGTCGGGTCCCGCCGCGCCCCAGACGTTGAGGCCGTTGTCGCGGGCGTAGACGCCGGCCCCGCCGGTCCCGAAGTCGACGCTGAAGTCCGACGGATAGAAGGGAGTCTTATAGGGATCATAGGTACTGGAGTAGAACGGTCCGTTCAGCTCCTGGCGCTCGGCCGGTACGAGCAACCGCCCGCCCCAGATGTTGAAGTACGGACTCAGCTCGACCTTGGCGATGCCGTCGAGCAGGTGGAACTCGGCGAGGTCGCTGTTCTGACAGAAGATGCAATCGGTGTTCAGCTCGAATTTGAAATACTTATGCACCTGGCCGTTGATGTAGATGCGGGCGTTGTCGACGTTGAAGTCTTTCGACCAGTCGTTCCCGCTCGGCGCCTTGTCCTCCGTGGCCGCGAATGAAAATCGGCCGCCGATGCCGAGACTGATCCACTTCGTCTCGTCGATCGTGATCTTGCCCCCTGCGTGGCTTTCCCCCGCCGGCAGAATCGCTGCCAGCAGGAGTGCCAACCCGACGTGCTTCCACATGCGCATGAAGATCCCCTTCCTTCAGAGTGAGTGGTGAGAGGTGTCCGCATGCGCGTGAGCGATTCTCATGCCAGTTGCGTACAGAGTTCTACGTAGCGCTGGACGCGGCGTAGCGCGCGACGCCCGCGTGAGCGTGCGCGCGAAGCGTGCAGGCGTCGCAGCAACTGCACACGACGCGCGCAGTGCTCCCGTCATCCGGTCAGCGGGAGCGGTACAAAAGAGCGATGCGGAGTATTAGCGATTCGTTGGGAACGCCGCTTCACCGGCATCGATGCGCGCCCGCGGACTTCTCATCGCTAGCCGTCTCGGCGTGGACAATGCGCTGCGATGGCGTCCGCAATCGTGTGCGGTTCGCACGGCTTCACCAATGCCGCTCGCACGCCGAGCTCCAGCATGCGCATCGGGTCTTCCGCGGCGCCTGTATGCAAGACGACCGGCACCGTCGCGAACGCGGCGTCGGCCCGCAGGCGAGCGACGAGCTCCCATCCGCTCATGTCGGGCATGATCAAGTCGACCACGACGACGCACGGCTGCACGCCGGTGTGCAATACCCGCAACGCGTCGTCGCCCGAGCCGGCCCCATGCACGGCATGCCCGAGGGCTTCGAGGTAGAACAGCAACGCGGTCAGGTTGTCGTCGTCATCGTCCACGACGAGAACCGTATGGACATGCGGCGCCGCCATGCGCGAGCCGTACGCGCGTGCCCCGTTGGAGTCAAACCGTGCGTTGTCGCTGGTACGACTTGGTGAAAGGCACCACGCGAGCCCGATCAGGCGGAGTGGCGGTGCGCGTGCGCGTGGATGGCAGCAACGAGGGCCTTGGCCTCGCACAGACGAGCGATCATGGGCTGGTTGCCCAGGGGGCAGTGGCAGTGACACTTCGTCATACGTGCCAGCGCCAGAGCCCGCCGCTTCCGTAGATGTCCCGGCTTGTAGCTGCGGGCTCGGCTTGCCAAGACGACGTCATGCGTCACGTGGGACATGAGCGTCTTCGCCACACCTGCACGCTCCCACCCGCGCTTCCCGGCCAACCGCCCAAATCATGGGGCCCCGGCTTGCGTATGAACCCGCGCGGCAGCCATTCTGCGAGGAAGGATGGAGGGCAAGGCCGCACTACCGTCGGATGGCGTCCGGAGCCCCGGCTCGGTCGATCTCTTGACGACGCGATCGAGCCGCATCCTCGAAGCCGACGACTTCACGGCCCGCCTCCTGGGGTGTCCGGTCCAGGATTTGGTGCACAAACCACTCGCGGCACTCGTCGATCGGGAAGCGCGTGCCAGGTTCCGTTCCCGGCTGGCGCGACTGCCGGACGATGGCCTCATCCACGATTGGCGTCTCCGATTGTGCCCGCCGAACGGCAAGGGCGTGGACGTGGTGGCCACCGTGGCGCCTGAGCGCACCGATGGGCCCGAGGGGAGGCTCCGTTGGACGCTGGTCATGGAGCCGTCACTTGCTGGGGCCGATCCGCAGGCGTCTAGGCACGGCGCTGCGCACCTCACCCTGGAACGCGAGCTCGGCCAGCTCGCCCACGATCTCAACCAACCGCTGGCCGCCATCCTGACCTTCGTGCGGGGCGCGCAACTGCGCCTCCGCAGTGGCACGCTCTCGGACGCCGACCTCGAGACGGCGCTCGAAACGATCGCGCAAGAGGCGCTGCGGGCGAACGCGATCGCGCGCGATCTCGGAAACCGATGGAGGATTTCATGAGCGAGACAGTGCACGTCGTCGACGACGATGCCGCGGTGGTGCGCGGCCTCCGCTGGTTTTTCGAGTCTGCCGGCATGGCCGTGGTGACGTATGCCAACGCCGAGGAGTTCCTGGCCCGCTATCACCGCACCCCCGGCCCCGAGTGTGTCGTGCTCGACCTTTCGATGCCCGGCTTGTCGGGGCTCGAGCTGTTCGACACCTTCGCGAGTCGCCAGTGGAAGCTGCCGGTGATCTTCCTCACGGGCCACGGTAAGGTGCCGGACGCCGTCTCGGCGCTGAAGCACGGGGCCTTCGACTTCCTCGAGAAGCCGTTCGCCGACGACACGCTCTTGACGCGGGTGCGCGCGGCTCTCGAGGAGGACACGGCACGTCGAGCGCACCAGGACGAGATCGCAGCGCTGAACGCGCGTCTTTCGAGCCTGACGCAACGCGAGCACCAGGTCGCGATGCGTGTCGCGGCCGGCCTCGCGAACAAGGTCATCGCGTCCGAGCTCGGCATCAGTCCGCGGACCGTCGAGGTCTATCGCGCCAAGGCCATGAGCAAGACGGGGTCGCGCTCGACGGCGGAGCTCGTGCAGCTCGTCATGCGCGAGCGCGGCACGATGGCGAGCTGACGGGTTGTAGAAGCCGCGTAGCGATGCCGGGACGACGCTACGGGGCGTCGTGGAGGCGCGACATGCCTGGCTGCGGCATCGTGCCCGTCGAGATCCATCCAGCGTCTCGCAGCGCGGGCCGGTTGCAGTACCTGGCCGGCACCGAGGTCGGGGCGGGAACGTTTGCGAACGACGTGCTGCCCGAGGACGCGGCGGCGGCACTTCGCGCCGTGGAGATCGCCCCGACATGACCGCCGAGGAGCGCTTTGCGGAGATCTACGGCGCGGCGCCGACGGTCGTCGCCGAGGCGCCCGGCCGCGTCAATCTGATCGGCGAGCACACCGACTACAACGGCGGCCTCATGCTCCCGATCGCGATTCCCCACCGGACGGTGGTCGCCGTGTCCCCGCGCGGC
>CAZWAX010000500.1:0-4166 GCA_964631985.1 uncultured Polyangiaceae bacterium | reverse complement strand
CCCGGCCGACCGCGCAGCAGGACCCGTGGCACTACTCGATCGCCCGCATGGTCGACGCCTGCGCCGCGACGGGCGCGCTGCCGTTCTATGGCCCCTTCGGCGACATCTCCGACCCGCTCGGCTGCGAGGACCAGTTCCGCGCCGCGTTCCTGCTCGGTTGCGTCGGCGCCTGGTCGCTGCATCCGAGCCAGGTCGCGATCGCCAAAAAGGTGTTCAGCCCGCCACCCGCCGAGGTCGTCTTCGCGAAGAAGGTGCTCGAAGCCATGCCCGACGGTCGCGGCGTCATGATGCTCGACGGCAAGATGCAGGACGACGCGACCTGGAAGCAGTGCCGGGTGATGGTGAACCTCGCCAAGATGCTGGCGGAGAAGGACCCGGAGCTGAAGGCCGCCTACGGGTTCAGTTGAAAAGGGGGATCTCTCGCGCTTCGCACATCCCCCGGCTCGCTTGTACTCGGAGAGTGCTGGCCGCTCGGCCGCGCGCTACGCGCGCGGAAGTCACGGCGACACCTGCGGGCGGGCTACTTGTAGTCCTTCAGCCGGGCGCAGTGGCGGAAGCAGGCGGGGACGTCGTCGTGGCGGGCCCGGACGGCGGCGGCGGCGCGCGTGAGCAGGCCGAGCTGCTTGGCGACCCGGGCCTCGGCCGTGGCGACCTTGGCGGCTCGGGTCTCCACGGCTTCGGTCGTGTCGGTGTGTGCGCGCGCGAGCGCCGCCTCGGCTCGGTCGGCGTCGCTGCAGAGGCTCAGCACGTAGTGGCACTCGGCGCCGTCGTTGGGGAGCCGCTTGACGATGGTTTCGACGTCCTCGGCCCCGGCCAAGGGGGGCAACGCGAGCGCAAGCAGCATCGCGACGAGCAGGGGCCTCACGGCGCGCAGTGTGTTCCGGATCGCGATGGTCCGCCAGTCGGCCGCACGAAAACGTGGACCGCGGCCCCCCGCCTGTGGCAGAAGGAGCGCACTTCGGAGGTGTCCTCAGTGCGCAAGCTACTCGCAGTCCTCGTCGTCCTCGTCGCCCTCTTTGCGTGGTCGTGGCACGGTCCCCGGCCGGCCAAGAGCGCCGTCGTGTCCCAGATCTTTCCGCTCAAGGTCGACGGCAAGAGCTGGCAGCCGCAGATCGTCGGCATTCCCGGGAAGGCGATCGGCACGGGTCCGGTCAAGGACAAGAAGACCGCGGAGATCCTGCAAGGCATCCTGCCGGATTTCGCGACCGATCTCCTCGACCTCGATCCGGGCGGCAAATTCTATCTGTACTACGACAGCCAGACCCAGTGGCGCGCCGCGACCAACCCGAACGGCGAAAACACGACGACGCTGACCGGCCAGATCTCCAACGACGGCCAGGTGTGGATGTCCGGCACCTATCAGCTGCCGATGGCCATGGGCACGGCCGACATCTTCGTCACCGGCAAGGTCAAGTACGAGAAGGCCGGCATCGGAATCTACATCCCGAAATCGGTCAAGGGGCAGGTCTTCTTTTCGAGCGTCGACATCAACACCGGCATGAACCTGAAGTTCAAGTCGCAGCCGCCGCTCGGCTGACGCGCGCGCGCCACGCGAGCCCCAATCCGATGCCGGCGAGCGCGACGCACGCGTATTGCGCCGGGGTGAGTCCGAGGTAACGCGCGTCGGGCGTGGGAAGATCGGTGTGGCGGAGGAAGTCGCCGAGAAAGCGCGCCGGCGCATAGAGCAGCGCGACGACCAGGATCGTCGTGCCGGGGCGGCGTGGGCGGCGGTTCAGCATCAGGACGGCCGGCAGCAGCACGAGGCTCGTGTAGAGGAGCTCGTAGAGACCGAGATCGTGGCGCGGCCCGTCGGGGAATCCGATCGCGAGCGGGAACGACGACCGTGTCCCGATGTGATCGTGGACGAGCGTGCAGCCGAGCCGGCCGAAGATCCACCCGACCACGAGCGCCTGTACGAGGATGTCGGCCTCGACGAGCCAGGTGCGTCGGCGGTAGCGGTAGTACGCCAGCAGCCCGGCGAGCGCGCCGAAGAAGCCGCCGAAGGAGCTCATGCCGCGCCAGAACGCGACGATGCCGCCGAGGCCGGCTGCGGCGTCGGGCTCGGTCAGCAGAACGACCACGTGCGAGCCGAGGAATCCCGCGACGAGCGCCCACGCCATCGCGACGTTGATCTCTCCTTCCGGCACGCCGAGCGCCCGCGCGCGCGCCTGCGCGACACGCATGCCGGCGACGACGCCGAGCGCGACCAGGACGCCGAAGGTGGCCACGGTCCGACCGGCGCCGATCGGGATCTCGCGGAGCTCGAAGTAGGGGAGCACCGCTCGTGGTTGCTGCCCGGAGGCGGGCCGCGCGTCAAGCGCGGGCGGCGGCCGTCACGTATCCCATTCGATCCGATCGCTCGGCGCGTAGACACAGACCGTTCCCATCCGCACCGAGTGCCGGAGATGGCGGCCGAGCGTCGGGTGCTTCGCGAGCAGCCTGCCGATCTGGGTGCGGAGCGCCTTGGTGACCGCCTTCCGCGCGGACTCGGCGGGACCCGAGACGTGTGCGCGGCTCCGAAAGCGCGCCGAGAGTTGCATCGTGAGCTGGTCGAGCTCGGCGCGCATGTACGCGGCCCGTCCGAGATCGCCGAAGCGCTCGGCCTCGTCGAGCCCGGCACGGAGGTCGTCCACCCGGGCGGCGTACGCGCTGCGGGCGCGAGCGTCGGGCGCGACGTCGAGCGCGGTACCGAGCGCGGCGATCATCGCCCCCGGACCCGCTCCGGCGGCCGGGCGTCCGACGCCCGCGAGCTGTAGGACGTGGAGCTCGCGACCCGGCGCCGACAGCAGCGCGGCCAGATAGTGCAGACCGCGCGCGTCCTTCACCCGGAGGTCGATGCCCCCGAAACACACCACCCAGTAGTCGCCTTCCCGCCGGAGCACGTGGGCGCCGGCCGGGCGCAGGTGGGGAAGCTTGGTGCGGAGACGCGCGATCCGTCGCAGGACGTCGCCGAGGTTCAGCTCCCGTGCCGTCTGCTCGGCCTCGGCAAGCGTCGTGAGGACGCGCGCGCGCGTCGCCGCGTCGGCATCGCGGCCGAGCTCGACGGCCGCGAGTAGGCTCTGGGCTTCCGCGACGACGGGCCCCGCGCGCATCCGGCGGCCGAGGTCGATCGCCTGCCCGAAGTGCGCGACGGCATCCGCCGGGCGGTCGCAGAGCCGGGCGAGCGAGCCGAGGAGGAGCGCCCACGGTCCGAGCGTCATGCAGCCGTCGACGCACCACGGCTCGGGCCTCCGGGCGGCGATCTCGTAGAGCCGCGGCGCGTGCTCGCGATCACGGAGGCCGACGCAGAGGGCCGCGAGCCCCGCGAGGTACGAACGGAGATTCACGCCGCGCTTGGCGGGCGTGAGACCGACGGCGATGAGCGTCCGGAACTCGGCGCGCGCGCCGATCTCGTCGCCGCTCGCGAGGCGGGCGAGCGCGTGGAACGCCCGCCACACCGCGACGCGCGGATGGCGTTCCACGAAGTCCGCCAGGACCGGCAGCAGCTCCGCGAGGCGGCCCTGCCCGGCGTGCCACATCACCTGCTGCCCGAGATGGACGCCGGCGGCGTTCGGCAGCTGCAGGCGCTGCCCGGTCGCGAGCGCACGCTCGCCGAGGCGGCGGCCGTCGTCGAATCGGCCCTCGACGGTCGCGCGCATGGCGCCGATCGCATCGGCAAGCCAGAGCGCTTCGGGGACCCGTGACGCTGCGGCGACGGCGGCGAGCGCGTCGTGCTCGGCCTGGTAGGCGTCGGCTTCGCCGAGTGCGAACATCGCGACGGTGCGCGTATGGCGGACCTCCGCGGCGAACTCGAGGTCGCCTGCGGCCTCGGCGGCCCGCAGCAGCTCCTGGAGGCTCGCGAGCGTCGGCGGCACGATGACCTGCGCACCGCTCGTGCGCGGCCGGGTCCCGAGCGCGGCGAGGTAGAAACCGACGAAGAGCGCGCGCGCGAGGGCCCCGCCGTCTCCGACCCGCCGTGCCGCCGCGGCCGCCTCGTCGCCGAGCACGGCCGCGCGATCGAACTGGTCGATCTCGTTGGCAGCGATGAGGTCGGACGCGAGCCGGGCCTGCAGCCGCGCACGGAGCGCGTCGTCGACGCGCCCCGCGGCACGACACGCTTCCTCGAGGGCGCCACGCGCCTCCGCGTCGGCGCGGTAGAAGTCGGGAACCGGGCCGGCGGCGACGAG
>CAZWAX010000499.1:0-4166 GCA_964631985.1 uncultured Polyangiaceae bacterium | reverse complement strand
CCCGCGTCCCTGCCGCCTCCTCATGCCTCACCTCCTGTACCGCAATTCAAAATCGCTGTCACGCAATTTCGCCCCGCGTGATCACGATGAGGTGTCGCACTCTCAAAAAAAATCTCGCAGCCATTCGCCCATGCGATGGCGAACGCGACCGAGCAGACCATCGGCTCGTCCCGCATGCAACCGCACCGGCTTTCCGCCGTTGCCGCCGGCGAGCAGGAGCCCGATCGCCGTCGCGTGAATCGGGCTCGCGACGAGGTCGGCGAGGGTCGACACGTGATGCGGGACGCCGATCCGCACCGGCAAGCGCAGCGCCTGCTCGGCGATGTCGGTGATGTGCTCGAGGAGCACGGTCCCGCCGACCAGCACGACTCCCGACGCCAACACCTGCTCGTAGCCCGAGCGGATGATCTCGCGGGCGACCAACGTGAAGATCTCCTCGACTCGGGGCTCGATGATCTCGCAGAGGATGTGCCGCGACAGGACGCGTGGGTCGCGATCACCGACGCTCGGCACCTCGATCTCGACGTGGCGCTCGACGACGGCGGCGCGGGCGCAGCCGAACCGCTGCTTGATCTTCTCGGCCTCGGCGGTCGGGGTCCGGAGGCCGGCGGCGATGTCGTTGGTGAGGTGCTGGCCGCCGAGCGGCAGGCTCGCGGTGTGGCGCACCGCCCCGCCGTGGAAGATCACGACGTCGGTCGTCCCCGCCCCGACGTCGACCAGGGCGACCCCGAGATCCTTCTCCTCCGGCGTCAGCACGGCGTCGGCCGACGCGAGCGCGCCGAGCACGACGTCGTCGACGACCAGCCCCGCCTGCTTGCAGCACTTGACCAGGTTCTGGGCCGCCGACACCTGCGAGGTGACGATGTGGACCTTGGCCTCGAGCCGGACGCCGGCGATCCCGACCGGCTCCTTCAGCCCGTCCTGATCGTCGATGATGTACTCCTGCGGGAGCACGTGCAGGACCTCGCGATCGGCGGGCAGCGCGACCGCGCGGGCGGCATCGAGGACGCGACTCAGGTCGCTCGCCGACACTTCGCCGTTCCGGACCGCGACCACACCGTGACTCGAGAGCCCGCGAATGTGCGCGCCACCGATCGAGGCGGTGACGTGGCGGATCTCACAACGCGCCATCGCCTCGGCTTCGGCCACGGCCTTGCGGATCGCCTGCACCGTCGACTCGACGTGCACGATCACGCCCTTCCGGAGACCGCGGGACGGCGCCTCGCCGAGCCCACACACCTCGATGCCGCGCTCGCTCACCTCGCCGACGACGACGCAGGTCTTCGCCGTCCCGAGATCGAGGGCCGCCACCATTCCGGTCCGCTTCGTCATCCACCCCTCACAATCCGTGCGGCTCAGGCGCGCGCGCGGCGTTTTGCCTTCGCACCGGTTTGCCGCAATCGCACCACCGCCTCCGCCCCCATCGTCAGATCGATCTCGCGAATCTGACCTTCCCGTCCCCGGAAATCCTGCATCACCCGCGTGAGCCGCGTGAGCTTGGTCTTGAAGCCGTTCCACCCGAAGGTGAGCGCCACCCGCGGCTCGATCGGGAAGACCGTGATCCCCCGCTCCCGCTCGATATGCACCTCCGAGACCCGGAATGGAAGTCCCGCGACCTGCATCAAATGGAGTACCCGCAATGCCTGACGGATGGCGTGCCGGGCGAAGGGTCGCTCGTCGGCCACGATCGCCGCCTCGACCCCGGTCACGAAGGGCAGGTCGAGCGGGTCCCGCTCGCCGACCCGCACGAAGGCGAGGCCGGTCGAGTCCACGTAGTAGAGCTGGTCGAGATAGAGGATCGCCGCCGGCTTCCGCTCGGCGAGATCCACGATCAGGCGGCGCGGGAACTCCCGCCGCACGCGGGCACGGCGGATCCACGGGTGGGTCTCGAGCTCGATCGCGAGCGCGTCGGGATCGACGCGCCACAGGCTCACCCCGGGGCGGAGATCCGCCGCCTCCAGGAGCGATCCCGCCCGGACGTGCTCGGTCGGCGTCACCACGATCTCGGTCACGGCGAAATAGTGATGGTCCGCGATCGCGGCGGCGGCCCGGGGTCCGTAGAGGACGGCCGCGGCGAGGGTCGCGGCGACGGCCGCCGTCCCCGCGGCAATCGCGAGCCGGCGGGCCAGCCGGGTCTGGACGAAGGCCACGCGACGGTCGTTCAGGCTCCGCCACCAGGCGGTGGGGTTCGGGCGTCGGAGGTGCCACGCGAAACTCGGCTTCGGCAACCGGGGCAGCGCCGGCAGCCTCCAACGCGGCATCGTCCAGCGGGGCAGGCGCGGTCGGGGGAGCTTCGCGACCCACGCTGGGACCCACGTGCGCCGCCGTCTCCGCTCGGGCCGGGTCATCGCCGGCTCTCCTGGATGCCGAGCGCGGCGCGGTCGAGGATCGCCTCGCAGAGGTCGGCGAAGTCCATGCCGGCGTGCTTCGCGATCAGCGGCAGGTACGAGAGCGTCGTGAGACCCGGGAGCGAGTTCAGCTCGATCAGATACGGGCGTCGTCCGTCCACGCGCATGTCGACGCGGCTGTAGGCCCCGCCGCCGAGGGCCGCATGCGCCGCCTCGGCCAGCGCGAGCACGCGCACGGTCGTCGCCGCCGGGAGCCGCGCCGGCATGAAGAACTCCTCGCGGCCGGCGGTGTACTTGACGTCGTAGCTGTGGAACTCGCCTTTGGCGACGACCTCCAGCGCGCCCAACGCACGCCCGTCGAGGATGCCGACCGTGACCTCGCACCCCGGCACGTACTCCTCGATCACGACCCGGTCGTCGGACCGTCCCGCCAGCTTCACCGCCGCCGCGAGGGCCGACCTTCGCCGGACGATCGACACGCCGACGCTCGAGCCTTCGCTGTTCGGCTTCACGACCAGCGGCAAAGGTGCGGGCAGCGGCGGCAACCGCCGCGCGGACGGATCGACGACGACCCAGCGCGGCGTCGGCAACCCCTGCGAGCGCCAGACCGTCTTGGCCATCGTCTTGTCCATGGCGAGCGCGCTCATCAGCACGCCGGGCCCGGTATAGGGAATGCCCATCACTTCGAGCAGGCCCTGCACCGCGCCGTCCTCGCCGTAGCGTCCGTGCAGCGCATTGAAGACCACTCCCGGACGAAGCCGCGCGAGACGGGCCGCGAGATCGCGCCCCACCCGCACCTCGCTGACCGCGTAGCCGCGACCCCGGAGCGCCGTCGCGACCGCCGTGCCGCTCCGCACCGAGATCTCGCGTTCCGCCGAGAGGCCCCCGAGCAGCACCGCCACCCGGGTCTTCCGAAAGCGACGTCTCACCAGTCCCCCACCAACCGCACCTCGGGCTCGAGCTCGACGCCGAGCCGCTGACGGACCACGCGCGCCGCGAGATCCATGAGCCCCTTCACGTCGTCGGCCCGCGCCCCGCCGAGGTTGACGATGAAGTTGGCGTGCCGCAGCGATACCATCGCGTTCCCGAGCCGCGCCCCTTTGAGCCCGACCGCCTCGAGGAGCTTCCCGGCGGGCGCACCCGGCGGGTTCTTGAAGATCGAGCCCGCATTCGGGTGCCCCTTCGGCTGGTGCCGATCGCGCCGCGCCTTGGCGTCGCGGATCGTCGCCGCCAAGGTCTCGGGCTCCCCACGCGTGAGGCGGAGCTGCACCGCGGTCACGATCGCGCGCATCGGCAACTCGAGGCGGCGGTACGCGAACCCCAACCGCTCACGCGGCAGGACCACGGGCTCCCCGCGCTCGGTCACGGCCTCGATCGCGTCGACCACGCGTCCGATCTCCCCACCAAACGCGCCGGCATTCATGAGCAGGCCGCCGCCGACGGTCCCCGGAATGCCTTCCCCGAACTCGAGACCGGCGAGCCCCTCGCCGATGGTCTGCATCACGAGACGCTTGAACGGCACGGCCGCGCCGACGCGCAGTCGCGGCATCTCGCCCGCGAGCTGCCATTCGACGAAATCGAAGGGGCGGCCGAGCTTCACGACCACCCCGCGCGCGCCGCGGTCGCTCACCAGCAGATTGGTGCCGCCGCCGAGGAAGAAGACCGGCGTCCCATGGCCCGCGCAGGCGCGGAGGATGCCGCTCAGCTCGGGGACGCTCGCGACCTCGATGAAGACGTCGGCCGGTCCGCCGATGCGGAAGCTCGTGTGGCGTCCGAGCGGCTCGCCGAGCCGCACCCGCGCGCCCGCCGCCGTGAGCG
>CAZWAX010000498.1:0-4168 GCA_964631985.1 uncultured Polyangiaceae bacterium | reverse complement strand
GCAGTCGGCCTGCAGCTCGAGCAGGACCGAGAGCTGGTTCGCGGCATCGGGCTTCCGCTGTTGCAGCTCGCGGATGCGCTCGGAGAGGCCGAGAATGTTCTGCACGTGATGGCCGACCTCGTGGGCGATGACGTAGGCCTGCGCGAAGTCGCCGGGGGCGCCGAAGCGGGAGCGCAGCTCGCGGTAGAAGCCGAGGTCGACGTAGACCTTCTCGTCGCCGGGACAATAGAAGGGGCCCATCGCGGCCTCGGCGAAGCCGCAGCCCGAGCGCACGGTGTCGGTGAAGAGCACGAGCTTGGTGCGGCGGTAGGTCTTTCCCGCGACCGGGAACATCTTCTCCCAGGTGCCCTGCACGTCGTCGAGCACGAACGAGACGAACTCGACGAGCTTCTCCTCGTCGGGCGACGCTTGGTAGGGTGCGCCGCCCTGGCCGCTCCCGCCGCCGCCGAGGTCGATGGCGTCACCGAACAGGGCGAAGAAGTTCTGGCCCGTCGCGAGGCTCAAGACCAGCAGCAGGACGGCCCCGCCGGCACCGATGCGAAGACCGCCGCCAAGCATCCGGCCGCCGCCGCCGCCACGCTGGTCTTCGAGGTCGCCGCTTCGTCCACCCGGGGTCCAACGCATGAAGCGCTGGTAGCGCGGCGGTCTGGCGAGCGCAAGCCGCGTCGTCGTTGCGTCGACCTTCGGTTGCAGCCCCTCCCGCCCCTTGGTACGCACGACCGATGTCCGCGCCGCTCGTCGCCTGTCTCGACCTCGAAGGTGTGCTCGTCCCGGAGATCTGGATCGGCGTCGCCGAGACGACCGGCATCGCCGCGCTCCGTCGGACGACGCGCGATGAGCCCGACTACGACAAGCTCATGCGTGGACGGCTCGCGATCCTCGAGCGCGAAGGCCTCGGCATCGCCGACATCCAGAAGGTGATTGCCGGCATGCGGCCGCTCGAGGGCGCGCCCGCGTTCCTCGATTGGCTGCGGACGCGCGCCCAGGTGATCATCCTCTCCGACACCTTCATGCAGTTCGCGCAGCCGCTGATGGCGCAGCTCGGCTTCCCGACGCTCTTCTGCCACGCCCTCGTGATCGACGACGGCGGCCGCATCCGCGACTACGCCCTGCGGATCGCCGACGGGAAGCGCAAGGCCGTCATGGCGCTCAAGCTCCTGAACTTCCGCGTCGTCGCCGCTGGCGATTCCTACAACGACACGACCATGCTCGACGAGGCCGACCGTGGCATCCTCTTCCGGCCGCCCGACAACGTCCTCCGCGACTTTCCGCAGTTTCCCGTGACGACGACGTACGACGAGCTGCGCGCGGCCTTCGAGGCCGCCGACCGTCAGACGGCCTAGCACCTCAACCCCCATACCGAGGGAGTCTCCCATGCACTTCGACTACAGCGACAAGGTGAAGGCCCTCCAGAAGCGCGTCAGCGACTTCATGGACGAGCACATCTACCCGAACGAGGAGACCTTCCTCCGCCAGATCAACGAGGGCGATCGCTGGCAGCCGACGCGCATCGTCGAGGAACTCAAGGAGAAGGCCAAGGCGGCCGGGCTCTGGAACCTCTTCCTGCCGGAGAGCGAGCGCGGCGCCGGCCTCACCAACCTCGAGTACGCGCCGCTCGCCGAGATCATGGGCAAGGTCCACTTCGCCTCGGAGGCGTTCAACTGCTCGGCGCCCGACACCGGCAACATGGAGGTGCTCGAACGCTACGGGAGCGCGGAGCACAAGCAGCAGTGGCTCGAGCCGCTGCTCGCCGGCAAGATCCGCTCCGCCTTCGCGATGACCGAGCCCGCGGTCGCCTCGTCCGACGCGACCAACATCGAGTCGAGCATCGTCCGCGACGGCGACGACTACGTCATCAACGGCCGCAAGTGGTGGACCTCGGGCGCCGGCGACCCCCGCTGCCGCATCATGATCTTCATGGGCAAGACCGCGCCCGACAGTCCGGACCGCTACCGCCAGCAGTCGATGATCCTGGTGCCGATGGACACGCCGGGCGTGCAGATCGAGCGCATGCTGTCGGTCTTCGGGTACGACGACGCGCCGCACGGCCACGCCGAGGTCAGCTTCTCCAACGTGCGGGTGCCGGCCTCCAATCTCTTGTTGGGCGAGGGCCGCGGCTTCGAGATCGCGCAAGGCCGGCTCGGACCCGGACGCATCCATCACTGCATGCGGACGATCGGTCTCGCCGAGCGCGCCCTCGAGCTCATGTGCAAGCGGCTCATGACGCGGGTCGCGTTCGGCAAGGAGCTCGTGCGCCACAACGTCTGGCAGCAGCGCATCGCCGACGCCCGCATCAACATCGAGCAGTGCCGGCTCCTCACGCTGAAGGCCGCCTATATGATGGATACGGTCGGCAACAAAGTGGCGCGGGCCGAGATCGCCATGATCAAGGTGGCGGCGCCGCGCATGGCCCTGGCGGTCATCGACGACGCCATCCAGGCCTTCGGCGGCGGCGGCGTCTCGCAGGTGACGCCGCTCGCCGGGATGTGGTCGGGCATCCGGACGCTCCGCTTCGCGGACGGCCCGGACGAGGTCCACAAGAACCAGATCGCGCAGCTCGAGCTCAAGAAGCACATGTAGCGAGAGGCCGGGCCGGCGTCTCCCCGCCAGGGGTGGCACTGGACTCGGCTTCACGGGATTGACTAGGACAGAGGGTAGTTCTCTGTTGGGCCGAAGGAGGGCTCCCCCATGCGTTTACTAGTGACGGTCTCCCTTGGTGGAGCTCTGGCGATGATGCTCGTCGGCGGCACGCTGGCTCACGCCGAGCCCACGCGCTGCAAGGCCGCGATCGTGCGGAGCTCGACGAAGTTCGTGCAGAGCAAAGCGTCCGCGCTCGTCAATTGCGAGCGCAACATCGTCGTCGGGAAGCTCCCGCCCGCGACCGATTGTCATGCCGAGCCCAAGGCGGCAGCCTTGATCGCGAAAGCGGCGGCGCGGTTGGCGTCGACGATCGCGAAGGCGTGCGGCGGCACGGATCAGGTCTGTGGGACGCCGGACGGCGACGATACGCCGGCGAGCGTCGGCTGGGGTGGCGCGTGTCCGAACTTCGAGAACGGCAGCTGCACCAACGCGATCAACCATTGTGGTGACGTCACCGCGTGCCTCCAGTGCATCGGCGAGGCGGCTCTCGACCAGGCCATGTCGCTCTACTACGACGCGTTCACCCCGTCGGCTGCCGGTAGCGACGTGAACCGCTGCCAGCGCGAGATCGGTCGGAGCACGACGGCCTTCCTGCGCAGCAAGTCGCAAGCGCTGGCGCAGTGCTGGGTGGGCGTCAATCTCGGACGGGCCACCGAGCCGTGTCCGTCGCCCGGCGACGGGAAGGCCGCGAACGCCATCGCGCGGGCCCAGGCCCGCAACGAGGCCAACATCTGTCACGCCTGCGGCGGAAACGACCAGCGCTGCGACGGCAACGGCGACCTGACGCCGGCCGCCATCGGCTTCGTGGGCAGCTGTCCGGCCGTGACGGTGCCGGGCGGCGGCTCCTGTGCCGGCGCGATCTCCACGCTGCAAGACATCGTCGACTGCGTCGACTGCGTGACCGAGTTCAAGGTGGATTGCATGGACCGGGCGGCGGTGCCGTGGAACGCCGCCGGGTATCCGAGCGAGTGCAATCTGGGGGTGCCGGCGACGACGCCGACCCGCACGGCCACGCCGGTCGCGACGGTGACGGCGACTCCGACCTTCACGGCCGGCGGCGGGCCGACGCCGACGCGTACCGCCACGCCCACCCCGACCCTCACCTCCACGTCTACCCGTACCCCGACGCCGACGCCGACCGTGACGGCCAGCGCCTGCGGCAACGGCGTGATCAACGCTGGCGAGGACTGCGATCCGGCCGGCGGTGCGGCCACGTCGTGTCAGAACGCTGCGAACACCAGCGCGGCGGTCAGCTGCAACCCGACCACGTGTCAGTGTGCGTGTCCGACGAAGGTCACCTTCGCCGGCGACGCCAACGACCCGGTCAGCGTGCTCGACACGGGCACCACGGGCATCTCGCACCGGGCGCCCATCATCACGAACGGCGACGTCACGATCGGGGTCAGCGCCTGCAGCGGCAGCAGCCGTCCGTGCGGCACGTGCACGCTCACGGGTCCGATCCCCAATCCGCAGGCCGGCAACGGGCAACTCGACAACCGGCGGTGCAGCAACGATGCCTCGGTGCGGT
>CAZWAX010000497.1:0-4178 GCA_964631985.1 uncultured Polyangiaceae bacterium | reverse complement strand
CACGACGACCACATCCGACGCCGCGGCGACCAGCGTGCCCACCAACGCGAGCGCTTCGGCCGACCTTGCCAGCAAGGCCGCGCCGCGCGAGCTCGCCTCCGCCGGGGACCAGACGGCCACCGTTCGCGAACAGGGCAACCAGTCGGGCGAACACGGTGCCGGCAGCGGCCTCGACGCGGACGAGGCTCCGTCGTTCGCGCACGACGAGGGCGAGCGGCGCGGTCTCGACCTCGGAACGTCGGAGCGCCACCTGGCCCTCCCGGCCGTCGAGGCGCCGGCGCCCGCGCCGGTCACCGCGACGAGAGCCGGCGCGCCGGGCGACGCCGTCCACGTGAGTCGGGCCGAGCCCGATGCCGGCACGGCCGGTCAGATCAGCACGACCACGGCCCCACCCGTGACGACCCAGGAAGCGACGACCGTCCGCGGCGAGCGCCCAGCGCAGCATCCGGGAGCCATCGAGGCGCGCTGGGTCGAGCGGGTCAGCGACGCGGTCCGCTTGTCGTCGCTCCGCGGCGGCGGCGAGATCCGCCTGCAGCTCGAGCCCGAGGGCCTCGGCCACATCGATGTTCGACTGCACCTGCACTCGGACGGCGTGCGGGCCGTGATCGTCGCCGAGCACGAGTCGACGCGCGCGCTGCTCGCGAGTCAGCAGCACGTCCTGCAGGACGCGTTCGACCGCAGCGATCTCCGCTTGTCGGGCTTCTCCGTCGACGTCGGAGCGGACGGCCGGGCGGCGAGCTTCGCCACGGCTGACGAGCGCGGCCAGGGCAACGGGCCGGACGGCGGATCCACCGGCGCGGCTCCGCGTGCGACCACCAGCGCCGAAACCCACGAGGCCACGGGCGAGCCGACGGCCAACGGCCGCGTGAACGTGAGGGTGTGACGCGATGATCCCTCCGTCCCTCGCCATCTCCGCCGCCTCGACGGCGCTCGGGCTGATCTCGTCGGTCGCCTCGAACGCCACCAGCAACACCAGCGGCACCAACAGCGCCACCGGTAGCGGCAACATCGCGACCGGCAGCGCCAACGCGCCGACCAAGAAAGAGAACGACGTCGTCAATCAGGCGGAGTTCATGAAGCTCCTGATCGCGCAGCTGCAGAACCAGGACCCGCTGAACCCGCTGGACAGCGCCAACTTCTCGGCGCAGCTCGCGCAGTTCTCGAGCCTGGAACAGCTGACCCAGATCAACACCAAGCTCGGCGCGCAGGCCGAGGAGAAGATCGGCCGCTTCGAGGCGGTCGGGTTCATCGGCCGCGAGGTCACCGGCCCGAGCCTCGGCATCGCCGTCGAGGACGGCGCCGCGACGACGCTCGACTACACCCTCGACCGCGGCGGCAACGTGCAGGCGAAGATCATCAACGCGAGCGGCGAGCAGATCGCCAACGTCCCGCTCGGTTCGCTGGGCGCCGGAGAGCACGTCTTCGATCTCTCGGAGATCGAGGGGGCGCCCGAGCTCGAGGACGGCGAGTACGCGGTGGTGCTGTCGCAGGCCGATCCGGCCGGCGGCGCCGCCACCACCATCGCGACGTTCGTCACCGGACGGGTGACGGGCGTCGACCTCACGGGCGACGAGCCGATCCTGCTGCTCGGCGGGCGGCGGTTGGTGTTGACGGACGTGACGGAGATCAAGGAACCGGCGGCGACCGCCGCCTGAAGCGACCACGGCGGAAACCGCCGCGTCGCGCGTGCAGTAAGAGCCAAAGGAGAACTCGGATGGCCATTTTCGGAGCACTCGGTACGGCACGGAGCGGACTCGTCGCGACCGGCGCCGCCCTCAGCGTGATCGGCAACAACATCGCCAACGTCAACACCGTCGGCTTCAAGGGCAGTCGGACGGAGTTCGCCGATCTGCTCTCGGCGCAGGGCGGCGGCGGCAGTGCCGGCAAGATCGGTCTCGGTACGCGCATCGGCAACATCAGCGCGTCCTTCACCCAGGGCAACATCGAGAGCACCGGCCGGCCGACCGACCTCGCAATCGAGGGCAACGGTTTCTTCGTGATCGGAACGGGGGACGGCAACGTCTTCACCCGCGCCGGCAACTTCAGCCTCGACAACACGGGCAAGCTGGTCACGTTCCAGGGACTGCCGGTCCAGGGCTTTGCGCTGAACGACCTCGGGACCGCGGTCGGCGCGCCGGCCGACATCACGGTGACCGGCGCCAGCAGCCAGCCGCTCCCGACGACCGTGCTCGAGCTCAAGTCGAATCTGCGTGCCGACTCGCCGCTGATCAACGGCGGCGTCTTCGATCCCACGACCTTCGACACCGCCTATGCGACCTCGAACTTCACCACCTCGATCAAGGTGTTCGACTCGCTCGGGGCGCAGCACACCCTGAACCTGTTCTTCACCCGCACCGCCGACAACGCCTGGGACTACAACGTCGGCATCGACGCCGGCGACACCGGTGGGACGCCGGGCGATCTTCAGATCCTCGGCACCGGGCAGCTGACCTTCAATACCGACGGCTCGCTGGCTGCCGACCCGAGCACGCCTTCGGTGTCGGTCACCTTCAGTGCCGCCGCGGCGCAGACCATCGCGCTCAACTTCGGTACGCCGAACCCGGACCCGATCGCCAATCCGGGCGAGGGCATCGACGGTATCACCCAGTTCGCCGGTCCGTCCGCCGTCGGCTTCCAGTCGCAGAACGGCTTCGGCGCCGGCCAGCTGCTGTCGCTGGAGTTCAGCGAGTCCGGCATCGTGACGGGCATCTTCGACAACGGTCAGAGCCGGCCGCTCTTCCAGGTGGCGCTCGCCAACTTCGTCGCGCCGGACGGCCTGACGCCGCTCGGGAACGGCATGTTCCGCGAGTCCGTCGACTCCGGCTCGCCCGCGATCGGCACGCCCCAGTCCGGCGGCCTCGGCACCATCGTGGCCGGCGCGGTCGAGCTCTCGAACGTCGCCATCGCGCAGGAGTTCATCGACCTGATCTCCACCCAGCGCAGCTTCCAGGCGAACGCCCGCGTCATCACCTCGAGCGACACGCTCCTGAACGACCTGATCAACATCGTCCGCTGATTCGTACGGTGGGCGCGGCGTCTTCGAAGCCGCGCCCACCGCCCTCAACGCCCCTCCACGCTGCGCTCCGGGGCAGGTTCTCCGACACGACGCTCGCCAGAATTCTGACCACGGACGGGTCCCCGGCCGGCGCCCGCCTCGCACCTCCCCCAAAACCCTCGATCCATCGCGCGCTTCCTCCCGTGCTCCGGTCCCGACCCCGGGGCATGGGCCTTGCACTTTCGGTCCGCGACCCCGGGTGCGTCTTGCAGCCGGGATTCGACGCGAACGTCACTCGCAAGGAGCGCGCATGTCCGAAGAAGCGGAAAAGGCACCCGAAGCCGAAGCCCCCAAGAAGAAGTCGAAGCTCCCGTTGATCGGGAGCGGCGTGCTCGTCATCGCGGGCGCGGTCGTGGCCCTCTGGTATCTCGGCGTGGGTCCGTTCGCCGGCGGTGCGCCCAAGCATGCCGAAGCGACGGCCGCGGTCGAAGGGGACGGACACGGCCGCGGCGGCCACGGCGAGGAAGAGGACGCCGGTCATGGCTGCGGGCGCGGCAAAGGCGGCATCCCCGGGCCCGAACCCTTCATCGCCAACCTCGCCGACGACGGCGGCCGCCGCTACCTGAAGGCCACCTTCCAGGTGGACTTCGGCACCACCGAGGTGCCCGCCGCGATGCAGGCGCGCCTGCCGCAGACGCGCGACCTCCTGCTGACGCTCTTCACGAGCAAGACCTTCGACGAGATCCGCACGCCCGAGGGCAAGCAGCAGCTCCGCGAGGAGATCATCGCCCGGGTGAACCAAGTGCTCGATCGCGATCTCGCGAAGGCCGTCTACTTCACCGAGTTCATCGTCCAGTAGCCGAAATAGACCCATGAGCGAGACCCTCTCACAAGACGAAGTCAGCGCGCTGCTCCGCGGGCTCGCCGACGGCGACGTGCCGACGGAGGAGTCGGCGCCCGAGCCCGGCACGACCCGCGACTACGACCTCCTCGGCGAGGAGCGCATCGTGGGGCGCCGCTTCCAGGCGCTCGACCTGGTGCGCGAGCGCCTGGTGCGTCGCCTCAAGACCTCGCTCGCGAGCGTGCTCGGCACGCCGCCCGAGGTCGAAGCGAAGCCGCTCGAGATGATCAAGTTCTCGACGTTCCGGAACCGCCTGGAGACGCCCGCGAACCTGCACCTCTT
>CAZWAX010000496.1:0-4182 GCA_964631985.1 uncultured Polyangiaceae bacterium | reverse complement strand
CGCGGACTCCTCATCTACAAGAACTTCGTCGATTGGGCGCGGACCGGTTCGCCGCCGAGCGTCCCCGACGGCACCAGCGATCCGACCGCGCGCGCCGCGAGCCAGAGGCGCGCGAGCCGGAGGAGCGGCAGCGTGGTGCCGAGGCGCGCGAGCACCATCTGCCAGCGCCACGCGTGCAGCGCGACGGTCGCGAGCCAGAGCATGAGATAGACCGGCAGCGCGGCGAGCACGATCCGCGGCGGCATCGCGTTGCCCTCGGTGGCGAAGCGCCAGAGGGCGTACGCCGCCGCCACGCCCGCCAACGCGGGCAGCACGAGGCGGAGGGAGCTCGTCTCGGAGACGGAGGGCGTCGCCGTCTCGGCGCTCAAGCTCCCAGCTCGTGCGCGTACACCTCGCGGATCGAGCGGAAGGTGAAGTTGGCGAGCAGGCGCCGCAGCGCGGGGAGGGTGCGCCGACGGCCGAGGCGTTTCCAGAGGCGCACGTAGCCGGGGGTGCCCGGGAGCGAGCGGACCTCGGCGTCGAGCTCCCACGGGTGGCAATAGACGACGGCGGAGCCGACGGTTTCCTCGTGGGTACGGAGCGCCTGCGCGATCACGCGATAGGGGAGGAAGCGCAACAGCGGTCCGCCGCCCGCGTACGGTAGGTTCCAACCACCGAAGCGCTCGGCGAAGGGCAGCGGAAACTCCCACACCCCGCACGGGTGGCGATACGGCACCCGCGGAATGTTGCGTCCGAGGTACGGCATCCAGCGCACCGGCACGTAGCTCGCGTCGTAGCGCACGCCGAGCTCGGCGAGGACGTCCATGGTCCACAAGTCCTCGGCGCGGCGCAGGAAGTAGGGCGCGCGATAGCCGGCGATCGGCGTACCCACCACATCGCCGAGCGTCGCGAGCGAGGTCCGCACGTCGGTCGTGAACTGGACGCGGTCCTGGGTCGCCACCTGGCGATGCGCGTCGCCGTGGCTCGCGATCTCGTGCCCGGCGTCGGCGATGCGCTTCACCAACTCCGGTTGCCGGCGGGCCACGTCGCCTACCACGAAGAACGTCGCACGTGCCCCCGCTTCGCCCAGCAGGTCCAGCATGAGGGCGACGTCGCTCGCGACCGTGCTCGGGAGATGGTCCCAATCGGCGCCGCGATCCGGTCGCCAGTCGTCGTGAAACCATTCCTCGACGTCGATCGTGAGCGCGTGCGCGGTTTCCATGCAGGAACGGCGAGCTTACGACATCGAACCGTGCTGGGAAACGTGCGCGCACCTCCGGTTGTCGGCCTGCGTCGAAGCGGCTAGATCATGCCCCCGTGACCCCCGCGCATTCGTCGTATGACGTCGTCGTGATCGGCGGTGGTCCGGCCGGCTCGACCGTCGCGTCGTTGCTCGCACGGGCCGGGCGCCGCATCCTCGTGCTCGAGCGCGAGCATTTTCCGCGCTACCACATCGGTGAGTCGCTGCTCTCGGCGACGTTGCCGATCCTGCAGCACGTGGGCGTGCTGCCCGCCGTCGAGGCCGCCGGCTTCATCCGCAAACCTGGCGGGACGTTCGTCTGGGGCTCGAACGCCGAGCCCTGGAGCTTCTGGTTCCACGAGGATCCGGGCGGCTACACGCACGCGTTCCACGTCGTGCGCTCGCAGTTCGACGAGATCCTCTTGCGGCACTCGGCCGCGCAGGGGGCGGAGGTGTGCGAGGGCGTCAGCGTCGAGAGCGTGGACGGCGACGGGCCGTTCGCGGTGAGCGCGCGCGACGACGACGGCAACGCGATCCACGTCGAGGCCGCGCACGTCGTCGACGCGAGCGGTCAGAACGCGGTCCTCGGACGCCGCGAGCGACTCCGCGAGTTCAACCCGTTCTTCAAGAACCTGGCGCTGTGGAGCTATTTCGAAGGTGCGGCGCGCATGGACGAGCCGCATCGCGACAACATCCTGTCGGCCGCGCACGCCGAAGGCTGGTGCTGGTACATCCCGCTCCACGACGGCACGATCAGCGTCGGCACCGTCGTCGACGCGGCCCGCTGGCGCGAGCGCGCCAGGGCCGCGACGCTCGAGGCGACCTACGCCGAGCTGATCGCCGGCTGCGCCCCCGTGCAGCGCATGCTCGCCGGGGCGCGCCAGGTGGCACCGGTGCGGGTGATTCGCGACTACTCGTACTCGAGCAAGCGCTTCTATCTGACCGGCGCCAGCGGCGAGCTCGCCGGGGCGCACGGTGGCGCCCTGCTCGCGGGCGACGCCGCGTGCTTCATCGACCCGGTGTTCTCGACCGGCGTCCACCTCGCGTGCCTCTCGGGCCTACTGGCCGCCGATTGCCTGGAGGACGTGCTCGCCGGACGGCGCAGCGTCGAGGCCGCGTTGCCGGTCTACGACGCCACGTACCGGAACGCCTTCGAGCGCTACCGGCGCTTCCTCGTCTATTTCTACAACCACCACAGCGCGACCGACTCGTACTTCTGGCAAGCCCGGAAGCTCGTCGATCCCGACGGGACGCTCGAGCTCCGCGAGGCGTTCGTCCGGCTCATCTCCGGCACCAGCGACATCCCGCCCGACGCGAGCGCGATCGAGCAGGTCGACGCGCGGTGGCGCGAGAGCCTCGAGAAGTCGCGGCCCGACAAGGCGCCCGGCATCCATTTGATGCGCGTCGCGACCACGCTCGGCGAGATGCGACGGTCGCAGCGGAACTCGGCGGCGTAAACGGATGACCCCCGAGCGCTGGGAGCTCGTGCGCGCGGGCATCGGGCGGGCGCGCAAGAGCACGTACTACGCGCGCGCGTTGGCGACGGCGCGTCTCGAAGAGCCGAGCGACTTCGCCACGCTGCCGTTCACGCGGAAGCAGGACGTCACCGAGGCGAGCCCGTTCGAGCTGCTCGCCGTGCCGCCGGCGCACGCGTGGCACTACCACGAGTCGAGCGGGACGACCGGGAAGCCGGTGTCGACGTGGTGCGGGCTCGCCGAGCTCTCGAAGATGGCCGAGATCATCATCGATTTCGTGCCCGAGCTCGGCGCCGACGAGACGATGCTGCTGAATCGCTTCCCGTCGTTCGCGCCGATCCACTTCCTGATGGAAGAGGTGCTGCGGCGGACGCAGCGCTGTCACATCGCCGTCGGCAGCATGGCGTGGGACGTGCCGTTCGGGCGCGCCGTCGACTTCATGCGCCAGCTGCCGGTCTCGGTGCTCGCGACCTTGCCGTTCGAGATGGTGCTGCTGCGCGAGGCCGGGCGCGAGCTCGGGGTCGACGTCGTCAAAGAGTGCACACACTTGAAGACCGTTCTGCTGGGCGGCGCCGTGCTGCCGCCCGCCTTCAAGCGCTGGATCGCCGACACCTGGCAGGTGCGCGTGGTCGAGATCTACGGCTCGAACGAGACCATGCTGCTCGCGATCGGCTGCCCGGAGGGCGGGCTCCACCTCGCGACCGACCTCTTCGAGTCCGAGCTGCTCGACCCCAACACCATGCAGCCCGTGCCGGTGGGGAGCCCCGGCGTCCTCACCATCACCTCGCTCGTCCACGAAGTGATGCCGCTCGTCCGCTACGTGACCGGCGACCTGATCGAAATGTCGCCGACGCCGTGCCCGTGCGGTCGGCCGACGCCGACGATCAAGGTCCTCGGGCGCGCGACCGAGATGATTCAGATGGCGGGGAAGACCATCACCCCCGCCGACCTCGTCGACGCCTGCTACGAGTTCCTCAGCACCGTCGGCGCCCGCGTGTTCTTCGTCGTGGTGCTGAAGCGCGGCATCGAGGTCCTGGTCGAGCGACCGACGCCGATGCCCGCGACGACCGCGCTCGAAGAGGTCCGCCTCGCCGAGCGCCTCGGCGTCCCGGTCACCGTCCAGTGGCTGAACGACGGTGACGTGCTGGATCGGAGCGCGCTCTTCCGGACCCCCAAGATCTACAAGCCCGGTCAGGTGAGCGACTGGCGCGGCGACGCCCGCAAGACCATCACCGTGATGGAGGCGCTCCTCGAGTGGCCGAAGTTCGGCCTCGGGACGCTCGGCGGCATCGTCACGCGCGAGATCAAGAACGCGCGGCGCCGCAAGAAGCTCGCGGCGACCGACAAGCCGCGCTCGTAAGCTGCCCTGAAAAGATGCACGCGACTCTCGTGGTCGCGGGGTGGGACGACGCTCCGCCGGGTCAGCAGATCCTCGACTCCGAAGCGCTCAAGGGCACCATGCGCAGGGCCGCGTAGCGGATCTATTGA
>CAZWAX010000495.1:3996-4192 GCA_964631985.1 uncultured Polyangiaceae bacterium | reverse complement strand
TTGCCGTGCCCTCGGAGAGGGTGCGGCGTAGCTCCGCTACGCCTCCGCGCTCACTCAGTCGCGCCTTGCAGCGGCACCCTTTTGAGCAACCTGCTCCACGCGCGGACAGGATAGGGAGCAGCGGTCCCTTCGCTCCGCCGGAAGGCAGTTTGCGCGAGGACCGCGGATTCATTCCGCGGTCCGAGGGCCATCGGAG
>CAZWAX010000495.1:0-3896 GCA_964631985.1 uncultured Polyangiaceae bacterium | reverse complement strand
CATTCTCGGGGGCGCGTGAGCGCCCCCGAGAAGCGCACGGGGCCGAAATCAGACTGACGCGCGGATTGATTCCGCGGTCCGAGGGCCATCGGAGCATTCTCGGGGGCGCGTGAGCGCCCCCGAGAAGCGCACGGGGCCGAAATCAGACTAATGGGCCGCTTCGATGACTCCGCAGCTGATGATGCCGAACGTGACGAGCGACGCCTTGTTCATCGGGTCGCCGCTGATCACGATCGACTTGCCGATCACCGAGCGGTCGCCGGGGGCGACGGTGAGCTTGCTCGACGACGTCTTGAGCGTACCCATGCCGTCCGCGCCGACGTCCATCTCGCCGATGAGCCCGGCGTCATGGTCGCCTCCGGGCTGGAAACGGTTGCCGACGGCGGCGGCGTTGGAGCCCGTGCAATCGCCCTTTTCGTGGATGGCGATGGCGTGCTTGCCAGGGGAAAGGGCCTTCGCCGAGATCGCGATCGTGACGGCGCCGGCGGCCTCGTCGAACGTTGCGGTGCCGGTGATCTGGCTGCCGCTCTTCGGCTCGAAGTTGGCGGTGGCACTGGTCGGCGTTTTCGAGCACGCGGCGACGGAGATGGCGACGGCGAGCAGAATGAAACGGTACATGCTGAACTCCTCCTCCTGGATATTTGAGCGGCGCATGATGGCCGAGGTCGTCGACAAAGACAATTGCCCGGGCCGATCAGGGTGGCCCCGGACGCGTAGTCCGATTACAGTCCCGCCCACATGCCACCGGAACCGCCCGTAGGCAACGACAGGCTCCGGCTCGGGGTGAGCAGCTGTCTCCTCGGGGAGCAGGTACGGTTCGACGGCGGCCACAAACACGACCGGTTCTTGACCGACGTGCTGGGTCGCTACGTCGAATGGGTTCCCGTATGTCCCGAGCTCGAGGTCGGCATGGGCGTGCCGCGCGAAGCGGTGCGGCTCGAGGGCGACGTCGAGGCGCCGCGCATGGTGGGAACGCGGACGCAGGTCGACCATACCGGCGCGATGCGCCGCTTCGCCGCCGCGCGCGTGCGGCAGCTCGCGGGCCTCGACCTGCAGGGCTACGTCTTCAAAAAGGGCTCGCCGAGCTGCGGCATGGAGCGGGTGCGGGTCTACGGGGCCGGCGGCATGCCGGCGCGCAATGGTCGCGGTCTGTTCGCCGCGGCGTTCCTGCACGCCTTCCCGCTGCTGCCCGTGGAGGAAGAGGGGCGCCTGAACGATCCGGTGCTGCGCGAGAGCTTCATCGAGCGCGTCTTCGCGTATCGCCGCGTGCAGGCCCTGGTCGCGACGCCGGGCCGCGGGGCGCTGGTGGCCTTTCACACCGCCCACAAGTTCCAGCTGCTGGCGCACAGCCCGAAGCACTACCGCGCCCTCGGCCGGCTGGTGGCGGAGCAGAAAGGCCAGCGGCCCGCGGCGCTCGTCACGGAGTACGGCGCGGCCTTCATGGAGGCGCTCGCCGTCCATGCCACCACCGCCAAGCACGTGAACGTGTTGCAGCACCTGGCCGGTTTCTGCCGCGAGCACCTCGACGGCGGCGACCGTCGCGAGCTCGCCGACGTGATCGACGACTATCGTCGGCTCCTCGTGCCGCTGGTCGTGCCCCTGACGTTGCTCCGCCATCACCTCGAGCGCCATCAGGTCGCCTACGTCCAGGGGCAGACCTATCTGAGCCCGCATCCGAAGGAGCTGATGCTCCGCAATCACGTCTGAGGCGGCCGTCCCGCGTCAGGGGGCTTCGGGGTGGGCCGCGAGCCAGGTCGAGAGCTCCTGCGCCGCGGCCGCGGCCTCCTCGCCGAGGGGGCTGCCCGTCCCGAGCGTCGCGGCTTGCTGGTAGGCGGCGCGCGCCGCTCGATACTGGCCACCGTCGTACAGCACGCCCCCGAGGGTGAAGTGCGCCTGGGCGTACCGGGGGTTGATGGCGAGCGCCTGGGTGACGGCGGCGTGGGCGCGACGCAGCTCGGCGGTGGCCGTCGCGTCGTCGCCGGCGCGGAGCGCCGCCTGCGCGCGCTTGCGGGCGATCACGCCGAGGCCGCGATACGCGATGGCGTGTCCGCCGATGGTGTTGGCGGCAGTGAAAAGGCGCTCGGCCTCGTCGAGCTCCCCGCGCTCGATCAGGACCAACCCGAGATTGATGTTGGTGCGCTGGCGCGTCAGCTCGCGCGGCGCGAGCGTGAGCGCGCGCCGATAGGCCGCCTCGGCGTCGGCGGGACGACCGGCGTCGGCGAGCGCGAGGCCGAGGTTCATGAAGGGCAGGGGGTCGTCCGGCATGCGCTCGCTGACGGCGGTCCAGAGCGTGAGCTCGTCACGCCAGTAGCCATTGCGGGTGACCGTCACGGCGACGAGCGCGACGAGGGTGGTCGCGATCGCCACGCGGCCGACGACCGACCCGTCCAGCCCGTCCAGGACGCGTCGCTCGGTCAGCACGCTCGCGACCAGGAGCGCGACCCCCACCATGCCGAGGTAGAGCCGCCGCTCGGCGACCGGCGTCACCGAGAAGTCGGCCAACACCACGGCGACCGCCGGGGCGACGGCGAGCAGGAACCACAGCACGGCGAGTCGGCGCACCCCGCCGTCGCGGGGAGGCCAGGCCACCAGCGCGACGAGGGCCGCGCCACCGACGATGGCGAGCAGCAGATGCGCGGGGTCGGTCGGCGTCGTCGGGACGTAGGGCGCAAATCCGATCGGCGCGAGCACGCGCGCGAGCTGATAGCTGAACGCCCCGGTGAGATTCAGCAGATCCTGGCCGCCGAGCATGGTGCGGCCGATGCCGGTCGTGACGTCGGCGGGACGGAGCATCTGACAAAGCCCGACCCCAACGCCGGCGGCCGCGAGGACCGGCCAGCCTCTACGCAGCCGCGCGGACAAGGGTGCCGCCGGACGGGGGAGCACGACCACGGCCGCCAGCATCAGGAGGGGGATGACGCTCCCGGTCTCCTTGGCGCCGGTCCCGAGAAAGCCGGCGGCGGCGGCGAGCGCTACCGTCCACCACGTGGGTCGATCCTGGTGACGCAGCAGGGCGAGCATGGCGATCACGGCGAAGGTGCCGGTCAGCACGTCGGCACGACAGGTGAGCCACGCGACCGACTCGACCTGCGTGGGATGCACGACGAAGAGCGCCGCCGCGGCGAGCGCGGCCCACGGCGCAGCGCCGAGCGCGCGAGCGAGCGCCAGGACCAGAACCCCGTTCAGCGCGTGCAACAGCACCTGCGTGACGTGGAAGCCCGTACTGCTCGACCAGAGCCGCTGGTCGATCCAGAGGCTCATCATCTCGAGCGGCCGGTACATGCGCATGTTGGGCAGGCCCGGGGGCTCGACCCAGGCGTCGAGGGGCCCGCGATAGAAGCGCGCCTTCTGCTCGAGGAGGACGGTGTCGTCCCAGACGAAGCCATGGCCGAAGGTGTTGGCGTAGGCGAGGAGCGCCAGCACGAAGATGACGAGGCTCGCGACGACGGCGGATGGCGTGCCCTGGGGTCGTGGGGGAGGTGACGCGGTCCGGACGGGCGCCGGGGGGCGGCGGCTCATGTGGACGCGGCGGGCGCTCACGCGCCGGGCGCGGCGAGGCTCCGATCACGGAGGCGATGGCGAACCGCGCCGAGGTCGCCGTTTTCGATCGGGACGCCGCGCTCGAAGGCGATCACGTGCCCGGAAAGGGGCGAGATGCGGCCCCCGGGCGTCACGATGCCCACGAGATTCAGCGGGTCCGCGGCGGCGATCAGCAGGACGTCGCCATCGGCACTCCGGCGCGTGGCGCGCAGGCTCTCGATCGCTTCGGGGAGGGCGAATTGCTCGCCGACGAGGCCGGCGACGAAGCGGCCGCCGCGGATCTCGCCGCGCGCCTCCAAGCGGCGGAGCACGACCAGGAGCTCGCGCCAGGGCGGCATCAGGCTTTCGCGCGCGAG
>CAZWAX010000494.1:0-4194 GCA_964631985.1 uncultured Polyangiaceae bacterium | reverse complement strand
CGACGGTCGACGTGCAGTTGGTCGAGGGCGCCGGGGGGCTGCTGGTCCCCCTCACGCCCGACACGAGCTTCGCCGACCTCGCACAGCGTCTCGACGCGCGCGTCATCGTGGTCGTCGGCTCGCGGCTCGGCGCCATCAACCACGCGCTCCTCACCTTGGAGGCGCTCGCGACCCGCCGGATCGCCGTCGCGGGCTACGTCGTGAACCGCCTCGGCCCGAGCGACGATCTGGCGATCGCCACCAACGAGCCGCTGCTGGCGGCGCTCAGCACGGTCCCGTGCCTCGGGATCGTGCCCTGGATCGCCGACGCCGCGGCGCTGCTGGCCGCGCTGCGATCCGGGGGTGCCGGCAGCGACCTCGCGCGCGCTCGTCTCGCCGATCTCGGCGCCGGGCTGGCGGTCGCGTGATCGCGTCGCCGTGAGAGATGGCAGGGCGCCTGCGGCACGAGATGGTTCTTGACGGTCCGGCTGCGGGCACGCGACACTCGTCGTTCGAGCCTACGCGCGCCCAGCACCACCGCGCGCCACCCGGGGGATCATCATGGATACGATGGCATCGCTGCGGAGGGTGTGGACCATCGCCCTCGCGAGCGTCCTCTGTGTAGCAACCGTCGTCACGAGCCACGCCGGCGAGGTCCCCGCGTGCGAGGCGCGCCTGACCGGCGGCGGCGCACCGGGATTGCAGGTGCAGGTCGATCCCGAGA
Organism: uncultured Polyangiaceae bacterium; assembly: GCA_964631985.1. GTDB lineage: Bacteria > Desulfobacterota > Binatia > UTPRO1 > UTPRO1 > UTPRO1. Next base: position 3,491 of record CAZWAX010000494.1, on the reverse strand, counting down.
CCGGCACCTATTCGATGCCTGCACCGGGGACGCTGACCGGACCGGCGACGAGCGGCGCACGGAGCGCGGGCGATCTCGTCGTCAGGCCGGGCACCTCCCCGGCCGGCGGCTACCAGATCCGCCCCGGCGACGAGGCGGCCTCGCACCAGGAGCAGCGCTGACGACATGCACGCCCGAGGTCCCGCCGTCGCGAGCGCGCTCGCCGTCCTCCTCCTGCTGCCCGTCCTCGCACCCGCGGCGACGATCACGATCGTCGGCCACGACGGCCCCGGCGTCGGCGTGAACGACCCGACGCCGCGTGCGCCGGTCGGCGGCAACCTGGCGACGACCCTCGGGACCCAGCGACTCGCGGCGTTGCAGCACGCCGCCGACATCTGGGGCGCGTACGTCGCGAGCCCGGTCGAGATCCGCGTCGGCGTCACCTTCGAGGCGCTCGACTGCGACGGCTTCGCGGCCGTCCTCGGGAGCGCCCGTCCCGACTCCGTGTTCTTCGACTTCGCCGGTGCGACGCCGAGCACGCTCTATCCGTCGGCGCTCGCCGACAAGGTCGCCGGCATGGACCTCGACCCCGGCGTGGACGACGTCGTCGCCCGCTTCAACGTGACGCTCGGCACCGGCGGCGGCTGCGATCTGGACTTCTACCTCGGCCTCGACGCCGACCCGCCGGCCTCGACGAGCATCGATCTGGTGGCGGTCGCGCTCCACGAGCTCGGCCACGGCCTCGGCTTCGCGCCGATCTTCAACGTCTCGACTGGCGCCGAGCCGCTCGGGCTCGACGACGTCTACGAGCTCGGCCTCGAGCAGCACGGCGTCGGCCCCCTCGCGACCATGTCGAACGCGGGCCGGGCCGCCGCCGCCAAGGACGACGGCGATCTGCACTTCGTCGGCGCCGCCGTCACGGCGGCGCTCGGCAGCCTGACCGGCGGCGTCTCCGGCGGCCACGTGCAGATGTACGCCCCGACGACGCTCCAACCCGGCTCGTCGGTATCGCACTTCGACACCGACGTGACGCCGAACGAGCTGATGGAGCCGTCGTACACAGGCCCCAACCACTCGCCCGGGCTCGCCTTCCAGCTGCTCTGCGACATCGGGTGGGGACCGTGCGGCGTCTGCGGCGACGGCGCCGTCGACCCGAACGAGACCTGTGACGACGGCGACGTCGACGCCGGCGACGGCTGCAGCGCGCTCTGCCGCGTCGAGCCGTGCTTCTCCTGCGCCGGCGAGCCGTCGGTCTGCGCCCCGGAGGCGGACGACACCCCATGCAACGACGGCTCGGCCTGCACCGCGACCGACACCTGTCAGAGCGGCGTCTGCACCGGCGCGGATCTCGTGACCTGCGGTGCTCTCGATCAATGCCACGACGTCGGGACGTGCGATCCGCTGACGGGCCTCTGCTCGAACCCGGCCAAGCCCGAGGGCGCCGCGTGCGACGACGGTGAAAGCTGCACGAGCCCCGACCAATGCACCGCCGGCGTCTGCGGCGGCCCGCCGACCTGTGTCGACCCGTTCCTCTGTTACAAGGCCAAGACCTCGAAGCTCGGTGTTCCGTTCGTCTCGCCGCCGACCACCGCCCTCGTCGACGCGCTCGAGAGCCTGAACGTCACGGTGCAGAAGCCGAAGGGCCTCTGCACCCCGGCCGAGCTGAATGCCGACCCGCTCGCCGACGCCGCCACCCATCTCGAGAGCTACCCGGTGAAGGCGATCAAGGGACAAGCCAAGCACGCCAAGCGCACGGCGTTGGTTCAGAACGTCGTCGGTACGATCACCGTGCAGACGGTGAAACCGTCGTTCCTGCTGGTGCCGACCAACACGAGCCTGGTCGCCGACCCGCCGCCGACGGCACCGAGCATCGCGGTCGACCACTACAAGTGCTACGCGGTGAAGGTGGCGAAGGACACGCCGAAGTTCCCGAAGGGCGTGACCGTCAGCCTGGCCGACCCGTTCATCCTCGCGCCGCAGACGTTCGCGGTGAAGAAGCCGACGCACCTCTGCACCCCCGTCGACAAGAACGGCGAGGGCATCACGCAGGCGTTCCTGCACCAGCTCTGCTACGCGGTGAAGCCGCCGGCGAAGAATCCGCCCCACTCCGGGCTCTTCGTGCACACGCAGTTCGGCGCCGAGCGGCTCGACGCCAGCAAGGAAGAACGGCTCTGCGTCCCGTCGCTCGCGACCCTGCTGTGAGGCCGTGCACGACGTCGACCTGACCGACCTCGATCGCTTCGCGGCGGGATTTCCGCACGACGTCTTCACGCGGCTCCGGCGGGAGGCGCCGGTGTGGTTCCATCCGCCAACGCCGCATACGCCCGGAGGCGAGGGGTTCTGGGTGATCTCGCGCCATGCCGACGTCGTCGCGGTCGCGGCCGATGCCCGGACGTTCTCCTCGGAGCGCGGCGGCACGCGGGAAGGCGGCGGGACCCTGATCGAGGACCTCCCCGCCGGGTTCGCGACCGGCGTCCTCCTCAACATGATGGACGACCCCCGCCATCAGAAGCTCCGCCGCCTGGCGACCGGCACCGTATCGCCGCGGGCCCTCGCCGCGCTCGAGCACGAGTTGCGTGAGCGTACCGCCGCCATCGTCGACGCCGCGGTCGCACGCGGACAGTGCGACTTCCTGCTCGACGTCGCGGCCGAGCTGCCGCTCCAGGCCGTCGCCCGCTTGCTCGGGGTCCCGCAGGAGGACCGCCACCGGCTCTTCGCCTGGGCGACGGCGACGCTCGACTACGACGGCCGGGAGCTCGGCGAGGTCGACGCCCGCATGCAAGCCGCGCAGGCCGCGATGTTCGAGTACGGCTCGTGGTTGATCGGCACCAAGCGCGAGACGCCGGGCGACGACATGCTCTCGGCGATCGTCCACGGCACGATCGCCGACGACCAGGGGAACCCGAAGCCACCCACCGACCTCGAACAGCTCATGTTCTTCAACCTGCTGATCGCCGCCGGGAGCGAAACCACCCGCAACTCCCTCGCCGTCGGCCTGCTCGCGCTGATCGACCACCCCGCGAGCTGGGAGGATCTCCGCCGTGACCCCGCCGTGCTGCCGAGCGCGGTCGAGGAGATCCTGCGCTGGGCGTCGAGCACCGCCTACAACCGGCGGACGGCGACCCGTGACGTCACACTCGGCGACGCGACGATCGCCGCCGGCGACAAGGTGACGCTGTGGTGGTCGTCGGCGAACCGCGACGAGGCGGTCTTCGCCGACCCCTTCCGCTTCGACCTCCGCCGTCAGCCGAATCGCCACCTCGCCTTCGGCCACGGCAACCACTTCTGCCTCGGCGCCGTCCTCGCCCGCCTCGAGATCCGCCTGGTGCTGGAGGCCATGCTCGCGCGCGTCGAGCGCTGCGCGCTGACGGGTCCCATCGAGTGGACCAGAAGCAACAAACACACCGGCATCCGCCACATGCCCATCACCCTCCGGGCAGGTCGCTGAAAAAGGCCGATCTGCTTCGTTGCTCGGTCGTTCGCTTGTGCGGCGTAGCTCCGCTACGCCTCCG
>CAZWAX010000493.1:0-4196 GCA_964631985.1 uncultured Polyangiaceae bacterium | reverse complement strand
TCCCCCGGCCGGGTCGTGCCGCGCCGGGTCGTGGCCGCGCCCGTGGCGGAGCCGACGGGCTTCGGTGCCTCCCCGGTCCCGGAGCCCCAGAAGCCGCGCCGTGAGCTCGACGCCGCCGACGCGATCCCCGCGCCTCGCGAGGACGGCGTGCACGACGGCATCGCGGCGTTCGGCATTCCCGGCAGTCATCCCCCGAAGTCCGGCATCCTCGTGCCGGAGGACTTCCCGTTGCCCGAAGGCTACGTCCGCCACTACCAGAGCACCGACGACGGCGAGCAGCTGCGGGCAATTCTGATGTTCCATCCCGACTACGAGTTCCTGGACGAGCGGGGTGCGGTCGTGAAGCTGCCGGAGGATCTGGTGGTGCCGCCCAGGATGGCGCCGCCGGGGTTGGATGTCGATCGGGTGCTCGAGGTTCCCGAGCGCCCGCGCGGCGAACCCCTCCGTTGAGCCGAGCGGCGGCGAGGAAGGTCGCCCAGCCCCGCGGTGGGTGGGTTGGTCTTGCCGCCGTGGCGACCTCCGCCGGGCTGTTCGCGCTCTACGCGCGGGCGACGTGGCCCTGGGTTGCGCTCGGCTGGGTCGCGCTCGTTCCGTGGCTCGCCGCGCTCGATCGGGTCCGTTCGCTGCGCGGCGCGGCGCTGCTGGGGGTCGGGATGGCGGTCGCCTTCGAGCTCGCCGTCTTCGGGTGGTTCTCCCTCGCGATCGCCGACTACGCCGGCACGTCGGTCGCCCTCGTGGCGTTGTTGCAGGGCATCGCATCGCCGCTGCTGCAGCCGCAGTTCGTCACCGTGGCGGTGCTCCGGACGTACGTGCGCCAGCGGCGACCCGACGCGGTGCTCGCCATCGTGTTGATCACGGCTGCGACCTACGTCGCGACGGAGTCGGTGACGCCGAAGCTCTTCGGCGACACGCTCGGGTACCCCCTCTACGGTGCGCCGTGGCTCCGCCAGGGCGCCGACGTCACCGGTGTCCCCGGTCTCACGTTCCTGATCGTCGCGGTGAACGAATGTTGGCAGGCGGCCGCTCGCGCATTCGGAGCCCGCGGCGAGGCGGTCGCCGGTGTCCGTTACCGCGTGGGGGTGCCCGTCGCCGCCGGGTTCGCCCTCGTGCTCGGTCTCGCCGGATACGGGGCGTGGCGCTGTCACGTGCTCGTTCCCCGTGCCGACGCCGCCGCGGTGACGGTCGGTTTCGTGCAAGCGGGTCTCGGTCACTACGACCGCATGGCGGCGGAGATCGGACGCTACGAGACGGTGCGCACGATTCTCGATGCGCACGTGGCCGGCTCGGCGTCGGCGCTCGCCGACGACCGCCTCGCCCTGCTGGTGTGGCCCGAGACCGTCTACCCGACGACTTTCGGCAAACCAAAGAGCGAGGACGGCGCGGCCTTCGACCGCGAGATCGTCGATTTCGTCGCGCGCGCGCGCGTGCCGCTGATCTTCGGGGCGTATGACACGGACGGGGGCGCGGAGTTCAACGCGGCCTTCTTCCTCGCGCCCGGCGCGGCGCAGCCGTCCGCGATCTACCGCAAGACCCGCTTGTTCCCGCTGACCGAGCGGGTGCCCGCGTTCCTCGACACGCCGCGTGTGCGCGCGGCGTTGCCGTGGCTCGGCACATGGTCGCCCGGCTCGGGGGCGAGCGTCGTCCCGGTCGCGCTTCCGGGCGGGACCGCCATCCACGTGGCGCCCCTCATCTGCTACGACGTCCTCGATCCCGCGCTGGCCCGCGCGTCGGTGCACGGTGGTGCCGACGTCATCGTCACGTTGTCGAACGATTCGTGGTTCGACGTCGGCCCCGGTCCCGCGTTGCACCTTCAGGGCGCCGCCTTTCGCAGCATCGAGACGCGGCGACCCCAGATCCGCTCCACCAACACCGGCATCTCGGCGGTGATCGACGCGACGGGCCACGTGATCGACGGTGCGGGCGTCGACGAGCGCGCGACCGTCGTCGCGACGATCGTTCCCGAGCGTCGGGTCACGACGCTGGTCGTGCGCTTCGGCGAATGGATCAATCCCTGCGCCTGGCTCGTCGGTATCGCGGTCGCGCTGCGGGCGCGTGCCCCCCGAGCCGGCTCAGGTGTTCGGTAGTCCACCTTGCCTCACCCCTTGTTGCGGGATGTGCTCGGCCAGTTGCTTGGATAAGGTGCCGGCCGAGGCGGAACGGAGAAGCGCATGACGGCGTTCAAGATCCTGCTGGTCGACAACCACGCCCTCGTCCGCGCCGGTATCCGGGCGTTGCTGGAGCAGATTCCGCGCATCGTCGTCGTCGGCGAAGCGGCCGACGGCCGCGAGGCGATCGAGCTCGTGGAACAACATCGGCCGAATCTCGTCCTGATGGACATCACGATGCCGGTGATGAACGGGCTCGAGGCGACCACGCGCATCGTGAAGGACTTCCCGCAGACCCGCGTCGTGATGCTGTCGGTGCACACCGACGAGGAATACGTGCTCCAGGCCCTGCGCGCGGGAGCCGCGGGGTATCTCCTCAAGGATGCCGGGCGGGCCGAGCTCGAGATCGCGGTCGCCGCGGTGGCGCGGAACGAAACCTACTTCAGTCCGGCGGTCTCCCGACACGTCGTCGGCGACCACGTGCGGCGCACGGGCACCGGGGCAGAGGGTCGCCTGGAAACGCTGACAGCGCGCCAGCGCGAAATTCTCCAGCTGATCGCCGAAGGCAAGTCGACGAAGGAGATCGCCAGCATCCTCGACGTGAGCGCCAAGACCGTCGAGACCCATCGGGCCCAGCTCATGGAGCGGCTCGACATCCACGATGTCGCCGGCCTCGTCCGCTACGCCATCCGGACCGGGGTCGTCACGGCGGACGACTGACGCCGTCGTTCGGGGTCAGGCGAGATCCGTCGGGCTTCCAGGCATTTCCCGATTGTCGGCGCCGGTGCGGCCATCGGACTCGGCGTGGGCGAGCTCGTCACCAAGCCCCTGAACTCACGCGACCTCCTCGCGCGCATCCGAGCGCAGTTGCACCACCGCGGCCGCGCCGACGACCTCGACGCTCCCGCGCCGTCGAAATTAGGGCCCGCGAACGCAATTGCGCTCTATCGAGCGTCGGGGTTTTTCGGTACACACACCGCATGGCAACGGCATCCATGGATCGCTCGGCGAGCGGCGCAGACGGCGGAGCGCGTGACTTTTTCGAAGGTTACGCCCGCGATTTCGACCATATCTACGAAGAGGGCGGCAAGGGACCGCTCGCCCGCTACATCGACACCAGTCTCCGCAAGGAAATGCGGATTCGCTTCGAGAAGACCTTCGAGGCACTGGCGCCGATGCAGGGACGCTCGATGTTCGACGCCGGGTGCGGGGGCGGGCGCTACGCCATCCCAGCCGCCAAGGCGGGCGCGTCGCAGGTCCTCGGGATCGACTTCAGTCCGACCATGCTCGACCTGGCGCGCCAGAAGGCGACTGAGGAAGGCGTCGGCAACGTCTGCCGCTTCGAGCTCGGCGATCTCCTGACGTATCAGGTGCCCGAGAAGAGCTTCGACTACGCGATCGCGATCGGCTTCTTCGACTACCAGAAGGATCCGGAAGCAGCCCTGCGCGCGCTCGTCCGAGCGGCTAAACGGCGCGTGTTCGTGAGCATCCCGAAGCGCTGGCACATCCTCACTCCACAGCGCTACCTGCGCTACACGCTCTTCCGTTGCTACATCCGCTTCTACTCGCGGAGCGAAGTCGAGCAGCTGGCGGCCAAGATGAAGCCGAAGAAGACGACCATCTTCGACATCGGCCGCGAGTACAACCTCGTCCTCGATTTCGAGTAGCCACCGGATCACCGCCAGACGGAATCAGCAGTGGTACGGGATCAGAAGTATCCGGTCGGCGTGCCGCCGCCCTCGGGCTCGTCTTTGGGGTGCTCGCGGCTCGGGATCCACTTGCCGGTGATCATTTCCTTGTAACTCATGCCCGGCCCGACCATCGGGTAGACGTGGCCGTGGGTGTCGGTCATGACCTCGAGGAATGCCGGACCTTTGGCGGCGCAGAACGCCTCGAGCGCCGGCCGCACGTCCTTCATCTCGCTCACGCGGCGCGCGAACGGGAAGCCGTCGGCCTCGGCGGCCTTGATGAAGTCCTTCTTGTGCAGGCTCTTGTCGGTGCCGGCGTAGCGACCCGTATAGAAGAGGTCCTGCCATTGGCGGACCATGCCGTCGCCGAGGTTGTTGAGCAGCAGCACCTTCACGGGGATGT
>CAZWAX010000492.1:0-4211 GCA_964631985.1 uncultured Polyangiaceae bacterium | reverse complement strand
ACCTTCGCGTGTGTCGTAGTAGAAGAGCAATTGCGAGCCGACGCTCGCAGGCTGGTCCAGCGGTACCACTATCGCGTGCGTCGTCCTCGCGCTTCCCAGTAGCAGAGCCAGTGCCCACCCAATTGCCATCAGTCGTCGCATGTCGTCTCCGTCGGCGCGCGTGAAATCCGGCCGATGCTGGTCGTGTCACGGCGAGGGCCGCCTCGCGGCTTTAGCGGTCCCAGACGTCTAGTCAACTTCCCGAGCTGTGGGCGAACGGCAGTACAAGTCCGCGGCAGAGTCCCTTGCGCGTCAGTTCCCGCCGGACGCCGGTGACGGGATGTCCGCTGGCGATCGCGTCGCTCGGACGCACCGTGCAGAGGATCGCGAGCGTTGCCGGCTCGCGGCGCTGCGCGAGCACGGAGAACAGGTCGAGCGTCGCATAGTCACTCCACTGCACGTCCTCGAAGATGATGAGCAGCGGCCGTTCCGCCGCCAATGCCTCGATGCTGCTGGCGAGCTTGTGCAGTGTCATCGCCGAGAACATCGGTCCGTCGCTCGCGATGATCCAGCAGCACTATGACGCTTCCTCGAGAGGCCGAGGCGGGCGCTCAGCTAAGCCTGCTCGACGCTGCCGGAGCGGCGAAAACGTCAACCTCGGACCGAGGGTCGACGGTCGACGCCTACACGCGTGGCAAGGAATGTCCCTAGGTGCCGCGTTGGAACCAGCTCCTCGGCTGGTTGAAGGAACTGGACCTGCTCAGACGGCCCGCGGCTGCTGCGGCTTGACCGTCCCGTCGAGTCCCAGTGGTCGCGACGTCGAACTGTGCCGCCTCTATTCTAGGCAGCTCGGCCAGGCGGCGGGGCAAAATGTTGGCGCTTTTGCACTCCCCATGTGGCGTGTGAATTGCTATCGCATGTCCATGCCCCAACCCCCCCGACGGCACCGACATTTCCTCGGCCGATCCCTTGGTTTGCCCTGCGACGCGAAGACTCCCCTTCTGTCCCCGAGCCGCGCAGCGCTCGTGCTGCTGGTTGCCGTTGCGGCGGCCACGATCGCAGCATCGTCCGCGCATGCGGGCTGCAACCTGATTCCCGGCCAGCGCGGCCAATTCATCGGCGCGCTGGGCGTGGTCGATCGGCCGTTCGCTGGTCCGGGAGAGCCGGTCGAGATCGGCCTGAGGCCCTGCGATCAATCCGTGGGGCTCACGGCGAGCGCCGCCGACCACACCGTTACCGTGGTGTTCACGCCGCCGTCGGGTCCGACGAACGCGGTCGTGCTCACCGCCGCGCCCGACTGCAGCGCGATCGCGCCGCAGCTCGGCGCCTGCGAAGCGGCCCTCGACACCGGGGCCGCGGCCTTCTGCGTGAGCGGAGCCGCGGCGGGTCTCGAGGTCATCGAGCAGAGCGGCGTCCGCAATCTCCGCTTTCGTTTTCCGGACACCGACGCACGATGCAGCGGCGGCAGCGATGCCGGGCAGCCGTGTAGCGTCGACGGCGACTGCACGGGTGGCACCTGCGCGCCCGACGACGACGATCGCACGCTCGCCGGCAACGCCCGCATCATCGTGACCGCGAGCGGCGATCCGCTCCCCTGCGGCGTCTCCACGTGCACGACGGCCCCGGACGCCCTCGCCTGCATCGACGATCTCTTCCAAGACGCCGGTGCCTGCGAGCCCCGCGTCCCGAGCCGGGTCTTCCCCGCCTTCACCGCACTCCCGCCGCCGAACCAATACGCACGCGAGTGCATCGACGAATCTCCGCCGTGCGACTCACTCCTCGGAGCGCAGGAGATCCGGGCCGCCGTCGACGCCGGCGGGAATCTCCTGATGCCGGTCGTGTGGGACGGCATCCGCGAAGAGCTCGACGGCATTCCCGCGGCACGATTGATCGAAGCGACGTTCGCGCTCCCGATCGCAGCACCTCCCTCGTTCGTCCGCTCGTTCTCCCCGGAAGGACGCGCGATCGCTCCGGTCTTCGAGCCGAAGAGCGTTGGCGCGGGTCTCACGCTGTTCGGCTCGACGGACGCGCCGTACACGATTCTTCGGTTGGCACGCCGGAGCGACGTGCCGGGCGCGTGCAGTGGCGGCGCCAACGACGGCGACGTCTGCAACAAAGACGGCGACTGCCCCGAGGGGACCTGCGGCGACGCGCTCTGCGTCGGTGGCAGTGCCGAGGGCTCAGTCTGCCTTGGCGACGTGCAGTGTCCCGGCGGCGGCTGCGGCGACGCGATCTTCGACGTCAGCGGCCTCGTCGTCGGTGGCGGCACGGGACCGGCCGTGATCGCGCGGACGGCGCTCGCCGACGGCGTCTGCCAGAACGATACGTCGCTCGCCTGCACGCCCGGCTCGTGTCCGAGCGGGCCCTGCGTCGGCTACAAGCTCGCCGCCGGCCCGCCGGTGCCGCTCGAGGGTCTCGTCGCGCGCAACGAGCTCGGTGAGCTCGCCCTCTCCGAGCGCATCGACCTGGTCGATCGCAACGGCGACGGCGACGAGAGCGATCTGATCGTGACCCTGCGCGAGCCGAACACGGGTCTCATTCAACCGCTCGGTCCCACGCCGGGGTGCGGCCTCGATCCCGGCGCGATCGGCCGCTCGGTCCTCCGCGTCTCGTCGCCGCCGCTCCTCCTCCCGGCCGCCGCCAGGGAGAACGGCGTCCTCGCGTTCGTCGAGTCCGAGTCGGGTCAAGGCTGCGACATCAACGGCGACGGCGACCAAGAAGACGGAATGCTGCGCGTCTTCGAGATTGGACCGTCCGAGCTGACCGACGGCCTCCCGCCGCTGACCGTCGATGCGGCCCCGGTGATCAACGATCGCGCGCTCGTCGTCTCGAACGGGCTCGTCGTGTTCCGCGGCTCCGAGCTCGAACGCGCCGCGAAGATCACCGAGCGCGTCAGCACGACGAGCGTCGGGGCAGAGGCCGTGGGCGGCGACAGCACGAACCCGGCCGCGCCGCTCAACGGGACGGTCCACTTCCAGAGCGACGCGACGAATCTCGTGGCGGGCGACGGCAACGCGGCGACCGACGTCTTCGAGAAGAACATGAGCGACGGCAGCATCGCGCGCCTGAGCGTCGGTCCCCTCAACGTCGAGGCGAACGGCGCCTCCACCAACCCGGGGCGGTGGGGCGGCGACGTCGTGTTCGAGAGCGCCGCGAGCAACCTGCTCGCGGCGGCGGACGGGAACGGCCTCGTCGACGTGTTCGGTCGGAGGAGCGGGGTGAATCGGCGCTTCAACGTGGACGAGAACGGCTTCGCCGCGACCGGCGGCGATTCGCGGAACATCGAGCGGCGAGAAGGCGACAAGTTGGTCTTCGAAAGCGACGCCACCAATCTCGTCGTTGGGGACACGAACGGTGTGACGGACGTCTTCGAAAACTTCTTCGGCTTCTCGTTTGGCGGCTCAGTGAACATCCTGACCCTCGTCAGCGCCGCGGCCGGCGGCGGCCCGGCGGACGGGCCGTCGCGGCGGCCGACCTCCCACGTCTTAGGGCTTCCCTTCCCCTGGGTTGCGTACGAGAGCGATGCCACGAACCTCGTCGTCGACGACGACAACGGGGTCACGGACATCTTCCTGGCGGGCTATACGTTCTTCGACGTCTTCACCACGCGGGTGAGCGTCGGCCCCGGCGGCACGCAGGCGAACGGGCCGTCGCGGCGGCCCTATATCGCGGCCGACGGCGACGCCTTCAACCCCGACCAGATCGTGGCGTTCGAGAGCGACGCCACGAATCTGGTCCCCGGCGACACCAACGGCGCCGCCGACGTCTTCGTCGTCTCGGTGCGGGACGGCGTGCCCACCCGCGCCGTCGAGCGGGTCAGCGTCGCGACGGGCGGCGGACAGGCGGACGGACCGTCGAGCATTCGGCGCGTTTCGGAGGACGGCCGCTATGTGGTGTTCACGTCGGACGCGACCAACCTCGTGTCCAACGACACCAACGGCGCCACCGACCTCTTCGTGTACGACCGGGTCACCCGGAGCACGACGCGCGTCAACGTCGACTCGGCGGGCGACCAGAGCGCCGGCGATGCCGGGAATCCCGCCAACGTCGGGTTCCAGAAGGCGGCGGACGGGATCGCCTTCGCGAGCGGCGCCAGCGACCTCGTTGACAACGACACCAACGGTGTGGTCGACGTCTTTCTCCGCCGGGCCGACCCCGCCGACCCGCTCGGGGCCGGCGACCTCTACCCCGACGGGTTTCTCGGCGACAGCGTCCTGCAGATCTTCGACAGC
>CAZWAX010000491.1:0-4217 GCA_964631985.1 uncultured Polyangiaceae bacterium | reverse complement strand
ACCTGCGGCCCGGAGACGCCGAGCCCGAGCAGGAAGCGGCCGCCCGAGAGCTGGTCGAGCGTGGTCGCCGTCATCGCGGTCATCGCGGGCGTCCGCGCCGGCATCTGCAGGATGCCGCTCGCGACGTGGATCTGCTTCGTCCGCGCCGCGATCCACGCGAGCGGCGTGACGGCATCGGAGCCGTAGGCCTCCGCCGACCAGACCGAATGGAATCCGAGCCGGTCGGCTTCCTCGATGAGCGGCATGTCGAGCGCCATCTTCGCTCCGGAGTAACCGATGGTGAGGCCCAAGCGCATGGTGTGTCTCCTCTCGTCGAGCGACCGAGGTGGTAAACCGAGGCGCCACCGCGGTCAATCCGTCGTCGTCGATCGTGATTGACTTCTTCGGCAGGGAGGGACTATGCGCCGCGAGTCGTCGACATCAAATGCATGACCGGAGCACCGTGACGAAAACTACGATCCTGGTGACTGGGTGCGCCGCAATCTTCCTGATCGGGTCCCTCCGGGGTCAGCCCTTGGCGGACGATGGAGATGCGCACCCACGACAACCCCGGGCTGCTCAACCTCCAGCCTCCCTCGTTCGCGCCCCCGATGGGCGAGAAGCGCTGACGGTTGCTCCCGCTGGGATTCGCGAAAACACCTACGTCTGGGTCGAGGGAGTCAACCACTCCGGTTGGAAAGCACTGACGAACTACCCCAGCGGCCACGTAATCGTCGGCACCAAGTTCTTTCAAGCCAGTGCCACCGACACGTACGTGACCGGCTTCAACGACTACAGCCAGCACCAGTGGACCCGTACGCACCCGACGGCTCAGCATGGTTTCACGCAACTCCAGACGTTCTGGAAGTCATTCACCAGCATCGGCGCGCCGAGCAACCCGAGCGGCTATTTCATCGCGACCACCGGCACGCTCAATGGCGTGAAGGCGTACTACACGCTGCAGATCGACAAGGCCGGCGAGCGTACGCTCGAGCGCTTCGGCCCTCTGGACGCGAGCATTTCGCAGTTCGGCGGTGCCTGCCAGGCGGTTGACGGCGGGTACATCGCCGTCGGCACCGACAATGGCGGCGACATTGCCATCGTGAAGTTCAAATCCTCCGGGGAGCTGGATACGTTCGTCGTGCTGCCGATCTCAGGCTTTGGCTGGACGGTCCAGCCGGCGAGCGGCGGTGGCTACGTCATCGGCAGCACCAACCGCCGCGCGACGCGCGTCGACAGCGCGTTCAACGTCGTGTGGTCGAGGGTCGTCGATCTTCCGGTCTCGCCCGACACCTCGGCGTACACCTACAGTGAGTTCGAAGAGATCGTGCCGCTCGAGAACACCGGCACGGGCTTCGTCATGACGGGCTCGGTGTTCAGCAACCAGACGAGCGGCGTCTACAGCGCCCGCCTCAATTGGGACGGCACCGTGCCGTGGAGCAAGGTCAATGACACGTCCGACACTTCACAGACCGGCACCCCCGTCGCCTGGGCGAACAGCGCCGTGGAGCTGTTCGACGCGACGACCGATGCCTGGAACATTTTCTTCACCTGGCGCAAGGGTCCGGTCTCGGCGGGCGGCACCCTGTTCTTCGAGCGCATGAACCCGGCGACTGGCATGCAACTGCAGTTGGCCAGCCTGCTCAACGCGATCCCGGTGCAGGAGGCCTTCACGGTGCGCCAGCCCTTCGTCAACCGCATCATCATCGCCGGCACGCGCGGCGGGTATGACGGCGTCTATTCGTATGCGATCGGAAACCTGCCCCAATGAACTATCTGTCGTCGGTCGTCGTGATGGTAGGGATCTGCGTCGCGATCGGCGGCCGCTCCGAAGCTGGAACGATCACCAAGTGCAAAGTCGCCCAGCAACTCTCCGTCAAGGAAACCCATACGCGGACGCCGCTCGGCGGCCTCAGCGACACGACCTTTCGGTTCTCGCTGACCACCGGCCTGGAAGCGGACATCGCTCCCATCGAGGCCAGTGGATTGGGCCCCAATACCCTCATCCAAGGGAGCTTTCCGCTCGGACCTTCCAGCTCGTTTCGACTCACCGACGATCCGGACTACGAGATCGGGGATACGTCCGTGAAGTTCACGACGACGGAGGTGTTCAACGACATCGAGTGGAAACGCAGCATCAAGATGCGGTGGGACAAAGGCAAGTTGAAGCTGACGGCCAAAGTATCCGCAAGCCAGAAGCTCAACCAGCCTGCGACCGTCGAATGGGAGAATGTCGCGAAGAGCAAGACCAAGAATACGTCTCCCGCCGAGACGTTGGTTTCTCTTTTCGCCGACAACTTCGGCATAGAATTCTTGAGCCTGCAGGCGACCGTCCCGACGACGATCAAGACGTTGAACTCGATCGAAACCAAGCGCAACGGCACCACGAAGCTCGCGTCGAAGCAATCGATCAAGGGTAGCAAGCGGTAGCCACCCGTCTCCGAGTGGGTCGGCGAAGACGGTGGTCCGCCATGCCCGCTCGTTTGCGACTACAGCGGCGGGAAGCGCGCGGCCCAGGGCTCGCGTTGGACGCCGGCGCCGTTCGCGACGAACGCGATCACGTGGTACCAGCCGGCGAGCACGAGGATCTCGAGCAGCTGGGGCGGCGTGTAGTGCGCGGCGAGCTCGGTCCAGAGCGCATCCGAGACGCAGGCACCATAGTGCAGCTCGTCGACCAGGCGCACCAGGAGCGCGTCCGTGCCGCGCCAGACTTTGTCGTCGGGCCGCCCGAGCACGGTCGCTTTCATGGTTTTCTCGTCGATGCCCGCCGGCGCGCCGAAGAAGGTCGCATGGACGCCCCACTCGTACTCGCAGCCGAGCCGGGCGCAGACGCGTTGGATGACGAGCTCGCGCTCGCGGATGCCGAGCGCGGCTTTGCGTCCCAACAGATACTTGCCGAGCGGCAGCATGGCCTGCGCGAGCGGGAGGTGCTGCGCCAACGTGCGGAAGAGCGCGAGCGGCTCGACGGGCGCCCCCTTCGGCATCCAGCGGGCGAGCTCTTCCATGACGTCCGAGTCGTAGGGCGGCTCGACCGGGGGGATGCGGGGGCTGTCCATCGGGATCCTCCTCGTGCTACGGATTCCGTAGCGTATGAGTCTCTCGTGGCTAGCACAAGGTGACGCATGAGCGCGACCGGGCGCCCGGCCGCTTCGAGCCGAGGCTCACGCACGGGCCGGCCGATCATGCACGTGCTCGACTGGCTCGGCCGGCGCTGGACGCTGCGGGTGCTGTGGGAGCTGCGCGACGGGGCGCTGCCGTTCCGCGCCTTGCAGGAACGGTGCGACGCCGTATCCCCCACCGTGCTGAACGAACGGCTGCGTGAGCTTCGCGACGCGGGGGTCGTCGAGTTGCGGGCGGGCGGGGGCTACGTGCTGACGCCCGACGGGCACGCGCTCGGGTCGCTCCTGATGCCGCTCAACACATGGGCCGAGCGCTGGGCCCGACGCGCGCGTGCACGTCGAGCCCAGCGCCTCGATGGCTGATCAGCCCGCCGCCGGCACCCAGTTGCCGTGGAAGCCGTAGGGAATACGGTGCGGTACGCGGATCTCGGCGAGCGGGTCGCCGGCGATGTCGCGGGCGTCGAGCACGAAGAATGCGCTCGCGTCGCGCGACGGATCGTAGCGCAGCACGAGGACGTAGCCGTCGTCTTCGTCGGCAGCCCCATGCCTGGGGACGAAGAGCGGCTCGCCGACGCCGTTCCCGGCGCCGAAGTGCCGCGTCTCCGAGGTCCCGCGCTCGAGGTCGAATTTACGGACCGACGTCCAGAGCGGGATGCCGGACGCGTTCCCCTCGGGACCGGTGAGTGCCATGTAGCCGAAGCGGTGCTTCCGGCCGAGCCGGCGCTCGTCGACGCGCGGGAACTCGCCGTCGCCGTCGTCGAGCGGCGTCGAACCGACCGTGCCCTTGGCGAGGTCGATCGTCCAACGGTGCAGGCGGGCGACGTTCTTGTCGCGCCAGCCGGGATCGCGCGCCGCTTTCGGATCCATGAAGAGCAACTGCTCATAGCGCGCGACGTCGAGCGTGATCACGCCGTTCTCGGCGTACGCGTTCATGGGGTGGAAGACGAAGCAGGGGTCGATGTCGAACCACTTCACGTCGGCGTTGCCGCCGCTCCGCGGCATGACGCCGAGCTTGGCGCCGCGCTCGGGCTGCCACGAGAAGAGGCTGCCGTTGGTCGCGACGTTCGCGAAGTCGAACACGACCGGGGCCAGCATGAAGATCACGTAGTCCTTGGTGAT
>CAZWAX010000490.1:0-4236 GCA_964631985.1 uncultured Polyangiaceae bacterium | reverse complement strand
CCAGGTGGAGGAGGCGAATGGGGTCGACTTCCATTGCCATCCCGGCGGGCATGAACGCGATCGCCTGCTTCTGAGCGATCGCCTGACCGAACGCACGACGATCCTTGGCGTAGTCGCGAGCGTAGTCGTAGGCAGCGCGGGCGACGCCGACGGCCATCGAGGCCTGGGCGACCCGCCACAGATTGGCGAGGCGCGACACCGAGCCGTCGCCACCGTCGAGCAGCTGCTCGCGCGGGATCTTGCAACCATCGAACGTCAGACGGGTGGTCATCAGCGCCTTGAGACCCATGTTCCGCTCGCGCTCACCGACTGTCAGGCCCGGAGTCTCGCGATCGACGAGGAGCGCCTGCGGATGCGACTCGCCGCTGCCGTTCGCGAGGCTCGCGATGACGAGAAAGTGTCGCGCCTCGCTCCCGAGAGGGACCAGGCACTTCTCGCCGCTCAGCGTATAGTCGTCGCCGTCGCGCTTGAGCAGCGTGGCCGGCGCCATGGCGTCGAAATCCATGCGCGGCTCCATGACGGCCGCGGATGCCGCCTCGAATCGCTCGCCGCAAAACTTCGGAAGCACGGACGTTTTGAGCGCGACCGAGCCGAACTCCAGAAGTGGCACGGTCACCAGGCGAGGCGCCAGCAGGTGCATCGCGATCGAGAGGTCCCCGTAGGCGAGCTCCTCCGCGACGACCGCACCCGTGATCGCCGAGTGGGGGTTGCCGAAACCGCCGAACTCCTCCGGTATCACGCTCTGGACGAGGCCGAGCTCCCATCCCTTCTGCACCAGCTCCGCTGGGACGTGGCCCTTTTCATCGGCCTCGCGGGCATGGGGACGAACCTCGTCGCGCGCGAAACTGACGACGGTGTCACGAATCAGTTGCTGATCCTCGTCGAGCTCGAAGTTGATCATCTAGGACTCCTTGCGTGTAGTGCGTCGCGTCGACGTACTGGCAGTCACCGGGGTCAACAGCGCCATCAGCTGCGCGACGACGCCCTCCATGGCGACCGCGAGATCGACGCGATCCGGATCTTGATAGTGCTGAAGCTCGGCGCCTATGACACCGCCGGCGAAGAGTTGCGCCGCGAGCGAAGCCTCGACGTCACGCCGAAAGAGGCCTTGGTCCTGCCCGACGCGCACGATCCCAGCGAGGTAGCTGCGAAAGCGCCGGAGGATGCCTCGGAAGGCTTCGGAAAGGCGTGGATTGGTGTCGAGGGCCTCGACCATGAGCGTCAGGATGAAGCGACGGAGGTTGTTCTTGGTCGCGATGTGGACACACACGCGAGCGATCTCACGGAGTGCGCCGGCGGGATCGCTTGCCGGGTCGACGCCGCTCACGATCCGCTGCTCGAACTCCGTGATGCGATCCTGGACGGCTTCGAATAGCAGCTCTTCCTTGTCGCGGAAGTGGTAGTAGAGCGCGCCCTTGGTGACGCCGGCCGCGCCGGCGATGCGATCGATCGTCGTGCCCTGGTAGCCGTAGCGAGCGAAACAATCGATGGCGATCGCCATCAGCTCTTTGCGCCCGCGACCGCCGGACCTCGGACGTGGTCCCGATGCAGGAGCCGTGGCGGCCTCGGTCCGTTGCGACATACTGAACGTTTAGTATTGTCGCCGCGGCGAGTCAAATACAAGCTAAGCGCCTGTCTCTACACGGGGAAACGCTGGCGAACCGCGCGTCCCGTCGGTATGGTCCCGGACCATGTTCGAGCGAAATCGGATCGCCGACACGCTCCGGAGTGCGCGCGAGCAGCGCGGGTTGTCACTCGAGCAAGCGTCGGCCGAAGCCGGCGTACCGATGCAGTACCTGCGACTGCTCGAGGGCGAGCCGAACGTGCAGGTTGGTATCTCCGACGAGCTGTATCTCATTCCGTTCTTCCGGAAGTACGCGACTTTCGTAGGCATCGACGCGGAAGGACTGCTGCCCGAGTTTCTCGGCATGGTGCAGCAGATGCCGGGCGAGGGCAGCCCGCCGATCCGACTGGCGTATCGGCCACGCTATGCAGCGCTCTGGAAGCCGCTCGCCGTGCTGCTCACGATTGCGGTTGCCGCCATGCTCCTCTTGCGCCAGACGAGCGAGCGACCGGCATTCGAGGAGTCGCCGCCGGACGACACGAGCACGTTGGTCGCAGCGCTCGACGCTACGTCGACCCCAGTCGTCGACACCACGCCCGTAGCAACGATCGCGGAATCGCCCGCCAGCGCGCCTCCAACCGAAGTGGGCCCTATGCCCTCGGGCGCGTCGCCCATGGCAACGCCGATGACCGCGGTGCCGGGTGCGCACGAACTGGTGATCTCCGCGAAGGAAGATGCTTGGCTCGCCCTCGCGCTCGACGATCAGCAAGCCAAACAATATCTGCTGCGGGCGGGCGAGTCGCGGACGTGGAGCGCGGGACGCTTCTCCCTCACGGTCGGCAATGCCGGCGGGGTGACGTTGTCCATCGACGGTAGCGAGCTTCCCGCCATCGGCCGACCGGGACAGGTGGTGCGAAACCTTCGCCTCCCCGTGGAAGCGCCGGCACCTTCTCCGAGCGCCCGATGATCAAGTCGGTGCTGCTCTACGTGCTGGTGATCTTCTACCTGCTTGCGGGCACCAATCACTTCATCCAGCCCGACGTCTACATGCCGATGATGCCGCCGTACCTTCCGTGGCATCGCATGCTGATCTACGTTTCGGGGATGGCTGAGATCGGCCTCGGACTCGCGATGTTGGTACCCTCGCTCCGCCCGATCGCGGCATGGGGGCTGATCCTCATGTTGATCGCGATCTTTCCCGCGAATCTTCACATCGCGCTGCACGACGTGCCGCTCTTCGGCAACACGCAAGGATTCGGGGTGTGGAACTGGGTACGGCTGCCGTTTCAAGTCGTGCTGATCGCGTGGGCCTGGTGGTACACCCGCGACTGAACGGTGGGCGGGGGGACTACGGCTTCTCGGAGGCGGCGGCGACGCGCGCCGTTTGTCGATCGAGAGCCCGGCGCGCGATCACGAACTCGGGCGCATCGACGTCGATCTTCTCGAGGGTGCCTTCGGCTTCGTGTTGCGCCTGCTTCGCCGCCTCGAGATCGATCTGACGCGCCGGCTCCGCCCCGTCCGCGAGAACGGTCATCACGTTGTCGACCACCTCGGCATAGCCGCCGAAGATAGCGATGACGTGACGCTGTGCGCCGGAACGATAGATCAGCCGACCAGGCGCCAGCGTGGTCAGAAACGTGATGTGGTCCGGCAGGACGCCGAACTCACCGGCCGCTCCGGGCGCGATGACCTCCTCGACCTCTTCGTCGATGAGCAGGCGCTCGGGCGTGACAATACGAAGTCGAAAGCTCGTGGCCATGTTTCCTGCTGACTAGGCCGCCATCCGCTTGGCGTTCTCGATGACGTCTTCGATCGTCCCTTGCATATAAAACGCCTGCTCCGGGATGTCGTCGTGCTTGCCGTCGACGATCTCTTGAAAGCCTTTGATGGTGTCCTTGATGTTGACGTAGACGCCCGCCTTTCCGGTGAAAGCCTCGGCCACGTGAAAAGGCTGCGAGAGGAATCGCTGCACCTTGCGCGCCCGCGCGACGGTGAGCTTGTCCTCTTCCGAGAGCTCGTCCATGCCGAGAATCGCGATGATGTCCTGGAGGTCCTTGTACCGCTGCAGGATCTCCTGGACGGCGCGCGCGGTTCGGTAGTGCTCCTCGCCGAGAACGGTCGGATCCAGAATCCGGGAGGTGGAGTCGAGCGGATCCACGGCGGGGTAGATACCGAGCTCCGCGATTTGACGCGAAAGCACGGTCGTGGCGTCGAGGTGGGCGAACGTGGTCGCCGGCGCCGGGTCGGTCAGGTCGTCGGCGGGCACGTAGATCGCCTGGACCGACGTGATGGAGCCCTTCTTGGTCGACGTGATGCGTTCCTGCAGCTCACCAAGGTCGGTCGCGAGCGTCGGTTGATAGCCGACGGCCGATGGCATGCGACCGAGGAGGGCCGACACCTCGGAATTCGCCTGCGTGAAACGGAAGATGTTGTCGATGAAGAGCAGCACGTCTTTGCCTTCCGCGTCGCGAAAATACTCGGCAGCGGTCAGTGCGGAGAGCGCGACGCGGGCTCGGGCGCCCGGCGGCTCGTTCATCTGCCCGTACACCAGCGTCGCTTTCGAGATGACGCCCGACTCCTTCATTTCGGCCCAGAGATCGTTGCCCTCGCGAGTGCGCTCACCAACGCCACCGAACACGGAGTAACCGCCGTGCTGCTTGGCGACGTTGTTG
>CAZWAX010000489.1:802-4254 GCA_964631985.1 uncultured Polyangiaceae bacterium | reverse complement strand
CCGAACCGGTACCACGGCGGCGGTGTCGCGATCGGTGCCGCGGCGGCGGCGACCGCGAGACCGAGCAAACGGGCGCGCGCGACCAGCGGCGCGACGGGTCGGTCGGCGGCGACCGCGACGATCGCGTCCCACGGATCGTCGGCGACACACTCGAGCCAGGCGGGGACGGTCGCGAGATCGTCCGGGCGCGGCAGGTTGACGGCAATCCAGCCGTCGCGGGCGCGGACGAGACGACAGTGTCCCCCGGCGGAGGTCGTGCCGCGTCGTCCGAGCCCGAGCACGGCGGCGCGCTCTCCGAGCAGTGCGGCGCCGTCGAGACCACGCAGCTGCGACTCCGCATGGGCAGACGCGGCGTCATCAGCCTCGGCGACGAGCGCCGCGAACGCCGCGAGGGCGCCACGTGCGCACGCCACGAGATCGCCCGGTGTCGCCGCCGGCGGACCGTCGGCGTGCCCCGTGAGATGCATCAGGCCCGCTGCCGCGGCGGCGAGGGCCGGATGTCGGTCGGGAAGCGTGCTGCCGTTCGCGCCCGCATGACCGAGGGACTGCGGCAACGCGGCGGCGTAGTCGGGGCCGCGGGGCACGGCCCGCGGGTCGTCGTGGCGCCCCCGGCGCTTGCCGGTTCCCTCCGACTTGGAGTAGGCTCTAAGCATCGAGTCGACTCTAGACTCGCGCAACTTCGCTTTTCAATCAAACGCATGCACGCACCTTCGAGCTCCACGCCATGACCCGACCGGCTCGCGTCCAGCGCCACCGTCAGGCGGCCGTGGTCGGTATCCATGCCCTGCCGTTCTCGAAGAACATCGGGATGACCGAGCGTCATGCCGGCGGCCTGGCGATCCTCGGCGCGCTCGCCGACGCCGGTCTCACCGTCAAGGACGTCGACGCGATGTACCGGTTCGTGTGGGAGAACACGACCGAGATGGAGATGGCCCGCGTCCTCGGCATCGACAACCTGCGGGCCTTCGGCGAGGTCGACTACGGCGGCGGGGCGGGCGCGCCGACGATTGCGCACGCGGCGCTCGCGATCGAGAGCTCGCTGGCCGACGTCGTCGTCACCTGGCGGGCCCGCAATCGCTCCTCGGGGGGACGCCCGTGGGTGAGCCAGCTCCACGCGGTCGGGCAGGATCAGTTCGAACGGCCCTACCACATCGTGCGGCCGGTCGACGGCATGGCGCTCCACACCCGCTTCTGGATCGAGAAATACGGTTGGAAACCGGAGGACCTCGGCCGCGTCGCCGTCACCCAACGCGAGCACGCGCGCCGGAACCCCGCCGCGCTGATGCAGAAGCCCATGACCATGGACGACTATCTGGGCTCGCGTCTGATCGCCGATCCGCTCCGGCTCTTCGACTGTTGCCTCGAGACCGACGCCGCGATCGCCATGGTGCTGACCACCGCCGAGCGTGCCGCCGACCTGGGCATCACGCCCGCCTACGTCACCGGGTTCGGGATGGGCTCGGGTCCGCAGATGACGGCGATGACGTTCTACTACGGTGCCGAGCTCGGAGTGACCCCGTCGCGCTACGTTGCCCCCGAGCTCTGGAGGAACACCGGCCTGGCGCCGAAGGACATGGACGTCGTCCAGTTCTACGACGCCTTCACCCCGCAGATCCCCCTCGGCTTCGAGGAGTACGGCTTCTGCGCCGAGGGCGAGGGGCCGGCTTTCATGCAGTCGGACGCGTGCCCGCTCTACAACACGAGCGGCGGCGGCCTCTCGGAAGCGTACGTTCACGGGTTCAATCTGCTCGTCGAAGGCGTGCGCCAGGTGCGCGGCACCTCGACGACGCAGGCCCCGGACGTGACCCACTCGCTCGTCACCAGCGGCAACGTCGTCCCGACCGGCGCCATCGTATTCTCGAAGGAGCCGTGGTGACGCCGGACCCGAGCGCGGGATTCCCGATCCCGGTCGTCGACCAGGACACGCAGCCGTTCTGGGACGCCTGCGAGCGCGGCGAGCTCCACATCCAACGCTGCGGCGCCTGCGGCACGTGGCTCTGGCAGCCGCGTCCCATCTGCTCGTCGTGCCAGACGCCCGGTCCGGTGTGGACGAAGGTCTCGGGCGACGGGCTCATCGCGTCGTGGACCGTGCTCCGGCCGCCAACGCTCCCGGCCTTCGCGGCGATGGTGCCGTTCGTGGTGCTCCTGGTGACGCTCGACGAGGGCGTTCGGCTCCTCGGGTATCTCGTCGACGGCGCGGGTCGGGTATGTCAGACCGATGGGAGCGCCGAGGGCGTGAAGACCGGCCGGCGCGTGCGCTTGCGATTCCACGACCAGGCCGGGACGCCACTCCCGTGCTGGACGCTCGATGCTAGTTGATTGCGAGGCGCCCGGATTGACTCCGGGCGCCGAGGGCCATCGGAGCATTCAGGCGCGGAGCGCCTGAAGCGCACGGGGCCAAAAGGGGAAGGAAGGCCATGAACTTCGAGTTTTCCGAGACCGAGCGAGCGTTCGTCACCAAGGTCGAGACCTTCATCGCGCAGAACCGCGATCCCG
This sequence comes from uncultured Polyangiaceae bacterium, assembly GCA_964631985.1. Classification (GTDB taxonomy): domain Bacteria; phylum Desulfobacterota; class Binatia; order UTPRO1; family UTPRO1; genus UTPRO1. The sequence continues at coordinate 1,758 of CAZWAX010000489.1, read as the reverse complement.
AGGTGATGGACGTCACGCGCGAGAACATGGCGCAGATCTGCGACACGCCGAAGCGGCGCGCCTTCATGAAGAAGATCGGCGAGCAGGGCTGGCTCGGGATGACCTGGCCGAAGGAGTGGCACGGCAAGGAGGAGAGCGGCGTCTACGAGTATCTCTTGAACGAGCGCCTGTCGGCGGTCGGCGCTCCGCAGATCGGGAAGGGCGTCGGCATCGTCGGGAAGACGATCATGCGCCACGGCAGCGACAAGCTGAAGCGCGAGTTCCTGCCGAAGATCCTCGCCAACGAGGTCGAGTTCGCGGTCGGCTACAGCGAACCGCAGGCCGGCTCGGATGCCGCGGCCATGGCCCTCAAGGCGACGCGCGACGGCGACGGTTGGCGGCTGAACGGCCAGAAGATGTTCACGACCTCGGCGCATTTCGCGGAGTGGTACTGGGTCGGCGCCCGCACCGATCCCGACGCGCCGAAGCACAAGGGCATCAGCCTGTTCCTCGTCCCGATGAACAGCCCCGGCATCACGGTCACGCCGATGCCGACGATCGGCGACGAGATCACCAACATGGTCTTTCTCGACGACGTCTACGTCGGGAACGACTACATGGTGGGCGAGCGCGGGAAGGGCTTCAACTACATCTCCGAAGCGCTCGACCTGGAGCGCTTCACGATGTTCACGTTCTCGCCGATCGAGCAGCGCCTCGAGATCCTGCTCGACTACGTGGCGACCGAAGAGCGCGACGGCCAGCCGCTGCGCGACGATCCCGTGATCCGCAAGACCATCGCGCAGCTCGTGACCGAGACCGAGGTCGCCCGCGTGCTCGGGCTCCGCTTCGTGGCGGCGTCGCTGAAGGGCGGGGCGGCGCCGACGGCCGAGGCCTCGGAGTACAAGCTCTACGCGACCGAGCTCTCGCGCCGGCTGGCCAATGCCTCGATGGACATCATCGGTCCCGGTGCCCAGCTG
>CAZWAX010000489.1:0-792 GCA_964631985.1 uncultured Polyangiaceae bacterium | reverse complement strand
AGCTGCGCGTCCGCACCGCGGGCGCCCCGCTGGGCGGCCGCGCCGAGTCGACCTACCGCTACACCGTGATCGACACGATCGGCGGCGGCGCCTCCGAGATCCAGAAGAACATCATCGCGCGCCGGAAGCTCGGGCTGCCGAAGAATTTTTGAGGCGATGTCGTCCGGCTTCCTCGATGGCGTGACGGTGCTCGATCTCTCGACCGTCGGGCCCGCGTCGCGCTGCTCGCGGATTCTCGCCGACTACGGCGCGGCCGTGGTGAAGGTCGGGCCGACGCCGGCGAAGCAGGGCGTCCAGATCCAGCCGCCGTTCTTCACCTACAGCGCCGGTCGCGGCACCCGGCGGGTCCAGATCGATTTGAAGGCGCCGCGCGGCAGGGCGGCGTTCCTGAAGCTGGCGGCCGAGGCCCAGGTGATGATCGAGAGCTTTCGACCGGGGGTCGCGGCGCGGCTCGGGATCGGGTTCGAGGACGTGCGGGCCGTGAACGCGGCGATCGTCTACTGCTCGACGAGCGGCTACGGCCAGGACGGGCCGCAGTCGACGTGGGCGGGGCACGATCTGAACTATCTCGCCGACGGCGGCTTCCTCGCGATGAGCGGCCGACGCGCGGACGGCGGGCCGGCGCTGCCGGGCGCGACCATCGCGGATGCCGCGGGCGGCGGCATGCACGCGGCCATCGCGATCCTCGCCGCGCCCCTGCCCGCCCGTCAGCACGGCGTCGGGGCCTATCCCGGCGTTGCCGTGGCCGAGCGCGTGCCCCCGGGAACGGCACAGCTCGTCACCGCCGAGCCC
>CAZWAX010000488.1:0-4279 GCA_964631985.1 uncultured Polyangiaceae bacterium | reverse complement strand
GGATCGGCTTCCGGAGGTGGCTCGCCAGGTAGACCACGGTCGCGATGGTGCGATAGCAGATGTAGTGCTGCCCGGCGAAGCGCTCGATGACGTCCTCGATCGACGCGAACAATTTCGACATGGGCGTGGACCTACCATGGGGAGTTCGCTCAGACAATTGTGTATACGAGGCCGTCATGTTCACGCTCGCGATCTACGTTCGGGCCCTACCCGGCTTCCCGCTCGTGATCGCCGCCAACCGCGACGAGTTCCTCGATCGCGAGGCGACCGATCCGGAGGTGCTGGCGACGGCACCGCGCATCGTCGGCGGCCGCGACCTCCGCGCCGGCGGCACGTGGCTCGCGATCTCGGCCGACGGGGTCGTCGCGGGCCTGCTGAATCGGCGCACCGAGGCGTTGCCGATCGCGAGCAAGCGCTCGCGCGGCGAGCTCCCGATGCTGGCGCTCGCCGCGCAGTCGGCGCGCGCCGCCGCGGACGCGCTCGGCACGCTCGACGGCGCCGCGTACAACGCCTTCAACCTCCTGGTCGCCGATCGCGACGACGCCTGGGTGGCGCAGAACCACGACGACGAGATGCGGCTCACGCCCCTCGCGCCCGGCCTGCATCTGGTGAGCAATCTCGACGTCGACGATCCCACCTGCCCCAAGATCGCCCGCTCGCACGTCCGCTTCGCGGCGGCCGGTGACGCCTTCGTGCAGGATCGCGACGAGGAGCGCCTCCGCGCCGCGCTCCACGCCATCGTCGCCGACCACACGCTGACGCTCGATCCGCGTCTGCCGGACGCGCTCGGCGCGATCTGCGTGCACGCCGGACGCTTCGGCACGCGCTGCTCGTCCCTGCTCCTCCTCGACGAGGCCGGCCGTTGGCGGCATTGGTTCGCCGCCGGACCTCCGTGCGAACGCGCCTACGAGCCGGCGCCGGTGCCCTGATCCGTCCTGCCGGGCTCCGGGTCCAGCCACACGTCGGCGAAGCGCGACGGCAGGAGCGGATGGATGGTGTAGCCGTGCACCCGCCGCTGCAGCATCACGTAGCTGATCGGGTGGTAGAGCAGGATCACCGGCGCATCCTCGACCAGGAGCCGTTCGGCCTGCAGGAGCAGGCGGCGGCGCTCGCCGGGATCGCGCAGCGTCCGGGCGCCCTCGACCAGACGGTCGAACGCGGGGTTGCCGTAGAAGCTGTGGTTGTTGGCGTCCCAGCGGCTCGAATGGAAGAGCACGTCGAGGAAGTTGCTCGGGTCCGGGAAGTCGGCCGACCACCCGAGATCGAAGAGCGGAACCCGCTTCGGCTCGCGGATCGCCTCGAGGAACGTGCTCCAGGTCACCTGTTTGATCTCCAGGGTGACGCCGACCTCCGCGAGATCGCGCTGGACCTTCTGGCCGATCTTCAGGTCGATGTCGCTGCCTTGGGTCCAGAGCTCGGTCGTGAAGCCGCCGCCCTGCCCGGCCTCCCGGAGCAGCGTCCGGGCACGCTCGGGATCGTAGGGGTAGCCGAGGGTGTCGCTCACGTAGTCGGGCATGCCCGGGGGGACGATGCTGGTCGCGACGACGCCGCGTCGGTTCAAGAGCGCGATCACGTCGTCCTTGTTGACGGCATGGTTCAGCGCCTGGCGTACCCGGCGATCGTCGAGCGGCGGGATCTGGCAGTTGAGCCCGAGGAAGCTCGTCCACAGCGACACGCCCTTCACGAGCCGCCCCGGCCGCTCTTCTTCGGGACTGCGCAGGACGGCCGGGAAGTCCGCGGTCGGAATCCCGGCGACGTCGAGCTCGTCGCTCAGGAGCTTCAGCCAGGCGAGCTCGCTGTTGACGCCGGACTGCTCGACGATGCCGTCGAGGAAGGGGCGACCCGCGACGCGGTAGCGCGGGTTCCGCGCGAGCACGAGACGCTCGCCGCGGCGCCATTCACGCAGCACGAACGGGCCGCTGCCGACCGGCTGGTCGGTGAAGTCGTCGCCGAGCCGGCGCGCGTAGTCCGCCGGCACGACCGCCGCGAAGAGCAGCGCCATCTTGTCGAGGAAGAGCGGATCGGGATCGTCGAGCTCGATCGTGAGGGTGGTGGCATCCAGCGCCCGGAGGCCGTCGACGTGCGGCGCCCTGCCCTCGACGAAGGCCGCGGCGCCGCGGATGCCGCGGTAGTACTCCGCGCCCTGCGAGCGGGTCTTCGGATCCAGCACGCGCTCGAGGCTGCCGGCGGCGTCGGCCGCGGTGAGCGGCGTCCCGTCCGAGAACGTGACGCCGGAGCGCAGCGTGAACCGATGGACGCGCAGGTCGTCGCTGACGGTCCAGCGCTCGGCCAGCTGCGGGATCAGGCGGTTCGCGTCGTCGTAGGTGAGGAGCGTCTCGAAGAGTAACTGCTCGTACGTCATCGAGCGCGAGTCGTAGCCGACCGCCGGATCGAGGGTCGGGACGTCGTCCGGTGCCGCCAGTCGCAGGACGCCGCCGTGCTGCGATCCCGGCGTTCGCGCCGGCCACTCGAGCGGCGGCTCGCGCAGGCAGCCCGGTAGCGTCAGGAGACCGAGCAGGACGAGCGCAGCGCGCAGCGCCCGGCTCATCGCACCGCCTTCCCCGCGTCCGCGAGGCCGTACGCGATCAGGTTGAACGTCAGCACGGCATAGAGGACGGCGAGCCCGGGAAACGCCATGAGCCACGGAGCGACGCGATAGTAGGTCGACGCCTCCTGGATCATGCGGCCCCAGGTCGGCGTCGGCGGCGGGACGCCCATCCCGAGAAAGCTGAGCCCCGCGTCGAGGAGGATCGCGCCGGACGTGCTGAGGGCGGCGATCGCGATCAGCGTCGGCGCGACGTTCGGCAGGACGTGGCGGACGAGGATGCGGCCGTGGCTCGCCCCCATGGCGCGCGCCGCCACCACGAAGTCGCGCTCGCGGAGCGAGAGCGTCTCGCTCCGCACCACGCGGGCCACGCCGGTCCAGCTGACGAGCCCGATCACGACGAAGATCGTCCAGATGCTCGGGCGCATCACGGCGACCAGCGCCGCGGCGAGCAGCAATCCGGGAAAGGCGAGCATGACGTCCGTGATCCGCATCAGCACGGTGTCGACGGCGCCCCCGAAGTAGCCGGCCGCGAGCCCGATCGCGGTGCCGATCAGCATCGTCACGACCGTCGCCACGAGCCCGACGAGCAGCGAGATTCGCGCGCCGTACAGGAGCCGCGAGAGCACGTCGCGCCCGAGGTCGTCCGTGCCGAGATGGAAGGGCGCGCCCGGCGGCGACGGCTCGGCGAGCTGCGGCGCGACGGGCGCGGTCGGGTCGTAGGGCGCGAGCCCCGGACCGACGACTGCCAGCACGAGGAGCACCAGTCCCATGACGAGGCCGGTCGTGAGCAAGCCGCCTCGCATGGGTGCGCTCAGGCCCCGAGCCGGATGCGCGGGTCGACCAGGCGATACAAGAGGTCGACCGCGAGGTTGGTCACGACCACCAGCACGGCGCTCACCAGGACCGTCCCCATGATCACCGGGACGTCGAGCGCCAGCACCGCGTCGAAGGCGAGCCGGCCGAGCCCGGGCCAGTGAAAGACGGTCTCCGTCAGGACCACGCCGTTCATGAGGGCGGCGAAGTCGAGGCCGACGATGGTGAGGAGGGGCAACGCCGCGTTCCGGAGCGCGTGCACCCCGAGCAGGCGGACCGGGCCGACCCCGCGGGCCCGGGCGGCGCGGATGTAGTCGAGCGCGAGCACGCTCTGGAGGTTCGTGTGCAGGAGGCGCGCATAGTAGACGCCGCTGCCGATTCCGAGCACCAGCGCCGGCAGGAGCAGGTGGCGGAGACCGCCCGCGCCGCCGAGCGGCACCAGGCGCCAGCGAAACCCCACGTAGTAGAGCCCGATCATGCCGAGCCAGAAGACGGGCGCCGACAAGATGGCGAGTGAGCCGAGGAGCGTCGCCCGATCGAGCCAACTGCCGGCGAGCGGGGCAGTCAGGAGCCCGCCGACGAGGCCGATCACGATCGCGATCGCGAGACCGGCGCAGGCGAGCGTCGCGGTCGCCGGCAGCCGTCGGGCGAGCGCCGTCGCGACCGGCTGGCGGGTCGCGTACGAGCGGCCGAGGTCGCCGTGCGCGAGGCGCCAGACGTAGTGGCCGTATTGCACCGGCAGCGAACGGTCGAGCCCGAGCTCATGGCGGATCGAGGCGAGCGTTGCCGCATCGGCGCGCGGCCCGGCGACGACGCGCGCGGGATCGCCCGGGACGACGAAGACGATCGCGAAGGTGACGAACGTGGTGCCGAGCAGGATCACGACGGCCCACGCGAGCCGGCTCACGAGGTAGCGCA
>CAZWAX010000487.1:0-4285 GCA_964631985.1 uncultured Polyangiaceae bacterium | reverse complement strand
ACGCCGGCAAGGTACGGCGCTTCGTCAACCTCTACGTGAACGGCGAGGACATCCGGTTCCTCTCGAGCCTCGACACCCCGGTGAAGGACGGTGACGAGATCTCGATCGTCCCCGCGATCGCCGGCGGCAGCGAAGTCTAAGACCGCGCCCGTATGGCGTCCGGCGCCACAGCGACCGGCGGCACCGAGCAATCTCCACCCGCCCGGACGCCGAGCGTCCTCGACCTCGTCGGCAACACGCCGATGGTCCGCATCCAGACGCTCGCCCGCGATCTGCCGCCGGACGTCCGGGTCTACGCCAAGCTCGAGGGCTTCAATCCCGGCGGCTCGGTGAAGGATCGGCCCGCCCTCAACATGATCCGCGACGGCATCAAGAAGGGTCTCCTCCGCCCCGGCAAGACCATCCTGGATTCCACCTCCGGCAACACCGGCATCGCGCTCGCGATGGTGGGCGCTGCCCTCGGCTATTCCGTCGAGCTCGTGATGCCGGAGAACGTCAGCACCGAGCGCAAGAAGATCATTCGTGCCTATGGCGCCAACATCATCTTCTCGAGCGGGCTCGAAGGGTCCGATGGGGCCATCCGACTCTGCCGCGAGGTGCTGAAGGGGGACCCGGACAAGTACTTCAAGCCCGATCAGTACTTCAACGAGGCCAACCCGGAGGCGCACTACCTCACGACCGGTCCCGAGATCTGGCGCCAGACCGACGGGAAGATCACCCACTTCGTCACCGGGATCGGCACGGGCGGCACGGTGATCGGCACCGGACGCTTCCTGAAGGAGCGCGATCCCGCGATCCAGGTGATCGCGGTCGAGCCCGACGACTCCTTTCACGGCCTCGAGGGCCTGAAGCACATGGCGTCGTCGATCGTCCCCGGAATCTACAAGGAGCAGGAGCTCGATGCGAAGATCCCGGTCTCGACCGAGGATGCGTACGACATGGTCTACGAGCTCGGCACCGCCGAGGGCATGGTCGTCGGGCAATCGTCGGGCGCGAACCTCGTCGGTGCTCTGCAGGTGGCGCGCCGGCTCGAGCGTGGTGTCGTCGTGACGATCTTCTGCGACTTCGGCGCGCGCTACCTGAGCACCAACCTGTGGGCGAGCCGGTAGAGGGACGAGACCACGCGCCTGAATGACGAGCAAATCGAGCGCTACAGCCGCCAGCTGATCCTGCACGAGGTCGGACCGCGCGGTCAGGAGCGCCTCGGAACGGCGCGGATCGCGGTCGTCGGAACGGGGCCGGCGGCGGAACGGATCGTCGCGCACCTGGCGGCAGCCGGCGTCGGCTGGATCGCCGCCGATCCGACGCTGCACGCGGCCGTCGATCCGGCGCAGCCCGATTGCCGCGTCGTACCGATCGCGCCCGATCTCCGCGAGCTCGACGCCGCAGTCGTGGTCGCGTCTTCCGTGGAGCAGGCCGCGACCGCGGTCGCGGCCTGGCGTCCGCTTGCGCGCGCGACCCTCTGGATCGCCGCCGGGTGCGCCGGGAGCCCACCCCCGTGTCCGCGTTGCGCCGCGGCGGCCGTCGCCGCGGTTTCGGCGCCCCCCGAGCTGACGGCGCTCCGCGACGCGCTCCTCGGCACCGTCATCGCGACCGAGACCGCGAAGACCCTCCTCGCGATCGGGACGCCGCTCGCCGGCCGCGTGCTCACCTACGATGCGACGACGGCGACGGTCACGAGCGTCGTCGCAGCGCCGCGTTCCGACTGTCCCTGCGCCTGACGCCGCGGACCCTTCGCCGCACGCACGCCGCGGTGGTCGTGGGTTCGGCTCGCGTTGGGGGCCGTGAGGGCGCGGACGCCGCGGCGAACTGACCCACGACCGCTGCGGTCGAAGAGCTGGCGTAACCTCCTGGGATCTGTTGAAACCGCGCGATGCAACGATCCATCTTCATCACCGGCGCCGCGTCGGGCATCGGCCGCGCCACCGCCGCTCTCTTTGCCGGGCGTGACTGGTTGGTCGGCATGGTCGACTTCGACGACGAGGGCCTCCGGCGGGTCGCCGCCGAGCTCGCGCCGAAGCGCACGTGGCTCGCCGACCTCGACGTCACCGACTACGCCGCCTACGACCGCACCGTCACCGCCTTCGTGAAGGAAACCGGCGGCCGGCTCGACGTGCTCTTCAACTGCGCCGGCGTGCTCCGCCAATCGGCCTTCGAGGACCTCAGCCGCGACGACGAGCGGACGATCCTCGAGGTGAACGTCCTCGGCGTCACCAACGGCATCCACGCCGCGCTGCCGTACCTCAAGCGGACGTCCGGAGCGCACATCGTCACGATGTCGTCCTCGGCGGCGATCTACGGCGTGCCCGAGGAGGCCATGTACTCCGCCTCGAAGTTCGCCGTACGGGCGCTCACCGAAGCCCTCAGTCTCGAGCTCGAGCCGCACGGCATCACGGTGTCCGACATCATGCCGCCGATCGTGCACACCCCGATGGTCGAGAAGCAGGCCTTCGCCGCCGCCGTCTACAAGAACCTGAAAGCGCGCGGCATGACCGCCGAGCAGGTCGCCCGCGTGGTCTGGCAAGCGGCCCACGGAGCCAAGCTGCACTGGCTACCCACCCCCGAGGTCCAACGCTTCGCCCGCGCCCATCGCGTCTCCACCCGCCTCGCCCGCCGGGTCATGAAACGCATGGCCTCGCACCAATGATCGCGGCAGCACGCCGCGTTGGCTTCGGGCGGCTTCCCCTGCCCTCAAAACCGGCAGGTCTGGGCAGAAAGCAAGCAACGCAGCCCTAGCTCGGGGATCCCGCGCCGTTCTTGCGCGGGCTTGCGGCTCCGACCGCCGGGCACGCGCATTGCTCCCTTATGGGACCGATGCGATCTCGTTTGCATGGCGTCCTCCTGCTGGTCGGGTGCGCGAGTGGTCTCGCGTTCGCCGATCCGACGCCCGCCGCCATGCGATCGGCGTTCTCCGGCGAGCCAACCGCGCGATCGTCGCGGCCCACCCGAACGCTGGATCTCCGCTCGACAGGTTCCGAGATCGCGCCCGCACGGACCTCCCCGCAGCGACCCGCCGCACCGACGTCCGGAGCCGGCCAGAGCTATCTGACCCGATATTCGTTCAACGAGCTGCGCGCAGAGCGGCGTTCGCCGGCCTCCGAGCGCGCCCACGTCGATCGCAAGCTCGTCGCGCGACTGCGAACGAGCGCCCTTCCCGACCGTAGCGCCAGCACCGCAACACTCGCTGCGCTGGCAGGCATCTTTTACGACGCTCACGCCCCGCCGTCCGAACGCATGGTTTGAGCACCAGCACCCACACTCACTCTCAGTGCAGCACCGACGGAGGAAACGATGAGAAAATCGATGGCACGACCCTTCACCACACCGCGCATGTGGCCCGCCCTCGCGGCAGCCGCATGTGCCACGCTTTTGCTGGCGCATCTCGGCCACGCCGAGGAAGCGGCGGAAGCCCCGGTGGCGTTCACGGCCGCGATGGCCGAACAGATCGCCAACACCAAGATCGCCCTCGACACCGTCTGGGTCCTGATCGCGGGCATGTTGGTCTTTTTCATGAACCTCGGGTTCGCGATGGTCGAGTCCGGCCTCGCGCGCGCCAAGAACTGCGTCAACATCCTCGCCAAGAACTTCGTCGTCTTCGGCTGCTCGTCGCTCGCCTTCTACTTCATCGGCTGGGGTCTGATGTTCGGCGACGGCAACAGCCTCATCGGCACCCAAGGTCTGTTCTTCGTGGGCGGTCTCGACAACAGCCCGGCGACCGGCGACGCCTACCAGGGCGTCTACTCGTCGATCGCGTGGGCCGGCGTACCGATCTGGGCGAAGTTCTTCTTCCAGCTGGTGTTCGCCGGAACCGCCGCCACGATCGTCTCGGGCGCGGTCGCCGAGCGCATCAAGTTCCTCTCCTTCATCGCCTTCAGCTTCGTCATCGTCGGCATCATCTATCCGATCACCGGCCACTGGATCTGGGGCGGCGGCTGGCTGGCAAAGGCCGGCATGTGGGACTTCGCGGGCTCGACGGTGGTGCACTCGGTCGGCGGCTGGGCGGCCCTCGCCGGCGTCATCATGCTCGGACCCCGGATCGGCAAGTACGCGAAAGACGGCACCGTCAATCCCATCCCCGGCCACAGCATGACCTCGGCGACGCTCGGCGTGCTGGTGCTCTGGTTCGGCTGGTTCGGCTTCAATCCCGGCAGCACCATGGCGGCTGCGGCCGGTGACATGGCCCGGATCGCCGTGACCACCAACATGGCGGCCGCCGCGGCTGCCATCAGCGCAACCTTCCCCGCCTGGATCCTCCTCGGCAAGCCCGACCCCAGCATGAACCTGA
>CAZWAX010000486.1:0-4323 GCA_964631985.1 uncultured Polyangiaceae bacterium | reverse complement strand
CCGTCGGGGCCGCACGCGGCCGGCCGTCCGACGACGGCGAGGTCGAGCGGCGTGCCGCCGTCGCATTGGCCGTCGGCCGGCGCCCGATCGCCGATGCCCCCGCACGCTTTGCAGACCGCGTCGGCGTGCTTGGCCGTCGCCTTGGCGATGGCCGCGGCCGCCTTGGTGTCGCCCGGCACCGGGCACGGGCCGGCCACCTTGCCCGTGGCGACCGCTTGCCAGCATTTCTGGAGCGCCTTGGAGATCGCGGCGAAGAGCGCGCCGCTGCTCCGTCCGATCGCGCGTTGGCACTTCACCACGGGCTTCTGGGGGCTCGGGACGAGGAAGCCGTCCCACGCCAGGTCCGCGTCGTCGGCGACGGCGCCGTCGGCGAGGCAGCGCAGACACGGGCCGAGGTCGGCACAGCCGGCGAGGGGTTGGCCGCACGGTTCCCCGCCGTAGTCGGGACACTCCGCCGGGAAGCCGAGCGCGGCCGGCGTGTCGTCGGCGTCGGGGCCGGCGTCGGCGGGGTTGCAGACCTTGTTCTTGCCGCCGCACGCCTTGGCGATCAGCTGGTCGAGCTTGGTGGCCGCCTTGGCGAAGACGGTGTTTGCCGCCGTGTCGGGACAGACGGCGGACTTTGCCTTGACGATGGCGTCCTCGCAGCGTTGCCGGGCCGCGAGCGTGACGCGCGCGTACTGGGCCGAGGCCTTGAGGATGCCGAGGCGGCACTTCACCGGGTCGGCAGCGGCGGAGGGTACCTGGGTTCCCCAGGCGAGCAGGGCGACGAGAGCGGTGGCGAGGTAGCGCATGCGCGGCTCGTAGCAGCTCGCGCGCCGCCGCGTCTTCGATCCGACGGTAAAGTTTCGGTAAAACGGCGGCGCGATGGCGGCGCACTACCCGTCTTCGAAACTGACGCTCGAGCAGCTAGGGTGGACCATCGGCGCTCGCGAACCCCGCGCAAAAGCGAGGGGTTTCTCGTGGCCGCACTCGCGCAGGAGGACGACGAATGACTCGATCCCGTAATGCATTGGCCCTGGCGGTGGCGATCCTCGCCGCCGTCGCCGTGATGCGTGCCGTTCCGGCGACCGCCGGGGCACTCGAGAAAGTGCCCGCAGACCGCGTCTGCATGGTGAACGACACCCGCTTTCCCACCGCGCAGATCCCGGTGCCGGTCGACGGCAAGACGTACTTCGGGTGCTGCGAGATGTGTAAGGGCCGCCTCGCCACCGACACGGTCGTCCGCATGGCGACCGACCCTGTCTCCGGCAAACAAGTCGACAAGGCGACGGCGACGATCGGCGCGCTGCCCAGCGGGAAGGTGCTCTACTTCGAGAACGAGAAGAATCTGAACGCGTACCAGGCGCCCTGAAGCTCTGGCGGCGGGAAGCCCCTACAACGCGGCCTTCCATTTCGCCGCATTGTACTTGGAAGGCACGAGTTGGTCGCTGCGAGTCGATTCAGGGCGTGACGACGAAGTCCACGTCCGGCTCGTTCGCGGTCGCGTACGCCGTCGTCAGGAACTGGTCGTAGGTGGGTTCGCCGAGGAGGTGCCGCCGGAAGAACGCCGTCGCGTAGAGGTTCTGCAGCCGGGTGGCCTCGTCGATTGGAAACGCGGGCGGAATGCACGTGTCGTTGTAGGGCGCGACGAGCGCGCCGGCACCGAGCGACGGCCAGGTGGCCGGGCCGAAGCCGAGCGCGAGCAGGACGTTCGCGATGTCGCAGATGTTCGCGAAGTGGGTGTGGGTCGCGCCGACCACGTCGGCCCGGTAGTTGAACGGGCTCGACTGGATGAGGCCCGCGGCGCGGATCTCGTCCGCGAGGAGCGCGTCGAGCGTGCCGGTCATGAAGAGCGTCGGCACCGCGATGATGCCGAGCTCCGCGTCGGTGAGGGGGCTCGCGGCGGGAGCGATCGGCATGATCGCGCTCACGCGGGCGTCGGGCGGGATGCTCTGATAGCCGCTCTTCACGGCGAGCGTGGTGAAGCCGCCGAGCGAATGGCCGGCGACGCCGATCTTCAGCGCGTCGATCCGTCCGAAGAAGGGATCGGCGGGGGTGACGGCGCGCGCCAGCATGTGGTCGATCACGAACGACACGTCCGGAACGCGGTCGAGCAACGCTTGCGGGAGGGACACCGAGGGGATTCCGGCGGAGTCGTCGGTCTGGGCGTTGCCGGTATGGGTCGGCGCGACGACGACGAAGCCGTGGCTCGCGAGCTGCTCCATCAGATGGACCGACTGCACCGCGATCCCGCCCGAGCCGTGCGAGAAGACGACGAGCGGCCGCGGACCGCCGCTCGAGACCTCGGCGTTCTCGTGCGTGAGCGTCGAGGCGAGCGTGAACGGACTGGCGAGCACGTAGGCCGTGAAGGGCCCGAACGCCGCGGGCGGATCGATCGGATACCAGACCTCGAGCGGTAGCGGCCGTCCCGCGGGCGCGTTGACGCAGCTGCCGCCCGGGCACTCCGACGCCTCCGTGCACGCCGCACCGTCGTTGCCGCCGCCGAGACAGCCGGTGTGGGCGCGGCTCGCGTCGACGCTTGCGAGCTGGCGGTGGCCGATCGCCCACGGACCGAGCACCCCGGGCGCGTCGGCGACGCCACATGCACCCGACGAGAGACACTTCTCGGCGGCGTGGAAGGTCCCGCCGACGAGGGTGCACTGCGCGGCGGCGTCGGGACCTTCGAAGCAGAAGCCCGGACCGGGCGCGCTCGTGAAGCCGTCGCAGCAGCCGGTCGTCGGCGCCGTGCGCGCCTCCAGGCAACCGCCCGAGGCGCCGTCGCACACGAGGCCCGGCCCCGCGAGCGTCCCGGCGTAGGAGCCGCTGCACTCGGATTGGCTCGTCGTCGCGAGGTCGGCGCAGACGCTCGCGCCGCCGTTCGCGCAGCAGCGAACGGCCGGCGCGACGACCGGGGTCGCGCCGAGCACGCGCGCCACGAACGCATCGACCCGCGCGCCGATCGGCAAGGCCACGCCGAACCCGTTGCAGCCCGCGGCCTTCCCGTTCTCCTTGGCGAAGACTCCCGCGAACTTCGCTTCGGCCTTCGCGAGACACTCGGCGTCGACGACCGCTCCGCTCTTGGTTGCCTTCGTGTGACACCCGAGCTTCGCGTTCGCGCTCTTCGCCGTCGCCTTCTGCTTCGCGGCGACGCACTTCGGGAACCCTCCCGGCGGCGTCGCGATCACGACGTCGGCGACGAGCGCGTCGACCATGCCCGCGAGCACCGCGGAGAATCCCGGGGCCACGCACGACCCCGCGTCCTCCGTCTTGGCGAAGGCGGCGGCGAACTTGCCCCCGGCTTTCTGAAGACACGCGGCCTCGACCGCCGCGACTTTCTGGGTCGCCTTGGCCCAGCAGCCGAGCAGGCTCGAGGCGAGCTTGCCGGCGGCCTTCTGCTTCGCGACCGCGCAGCTCGTCGGGGTCGGGGCCCCCGACGCCATGCCGCTCGAGGCGAGGACGAGGGCGACTACGAGGAAACGAACGATGACGGCGTGGCTACGCGCGCGAGGGAGGGCCATGGAGAGGCGCGTAGGTTGACCGTCCCGTCCTTGTCAATCGAAAAAGTCGGGGCGAGGGGCACACTCCAGTGCCCCCGGCCGCGTGGAGGAGGTCGCGGCGTGAACGATTACCTAGCTAGCTACGGCACCTGAAACACGCAGTCGGTCGCCGTGATCACCTGCGAGAGCACGATGGCGCGTACCGGCGTGCCGTCGGCGAGGAAGAGGGAGAAGCCGGCCCTCGCCCCCTCGAAGGTGCCCTCGAACGAAGAGCTCTTTCCCCACGAGAACAGCACCCGCGGCGGGCGGTGCAGATCCGCGTCGACGAGCGCGAACGTCTCGATCTTGTCGGTGATCTCGCGAACCGAGCGACCCTCTTCGTAACGGTCGAAGAAGAGCTCGAACTGGACCCGGTACGGCTCGCCGGACGTGCGCACGACCGTCGTCAGGTCCAAGGCGCCGTCGAAGACGTCCCCGAGCTCGGACTGGATGCGGATGGGGACGACGTCCTTCGAGGTCTTGGCCTTCGGAAGCTTGGGGCAACTCGCGGCGTCGGCGACTGCGGCGTCGAGCGTGAGCGCGCCCGCGGCCGCGCCGACGACGAGTGTGCGGATGAAGTCGCGCCGATCGAGATCCAGGTCCTTCGCGTCCATGGGGTTCCTCCTTCGGCCCGCCATACACCGTCGAGGCGCGGGGCTGTCAATCGATTTCGTCGCGGCGCCGCGCCGATTGATCGCTCGCGCTACTCGACCCGGATCGTCGCCTTCTTGATCTCGAGCTTCTCTTTGGTCTTGCCGCTCTGAGAGCCCGCGCCCTCGAGTGCTTTCAGGGTGTCCGTTCCCTTCAC
>CAZWAX010000485.1:0-4327 GCA_964631985.1 uncultured Polyangiaceae bacterium | reverse complement strand
TCAGCCATTGGATCGCGTCCATCACGTAGGCGATCTGGCACTCGAGCATGAAGATGATCGAGTTGTGGCCGAGGTTGGTGTTCGGACCGTACAGCATGAAGAAGTTCGGATAGCCCGTCATGGTCATGCCGAAGTAGGCGCGGGCGCCGTGCGACCAGTCGACCTCCAGGCTCCGACCGCGCACCCCCGCGATCTTCATCGGGGCGAGGAACGGGTTGGTGCGGAAGCCGGTCGCGAAGATCAGGACGTCGAGCGGATGAGCCGTCGTTGATGCCTCGTCCGCGGTCACGACCGCGTCTTCGGTGATGCGCGCGATGGGGCTCGTGACGAGCTCGACGTTCGGTCGGCCGAGCGCCGGGAAGAAGTCGTCGTGGATGAGGATGCGCTTGCCGCCGATCGGATAGTCGGGCGTGAGGCGGGCGCGGAGCTCCGGTTCGGCGACGTGGGTTTCCAGGTTTTCGAGCGCCCACTTGGTGTAGAGCCGGGCCAGCGTGGGGCGCTGCCGCATCACCGGGTAGAGCAGGAGCTCGGCGAAGCCCCAAAGGAAGCCGCGATAGAGCCGGAGCGCGCCCGGGACGTTCTGGAGGATCCAGGTCTCCCACGGTTTGAAGGGGCGATCGCCGCGCGCGATCATCCAGTTGGCGCTGCGCTGGAAGATCGTCAGGTGGGCGACCTCCTTCGCGATCTCGGGGATGAACTGGATCGCGCTCGCGGCGTTGCCGATCACGCCGACGCGCTGCCCGGCGAGGTCGACGTCGTGGTTCCAGCGTGCCGAGTGGAAGGTCGGGCCGCGGAAGGTCTCGAGGCCCGCGATCTTGGGGATCTGCGGCCGGGACAGCTGACCGACGCCGCTCACCAGGACCTCGGCGACGAGCTCCTCGCCCGCGGTCGTGCGCACGGTCCAGGTGCCGGCCGCCTCGTCCCACTCTGCGCTCGCGACCTCGACGCCGAAGCGGATGTGGTGGAGCAGGTCGTTCCGTTGCGCGCACTCCTCCATGTAGGCGTGGATCTCGGCCTGGCCGGACCATTTGCGGGTCCAATCGGTCTTCGGCTCGAACGAGAACGAGTAGAGCATCGACGGCACGTCGCACGCGGCGCCCGGATACGTGTTGTCCCGCCACGTGCCCCCGAGCGTCGTCGCCTTCTCGAGGATCGTGAAGGTCTCGATCCCGGCGCGTTTCAGGCGAATGGCGAGACCGAGCCCGCCGAAACCGCTGCCGATGATGAGAATGCGACGTGGTGCGTTCATACGGAGCCTCCTGCCGGCGTGAGGAGAGGCGACCTTATGACGGCGACCGCCGTTGGGAAACCCTCCACGTGGCGCTGTCCCGGGATCGTGCGTCATTTCGATACCGGTAGGGCGCGGCCCGCTCGTTGGCGCTTGCGGTGCACGCGGTTCGGTTCTACTTCGCGAGCCGCGCGCACGGGGCCGAACCGCAAGTGGAACTGGATCTGATCACTCGCTGGACGCTGTACTTCTTCGGATCGCTTGCCGTGGGTGGCCTCGTCGGCTTCGCGGTCGCGAAGCTCTCCACCTTCGAGCTCGGCATGGGGGTCGGGCTCGTGATCCCCGGGCTCGTGTCGCTCTCGTTCACGCTCGCCTTCGTCGCGGGGTCTCGCAGCTTCTCCTTCGACCCGCGGCGGACGACCGGAACGGTGGTCGCGATCGAGGATCGGGCCGCCAATGCCTCGGGCTCGATCACGTCGCCGGTCGCGATCGTCGAGTACGGGACGCGGGACGGCGTCAGGCGGCGGATCGCCGGGCCGCGGTCGTCGTCGCTGAAGGTCGACGACGAGGTCGTCCTCGTGCCCGACGTCGGCGCGTCGGGCGGCTTCCGCGTCGGCCGCGTCCGCGACATGCAGGGCGGAGCGATCGCGTCGATGCTGTTCGGGACGTTCCCGCTCTCGGCGGGCGTGTTCTTCCTCGTGAGCGCGCTCGCGGGCGAGCTGTCGCCGCGGGAGGAGCAACGGCGCATCGAGCGCCAGGGACGCTCGTATGTGAACGTCGCGGCGAATCTCCTGATGGTCTCGGGCATCCTCGCGACGCCGTTCTTTTCCGACCCCGTGCACCACGCGATCATGCTCGGGTTCGGCGTCGTGTCGGTCGGGCTCTGGCTGCACGTGATCCAGGGCATCCGGGCGCGGCGCGACGTGCGCTTCACGCTCGGGGTCGGCGTGGTCGCGATCAACTTCTCGGCCTGGGTCGTTGCGCTCTGGTTCCTCACCGATCCGACCGCGGGCTGGTGACGACCCGTTCGCGCGGATAGACGTTGCGCATGCGCGTCCTCTCGGTGAACGTCGGTCTTCCGCGTACGGTCCCATGGCACGACAAGGTCGTGGAGACCGGCATCTGGAAGCAGCCGGTCGCGGGACGGGTCGCGATCGTCGGCGACAACCTGGTCGGCGACCGCCAAGCCGACCTCAGCGTGCACGGCGGCCGCGACAAGGCCGTCTACGGCTATCCTTCGGAGCACTACGCCTGGTGGCGAACGCAACTCCCGGACACCGAGCTTCCTTGGGGCGCCTTCGGAGAGAACCTCACGGTCGAAGGGCTCCGCGAGGATCGCGTCCACATCGGTGACCGCTTCCGGATCGGCACGGCCGAGCTCATGGTGACGCAGCCGCGCCTGCCGTGCTTCAAGCTCGGCATCAAGTTCGACCGCCCGCAGATCGTGAAGGAGCTCCTGCGCTCCGAGCGTACCGGTTTCTACTTCGCGGTGGTGCACGCGGGCGAGATCGGCGCCGGCGACTCGATCGCGCTCGTGCACGAGGAGCCGACCAGCATGACGGTCACCGACCTGCTGCGGCTCGGGGTCGCGAAGACGCACGATCCGAGCGCGCTCCGGCGCGCCCTCGCCCTTCCCGGGCTCGCCGAGGCGTGGCGCGCCGACTTCCGCGAGCGCCTCGCCGGTATTTGAGTCGGGGCGGCGAAGCCTGCCATAGCGTCCCCCATGCACCAGATCCTGGTCTACGCCGACTCGCTCTCGTGGGGCATCGTGCCGACCACCCGGCGCCGGTTTTCCTTCGAGGCGCGTTGGCCGGGCGTCATGGAGCACGCCCTCAACGCCTCGGGCGAGACGGTGCGCGTACTGGAAGACTGCGTGAACGGGCGCCGCACCGTCTGGGACGACCCCTACAAGGCGGGCCGGAACGGTCTCGCCGGCGTCGCGGAGCGGATCGAAGCGCACTCGCCGCTGGCCCTCGTCGTCCTCATGCTCGGCACCAACGACTTCCAGTCGATGCACCCGCACGAGGCCTGGCACTCGGCGCAGGGGATCGCCGCCTTGGTGCGCGCGATCCGCGCGGCGCCGATCGAGCCGGGCATGCCGGTGCCGCCGGTGTTGATCGTGGCGCCGCCGCCCTTCGACGACCCGCGCGGGCCGCTCGGGCCGAAGTTCGCCGGGGCCGCGGCGAAGAGCGTCGGGCTCGCGGCGGCGTTCGCGAGCATCGCCGCCGAGCTCGATTGTCCGTTCTTCGACGCCGGCAGCGTCACGCCCGCGAGCCGTGTCGACGGCATCCACCTCGACGCCGACCAGCACGTCGTGCTGGGCCGCGCGCTCGCGGCGGCCGTGCGGCCGTTGCTGGCGCGCGGGTCGCGTCCGTAGCCTACGATGGCCCCACTTGGTCTAGTGGCCGGGTGGGACTTCGCCAGCATACCTT
The DNA here is from genome assembly GCA_964631985.1 of uncultured Polyangiaceae bacterium. Lineage (GTDB taxonomy): Bacteria > Desulfobacterota > Binatia > UTPRO1 > UTPRO1 > UTPRO1. The sequence goes on along the minus strand of CAZWAX010000485.1, from coordinate 667 downwards.
CGGCGCCGTGGTTGCGGCGGTGCTCGTGGCCGCCGCGGGGCACGCGCAAGACCTGGCGAGCGTCGGCAAGGGGAGCGAGCGGGCCGCGCTCGTGCGGGTCCAGGTGCTCCTCGACCGCGCGGCATTCTCGGTCGGCGAGATCGACGGGCGCTGGGGCGCCAACACCGAGCGCGCCCTCCGCGCGTTTCAGGGCACGCACGGTCTCCCGACGACCGGGACGCTCGATGCGGCGACCGCCGCCGCGCTCGGTCCGGACGTGGCGCCGCTCGTGCCGTATACGATCACGGACGCCGACGTCGCCGGACCGTTCCTGGCGACCCCGCCCGACATGATGGAGCGCGCGAAGCTCCCGGCCTCGGCGTACGCGTCGCCGCTCGAAGCGCTTGCCGAGCGCGCCCACGCGAGCCCCGCGTTGCTGGTCGCGCTCAATCCCGGCAAGCGTTTCGCACAGGTCGGCGAGACCGTCATGCTCCCGAACGTGCGCGTCGGCCCGCCGGCGCCGGCGGCGAGCGTCGTCGTCGATGCGGCGGACCTCGCGGTCCGCGTGCTCGATGCGCAAGAGAAGGTGATCGCACGCTACCCGGCGAGCGTCGGGAGCGCGCACGACCCGCTGCCGGTCGGGCGGTGGACGATCAAAGGCGTCGCCCGGAACCCGCCGTTCGAATAC
>CAZWAX010000484.1:0-4337 GCA_964631985.1 uncultured Polyangiaceae bacterium | reverse complement strand
CCGTGCGCAGGATGCCGAGGCTCGGGAAGCGGACCGTCGCCCGGCGGAACGGGCGGCGGGCGGCGAGCAGCGCGAACGGCACGAGCACGAGCAGCAGGAGCCACCAGGGATCAGCGAGATGCATGGATCGCTTTCTCGGCGGTTTCGTCGACGAAGCGCTCGGCGGCGCCGAAGGCGCGCTCGGCGTCGGCGAGCGTCGGGTGGTGGCGGGCGAACTTCACGAGGTCCGACTCGCCGAGGAAGTCGCCGAGGAGCGCGCGGTGGGTGCTCTGCAGCGCCGCGCCGCCGCGCGCGGTCACCATCAGGAACTCCTCGGTCGTCATTTCCGGGGCGCGCACGCGGAAGCGGTGCTCGAGGTACGCCCGCACGATCGTCGTGAGCGCCGAGTAGTACTCCTTGAAGGCGCCCTGTTGCGGGAGGCCGCGGGCGCGGAGACGCGCCAGCGCCTCGTGGGCGATGTCATGGGCCGGACGCGGCGGCGGCCCGGCGGGGAGACGTTGCGAGCGCCGCAGCAGGCGGTGGAGCATGATGCCGAGCAGCGCGAGCGCGGCGACGGCGCCCGCGATCAGGTAGTAGGGCCGCCAGTCGATCGGCGGCTCCTCCGGAGGCTTGATGTCGCGGATGTCGCTCGCGTTCGGCTCGCGGGCGAGGAGACTGGCGATTTCGACCAGGGTCTCGTCGGCGGGCGCTTCGGTGAGATCCTCGCCGGGCAGGCGGTAGCGCACCGGCGGCGATTGCACGAGGAAGTTGCCGGTCGCGTAGCCGACCAGTTGGAACCAGCGCGTGACGATGGTCTTGCCGTCGCGCTCCTCGGGCTTGGTGTCGCCGAAGTCGACGATGTCGAAGTCGCCGAGCTTCTCCGTCGGCTGCGCGAGCAGAATCTCGATCCCGGTCGGCGCCGCGACCTCGACCGTGTAGCGAAAGCGTTGGCCGATGGTGAGCGGGCCCCTCTCGACCGTGCCATGGATGGTGACCGGTGATGGCGGCGGTGACGCGCTGGGGACCGGCGACGGCTCGTCGGCCCGTGCGGCGGCGACGGCGAGGCCCAGCATGAGCGCCACGAGCCCGAGCCTCATTGTCTCCGCTCGCGCATGCGAAAGAAGCGCAGCAGCGCTTCCGTGTAGGGTCGGTCGGTCGTGATCATGATCGCATCGACGTTGGCGGCGTGGAGCCAGCGGTCGCGCGCCGTGCGGGCCGCGGCGGCGCTGTCGGCGAACGCCTTGCGGAGCCGGGCGTCGCTCGTGTCGACGACGTAGCGCTCGCCGGTCTCGGCCTCCTCGAGCTCCACGAGGCCGACGTCCGGGAGCTCGCGCTCGCGCGGGTCGTCGAGCACGACCGCGATCACGTCGTGGCGGCGCGCCGCGATCCTGAGGGCGCGCTCGGCGCTGGCGTCGAGGAAGTCGGAGAGGACGAACAGCACCGAGCGGCGCTTGGTCACCATCTGCAGATGCTCGAGCGCCGCCGCGAGATCGGTGCCGTGTCCGGCCGGCTTCAGGGACAGCACCTCGCGGATCACGCGCAGCACGTGGCGCGTGCCTTTCCGCGGCGGTACCGCCAGCTCGATCCGATCGGTGAACATCACGAGGCCGACCTTGTCGTTGTTCTTGATCGCGGAGAAGGCGAAGAGGGCGCCGAGCTCGGCGGCGAGCGCGCTCTTCAATTGCTTCACGCTGCCGAAGCGGGTCGAGGCGCTGGCGTCGACGAGCAGCATCACGGTGAGCTCGCGCTCTTCGGCGTAGCGCTTCACGTGCGGCACGCCCGTCCGTGCCGTCACGTTCCAGTCGATCGTCCGCACCTCGTCGCCGGGCTGGTAGAGCCGCACCTCGGCGAACTCCATCCCGCGCCCCTTGAACACCGATTGGTACTGCCCCGCGAAGATGTTCGACACGAGGTGCGATGTCCGGATCTGGATCTTCCGGACGGCTTTGAGCTGTTCCCGCGTCAGCATCGCGCGGTCGTCGTCGACGGCCCCGTCAAGGCACCGGCACGCCGTCGAGGACGCGCTTCACGACCTCGTCCGCGTCGATGTCCTCGGCCTCGGCCTCGTAGGTGACGATCAATCGGTGGCGCAGCACGTCGGGGGCGATCGACTTCACGTCCTGCGGCGTCACGTAACCGCGGCCCTGCAGGAAGGCGTGGGCCTTGGCGGCGAGCGTCAGATACAGGGTCGCGCGCGGCGAGGCGCCGTATTCGATCAGTGGGGCGAGGTCGAGTTGGAACGTCGCCGGCTCGCGGGTCGCGAACACGAGGTTCACGACGTACTCCTTGATCTTGTCGTCGAGGTAGATCTGGTCGACCAGCGCCCGGGCAGCGAGGATGTCGGCGGGCGTCACCGTCGGCGTGACCTTCTTCGGCTGCCCGATCACGGCCATGCGCTCGAGGATCTGCCGCTCCTCTTCGCGGGAGGGGTAGCTGATCTTGAGCTTCAGCATGAAGCGGTCGAGCTGGGCCTCGGGCAGCGGATAGGTCCCTTCCTGCTCGATCGGGTTCTGGGTGGCGAGGACCAGGAAGGGATCGGGGAGCGGATAGGTCTCGTCCCCGATCGTGACCTGATGTTCCTGCATCGCTTCCAGCAGGGCGCTCTGGACCTTGGCCGGCGCCCGATTGATCTCGTCGGCGAGGATCAGCTGGGCGAAGATCGGGCCCTGCTTGCAGGTGAAGACGCCCTCGCGCGGGTTGTAGATCATGGTGCCGATCAGGTCGGCGGGGAGCAGGTCGGGGGTGAACTGGATGCGCCGGAAGGTCGCCGAGATCGCCTGCGCCAGCGTTTTCACGGCGAGCGTCTTCGCCAGACCCGGGACGCCCTCGAGCAACACGTGACCGCCCGCGAGCAGGCCGATCAGGAGACGGTCGACGAGGTAGCGTTGCCCGACGATGACCGTCCCGATCTCCTCGCGGAGCCGGTAGAGGAAGGTCGAGCCTTCTTTGATGCGGTCGTTCACCGCCGCGATGCCGGTATCCATAGAACCGGTTTCGATAGCAGAAAACGGCCGACCGTAAAGCCAGGGTGGCGGCGCGTGGCGCGCCTCGAGCGCCTTCGACGGGTGGTTCTACCCGCCAAACAGATTGGTTGTACCGGCGGCCACATGCTGGTAAGGTGCAGGGCACTGGCTGTTTGACGCGAGACCCCGCCGTACGCTTCGTCTGCGACCGTTTTCCCCTTCGTTTCCTTGCAGTCGCGCGCGTCACCGGGTGATCGGACCGCACCCAGCCAGACTCGACACATGGTGATGCAGAAGCACGCAGACGACCGGGGACGGCGATAGACATGGCGGAATCCGACGCCCGTCGCTCGCATCTCCGCCGTGAGCTCACGCGCCATGTGTGCGAGCTCGGCTACTCGCTCTCCCTCGAAGCCCCGGGGCCGGAAGAGCCGGAGATCCTTCGTATGAGCCCGGTTCGCCGTCGCATCGCGTACGGTGAGACCGTCCTCAAGAGCGATCTCAAGAAGAAGCGGTGTCACGACCGGCTGCGCTCGTTTTCGCAGCGGCGGACCCGTCGCCGGGGCAGCATTTTGTTTTTCATTGGGGTCGCCGCTGACGACCAGCAGGAGCTGGAAACCCTGTTGGCCGAGCTGGAGATCCGAAGCGGTATACGCGGTGGGCACGTACACGTCGTGCCGATCGCCAAGCCGGAAACCGCGGCACGGCGCGCATCTTCAAAAAGTAGCGCGCGTGGTTGATCGGCGCTCGAGGCATCCGCGGCACACGCGCTGAACGCGCGCATCACGCCCGACGAGCGCCCCCCATTTCCCTTTGCTGGAGCCGGTCCACAGGACCGTTGGCTCCGACCTCCGAAAGGAATTTTCATCAGTGCACGTATCGAATTCAGCAGCACCTTCTGTAACCTCCGCAGTACCGACCGCAGCCGGCACGTTTGCCGAGCTGCCCTTGTCGCAAGCGACGCAAGCCGCGCTCCGCGCCGCCAACTACGTCACGCCGACGCCGATCCAGGCGGCGACCATCACCGCGGCTCTCGAGGGCCGCGACGTCATCGGCGCCGCGCAGACCGGTACCGGCAAGACCGCGGCCTTCATGATTCCGCTCGTCGAACGGCTGCGCGCGGGCGGCGGACGCCCGCACGGCGCGGCGGTGATCCTCGCGCCGACGCGTGAGCTCGCCGAGCAGATCCACGGCTGGGCGGCGCGCCTCGGCGCCGGGCTCAAGACCGTGCTCGTCGTCGGCGGCGTCGCGTACGGGCCGCAAACGGGCGCGCTCCGCGCCAAGCCGGCGATCATCATCGCGACCCCGGGCCGTCTGGTCGACCACCTCGAGCGGAAGACGTTGGCGCTCGCCGACGTCCGTATCTTCGTGCTCGACGAGGCCGATCGCATGCTC
>CAZWAX010000483.1:0-4352 GCA_964631985.1 uncultured Polyangiaceae bacterium | reverse complement strand
GGGGACGCGAGCGGGCGACTCGCCGCCGGCCGCGCCGCGGGGCTGGCGGTAATTCACGGGCGCCACCTCGAGGTGCAGGTCGATGCGGTCGGGCGGCGGCCCCGAGATGCGCGCCTGGTAGTGCGCCAGCTGGGTCGGCGTGCAGCGGCAGCCGCGGAGCGGATCGCCCAGGAACCCGCACGCGCAGGGGTTCATGGCCGCGGCCAACATGAGGCGCGCCGGGTAGGTCACGCGCCAGCCCCCGCGCGCGATCGTGACCTGCCGATCCTCGAGCGGCTGGCGCAGGCCTTCGAGCACGTCGCGGTGGAACTCCGGCAGCTCGTCGAGGAAGAGCACGCCGTGGTGGGCGAGGGCGAGCTCGCCGGGACGAGGGACGGCGCTGCCCCCGCCGAAGAGGCCGGCGGTCGAGACGGTGTGGTGCGGGGCGCGGAAGGGCCGCGTCGCGATCATCGGACGGTCGCCGAGCAGCCCGGCCGCGCTATGGATGCGCGTCACCTCCAGGGCTTCGGCGAATGCGAGCGGTGGGAGCAGGGTGGTGAGGCGCCGGGCGAGCATCGTCTTGCCCGCGCCGGGCGGACCGACGAAGAGCAGGTTGTGGCCGCCGCCGGCGGCGACCTCCAGCGCGCGCTTGGCGTACTCCTGGCCGCGCACCTCCGCGAGATCGAGTCCGCCCGCTGCCGGGCTCACGAGCGCGGGCGTCGTAGGCGGTTGGATCGTGGCCTCGCGGGTTCCGCTCAGTACGTCGACCGTTTCACGCAGATGCCCCGTCGGCATGACGGCGAGATCGTGGACCAGCGCCGCCTCCGACGCGTTCGCGCGCGGTACCACGAGCCGCGTGCATCCGGCCGCGTGGGCCGCGGCGGCGATGGCGAGCGCGCCACGGATCGGGCGCACGCTGCCGTCGAGCGCGAGCTCGCCGGCGATGGCGACGCCGCCGAGATGCTCGCGGAGCGGATGACCGGTCGCGGCGAGGAGTGCCACCGCGATCGGGAGATCGTACGACGCGCCCTCCTTCCGGAGATGCGCCGGGGCGAGGTTGACGGTGATGCGGCGGGGCGGGATCTCGAAGCCGGCGTTCCGGAGCGCCGAGCGCACGCGATCTTTGCTTTCGCGGACGCTCGAGTCGGGAAGGCCGACGGTCTGGGTGTGGGGGATACCGGTCGCGAGGTCGACCTCGACGTACACGGGGTGCGCGTCGATGCCGACGAGCGCACAGGTGACGACGGTCGCGAGCATGCCGGCGAGCGTCCTCGCCGCCGGCCGCGCGCGCAACGCTACGAGTAGCGTCCCCTAGGACGCGGTCGGCCCGTCGGCGGCCGCATCCCCCTCGTCCTCCTCCGACTCGTCCTCGCCTCGGTCCACCGAGTTGTCGTCGGCGAGACGCTTCCGCTTCCGTTTCGGCGGCGGCGGGAGGGTTTCCGTCAGGAGCTGCAGCTCGGTCAGCAGCGCCTTGTAGGCGGCGCCGAGCGCGTCGGAGGCGACGGTGCCGCTCGGCAGGCCGAGTGCGGTGAGCAGGTTCGCGAGCCGCTCGGCGCCGAGCAGCGTGGCGCTTTCCTCGAGCGCGAAGAGATCGCGCCGCATGGGCGGGTCGATCTCCGCGTGCTCGGTTTGCTCGCAGAGCGCACGGAGCGCGCCGACGCGGCCGTGGACGAAGGTCGAGAAGGTCAACGCCAGTTGATCGTAGCCCTCGGCGTCGAGGCCGAGCCGGCCGAGGACGCGGGTCTTCTCTTGCAGCACGCAGCCGCGCTGGCCGATCGCCTCGCGGACGCTCTGCAGCAGCAGCTGTACCGTGAAGGGCTTCACGATGAAGTGCTTGCAGTGCAGCGAGACCGCCTGCCGGACGGTCGCCTGGTTGGCGAGCGAGGTCGCGACCACGACGGGCAGCATCCTCCATTCCGGCCGCTGGCGGATGCGCTCCAGCATCTCGAGCCCGCCGACGTTCGGCATCATGACGTCGGTGATGACGAGGTCGATCTCGGGATGCTCCTCGAGCCTGACGATCGCCTCCGCGCCGTCGAGGGCGAGCACGGTCTCGTAGTGCTCCTTTTCCAGTGACAGCCGCACCATCTCGGCGTTCACGGGGTTGTCTTCGACGATCAGGATCTTCATGCCGTCAGCCCAGGAGATCGCGCTGATCTTCCCAGATGATCCGGATGCGCTCGGTGAGCGTGGCCTCGTCCTCGGTGGTGAGGCCGAGCGTGGCGGTCGTCACGTCGGGGGGCGGCTCGAGGCTGCTGCCGCATCCGATCCGGTAGGCGAACGCGTCGGCGGCGTTCAGGATCGTCGCCAGCTCGCGCGCGGCGCCGGCCTCGGTCGGCTCGTGATGCCAGCGGATGGCGTCGCAGAGCTCGAGCGCGAGCCCCCAGTCCTCGGCGAGGATCGCGCCGGCCTCGGCGTGATCGAAGCCGTACCATTCGCGCTCGAAGAAGGATTTGGCGACGTCGCCGTTCGTCACCAGGCCCTCGATCACCTCCGCGGCGGTCTCGTCGGCGAGCAGGAACGCGACGCGCCCGACGTCGTGAAAGAGTCCGGGCAGGAACGCGGACCCCCATTCGACCTTGCGGGTCACGCGTGCGAGCTCCTCGGCGGCGACGCCGACGGCGAGCGAGTGGTTCCAGAGCTCTTCGGCACGCGCGGTCGCACCTTCGTAGAGTCGCTTGGCGCAGGCGGCGACCAGGATGTCGCAGGTCTTACGGAGGCCGATGGTGATGACGGCTTCCTGGAGCTTGCGCGCCGGGTTCCGCCGCCCGAGGGCGGCCGAATTCGCGACCCGGAGCACGCGGGCAGAGAGCCCGACGTCGGTTTGGATGACCCGACAGAGCTTGTCGACGTCGGCCTCGGGGTCGCGCGCCAAGGCGAGCGCGGCGCTCGCGGCTGCTGGCAACGTCGGGAGCGCTCCGGTCTGCGAGAGGCGGGCGAGGGTACTCCGGACCCGGGCCTGTAGATCATCGTGGAGGAGGGACTCGGTGCTGAGGGCTTCCTGCATGTGGATCTCCAACCTCCGTGTCCTCGAAGAACGCCCGACCGCTCCCCACGTGATGCGACGTCGTCCTCCAGGCTCGAGGCGGTTCCGGGCCCCGAGTCGTCTTCCGCAAAGCAACGAATGTGCCGGGGCGCACAGGGACAAGAAGGCACCGGAATTCGGGAGGGCGCCCGTTCCGGCATGCGTGTATGGTTGGCGGTCGTCAGTTTTCTGGCGGCGAAGCGAGCGAGCAGCGGGGTCGCTTTTCGGGTAGAGCCTTCCGTCGTGCGACCCCTGGCCGACCCGGACGAGCGCTTGCGCCGCCACCGCTACGGCGGGCTCGTGGAGGAGCTCGTCGACGAGCCGTCGTTTCTCCTGTCGACGATGTTCGGCTTGCTCACTTGCTACGTGCACGGTCGGCTGGTGCTGGCGCTCGCGGACAAGCGGCCGCCATGGCGCGGTCTGCTCGTGCCCACCGACCGCGTGCATCATGCGGCGCTCCGCGCGCTCGTCCCCGAGCTCGTCGTGCATCCGGTGCTCGGCAAGTGGCTCTATCTCCGCGACGCCGCCGACGAGTTCGAAGCGTCGGCATTGCGCCTCGTGACGCTCGCGCGCGCGGACGATCCGCGGATCGGCGTCGAGAGTAGGCCGCGGCGACGTGCTGCCGGCCGCCGGACTCACGACTAAGCCGCGCGTCGTGAAGGGGGAGCGATCCCCCCTACGAACTAGTCCTCGGCCGGCGCGCGCCGGGTGCTCTTCGTGCGGGCGCGGCGCTGCTTGCCCTCGAGCCGGCGCTCGACGGCACCCGCCGACGGCTTGGTCGGGCGCCGTCGTCGCGGACGCGTGACGGCCGCCGCAGGGAGCGCCGCCAGACGCGCAAGCGCCGCGGCGCGATTGCGGCTCTGATCGCGGGTCGCGCTGCTGGTGACGATCAGCTCGCCGCTCTGGGTGAGCCGCGAGGCGAGGCGGGCGAGGGCGCGCTCCTTGTCGTCACCGGCGATCGCCGCCGTCCCCCGCAGATCGAACCGCACCACCGCTTTGGAGGCGACCTTGTTGACGTTCTGCCCCCCCGGCCCGCTCGCCCGAACGAAGCTCTCCACGAGCTCCCCCGCCGGGATCACGATCCGATCATTCACCCGCAACTCACCGCGCATCTATTTCTATCCGCCCCCGTGCGCTCGACCGCTTCGCGGTCGATGCTCCGATGGGCCTCGCCCCCGGGAGTGAATCCCGGGGGCTCGCGCCCAAAGCTTTCACAAGCCTTCTGTAGTGAAGGGCGGAGCGAAGCGACGCCCCACCACGCGCACGAGGCACCCCCGGCAGGTTCCCAAAAAGGTGGAAATTCAAGTCGTGACTGACTGAGCGCGGAGACAGAGCGGAGCTAACCCGC
>CAZWAX010000482.1:0-4357 GCA_964631985.1 uncultured Polyangiaceae bacterium | reverse complement strand
CCGTTCGTGATGATGGGCGCTCGGTGCGAGATGCCCGTGACGCCGGTATCGAGCACGCTCTCCTGGTCGGTGGCGTCGCCCGAGAACGTGACCTTCGTCGGACACGCGCAGTTGCACGAGCCGGTGCAGGTGAAATCGGGGCCGCACACCGCCCACGTGTTGGGTGCGGTCGACGGATCACAGGCCTCGCCCGGATCGTTGATGCCGTTGTTGCAGTCGGGCGGAATGCCCGCGGTCGCCGTCGGCGACGGCGTCGGCACGCCTCCGCTCGCGGTGGGCGTGACCGTCGCGGTGGGGGTCGGGGTCGCCGTCGGAACCGCAACCGCGCAGGACGGATCTCCCGGACTCAAGAGACAGATCTGTTCCTGGACGAAATCATCGCCCGCGACGAGCAACGCGGCCGCCTGCCCGAGGTTGGTGCAGGGCGGTTTGGCTTCCGCCTTCGCCATGCTGGTCTGGAACTTGATCGCCGCTTTGGCGAGACACGTCGGATCGACGAGACCCGTCTTGGCGGCGGCCTTGGCGTAGCAAGCGAAGCGCGCCGCGACGTACTTGCCAACCAGCCGGCCCTTGGCCGCGTCACATTGGCCGGCGTGCCCGACGATCCCGTCGATCTCGACCGCGAACGCCGCGGTATCGACATCGCGCGCAGGACCGTCTCCGACGATGAGGCACCCGCCCTTCGTATCGAGCTTCGCAAACGCGGACACCATCCTCAGGCTGGCCTTCGCGAGACAGCCGGAATCAGTGGGCTCCGCACCCGCCGCGCCGCGGGCATGACACTTCAAATACGCCGCGGCGGCTTTGCCTTCCGCCTTCATCTTGCCCGCGAGACACTTGCTGACGACCGGCGTCGGCGTCGTGGTCGGGGTCGGGGTTGCCGTGCGTGTCGGCGTCGGCGTCACCGTCACAGTCGGCGTCGCGGTGGGTGTCGGGGGCGGCATGCCGCATTCCACCGGATACGACACGAATCCGGGCACGGCGAGCGGTACGCTGCAATCGACCTTGAACTCGGTCACACACTGCACGCAGGCGACCAGACCCGTGATGTCGGTCGCGGGCGCATTGCACGATGCGCCGCCGGGGATGGTCACCGCGGGGCACAGCGGCGTGAACCCGATCGCGCTCGGGTCGAAACCGTCGCAGGCTCGGAGGATCGCGTTGATCGCCTTGGTCTCGGCCTTCTGGATGGCACCGAGGGTCTTCCCGTCGCCCGGACTGGGGCAAGCGTTGGTGTGCTTGCCGGTGTGACGCCCGTCCCAGCACTTGTCGAGAGCCTTCCGCTTGGCCGTGAAGAAGGCCGCGCCGGCCTTGCCGATCGCGGTCTGGCAGCGGTTGATCTCGCTCCCCGGCGTCGAGGCATTCAAGGAGTCGTAGTAGAGACTCAGCGCCTGATCGACGGCCTTCTCGTTGATGCAACTGAGACAGGTTGCAATGTCGCCGCACGTGGTGATCGGCGTGTCGCAGCCCAGGTCTTCGAAGTCGGGACAGGTGGACGGCCACCCAATCGACCCGGGCGTGTCGTTGCCGTCAGCCGTCGTGACGCACTGCTTGTCGATGCCGCCACAATTCTTGTCGAGGCTCTGGCTGAGCTTGAGACCGGCTTTCAAGATGACCGCTGCGGCCTTGGGCTCGGTGAGGCAGTCCGTCGAAGGTGGCAGCTTCCCCGAGATCTTCCCCTGCTCGCACCCACCGAGTGCCTTGATCCTCGCGCGCGCGAGCTTGCCGGATTCCTTCAGGATCGCCCGCTGACACTTCACAGGCTCGGCGTACACGTCGGTTGCGAGCGCCACGAAGGCGAGCAGCAAGACGAGACGTCCGAAAGCGATCGCGGCATCACGCATGGTCGGGGTCCTCCTCGGACTCATATGGCGGTCGACGGGCCGACTCGCCTGTTACTGGATTCCCGGAGCTGGCCGGGACACCACTTTTGCCTGGATGACCTTGCGTTCATCAAGCGAAATCGCACGACCGCTGACCCCTCAAGGGAACCTTTGCGAGGAAAGACGCACCAGACTGGGTCAAGCGTGGCCAGCTCTAAACAGTCTGGCCCACCCCCGAGGCACACGGCGCATTCTACGGGATGCGCGAAGTCCCCCCAAAAAAAGCGCACGGGGCGCGGCAGCGTCGAAAAGACAGTGGAGCCGAAGGGAATCGAACCCTCGACCTCTTGAATGCCATTCAAGCGCTCTCCCAACTGAGCTACGGCCCCACGGGTAGGTACGACGTTGGAAGGCGCCGTTCTTACAGAAATCGTGCTGCCTCCACAAGGCGCCGCGCACGCTGGTCGTGTCTCGGTTCGCCAACGCACCGGACTCTCGGTCGGTCGCGCGGGGTCTTCGTGCGGTGTCGGCGCGTGGGTCGGGGATGGCTTCCGGGAGCGCCACCTCGCGTGTGCTCAAAACGGAGAGGCGGGGTCGGGCTGCACGCGCGGGGGACCACCGACCGCGCGACCGTAGGAGCCATCCCCGACCCGCACGCTCGAGACGACCGCAGGGCACGACAGGACGTGCGAGCACGTCTATCCGCCAGCGCGTTCGGCCTGCATTCCGCGCACCATGGATGCGGCCATGGCGTCATAGGTCTCTGACCAGGCCGCCTCCGCCTCTGCCGTCATCGCATCGCCCACCACCTCGCGGAGCGTCTGCATCAGCGCTCGCTTCACCATGGGGAAATGCGCCGCGACGGTTCCGTACGCCGCGTGGCGCGCGCCGAGCTCCACCAGCGCCGGCATCAACTCGTCCATGCGGGACAGGCTGCGCACGACCAGGAACAGCATGTCCACGAACATGCGATCCTGAAGCTCCGGCGCCGTGCTCGAGAACAGCTCTCGCGTGCCCGGCGCCAAGGCGAAGAAGTTCTCGTAGAAGCGCTGACCAAAGCGCGGCCGTTGCCGCGTCAGGAGCGCAAACGTGGACTGGATCACCATCACGGGATCGTTGCCGACGAAGCCCGTGACCTCGTGGAGGCGAGCACGACCGCTCTTGCCCTTGAGCTCGGCATCGAACGAGCGCAGGCTCACCACGGACGCACGCACGTGCTCCATCACGTCATCCGAAACGAGCAGCGTGGCGCCGAACACCTTGGTGGCACCCTCGATGCGACTGGCGCCGTTGACGCTGTCGCCGATCGCCGTGAGCTGCCGCTTGGAGCTGTGGCCGATCGGTCCCACGATGGCCGTACCGATATGCACTCCGATGCCCATCTGGAGCGCGATACCGAACTCTGACAGCACGCGGCGGTTCAGGTCCTCCAGGCTCCGCTCCATGAGCAACGCGGAGCGGACCGCATCCAGACACGTGCGCGCGGGAGGGCGGCCGTCCAAGCCGTAGTGCGCCACCAGCGCGTCACCCACGTACATGTCGATATAGCCGTTGTTGTTGAGGTCGGCTCGCCCACGGCCTCGAAATAGCGATTGAGCAGGTGCACCACGTCGTACGGGAGGTGGCGCTCCGCCAGCGGGGTGAAGCCGCGCAGGTCACAGAACAGGGTGACCAGCGACACCTCGCGACCGCGCTCCAGACCGGACTCCTCGACGCGCATCCGCGTGGCGTCGGCGGCGGAGCGGATGATGCGCTCCACGACGACGTCACCGCGTACGCGCGTCTGGCATGCCAACCGTGTGAACGGGTCCCAACCGCGCGCCGCGGCGATGACGCTCTCGGCATCCGTGCGCGGCGACAGATTGGCCACGCCGTCCAGACACCGTACGCGACACGTGGTGCAGCGCGCATGGCCGCCGCATTCGGACATGTGCGGTATGCGATGCAGTTGCGAGATGCGGAGGATGGTCTGCTCCGGCACCTCCACCTCGACCACCCGATTGTCATCGAAGTACGTCACGCGCGGCGGTCGGCCCTGGGGGGTCATGTATGCTCGCGGTTGCCGCCTGCAGACCAATGGGACACGGCGCGGCCGGCGTCAAGGATCGCGACGAACGCCAGCGCCGGAAACGATCCCCAACCATTTGCAGGACCTCGCGGAGCCGGAAACACGAGGGCCCCGGAGACGGCACGTCGCCGGGGCCCTCGATCGAACCACGTGGGAGCGGGCCCAAGCCCGCTCCCATTCACTGATTACGGGGCGCCTGTTGCCGTGCCTTTGATCGTCACGCGGCCCGGACCCGGAAGCCCGGCCACGTTGTTGATCGACGCCGCCCCGACCGGGCCGACGCAGAACACGGCGGCGAGCGTCGGCGACGCCACGTCGTTCATCGGCACATCCGCCATCCCGAGCGCGATCAACGTGTCGGTGCCGTCTTGCGTCCCCGAGGGCTGGAAGGTCCCGCCGCCCGTCGGGAAGCAGTTCCGCGGCGCCGAGGTGCAGCTGCCGAGTCCGCCACCGCAGTCGCCGTCCA
>CAZWAX010000481.1:0-4402 GCA_964631985.1 uncultured Polyangiaceae bacterium | reverse complement strand
GGTGCTCCTCGCCCTCCACCGACACGTCGATGCCGGCGAGCGCGGTCCCGAGTCCGCCCCAGGTGGTGATCGCGATGTTGCTCGCGCGCCGCCAGCTCCACCCGAGGATGGCCGCCGGCACGCCGAGCATCAGGGACGGGAAGAGCGAGCCGACGGCCAGCGAGGTGCGCACGACCTCGAGCGCCCCGGGCGTGCCGCGACTGGTGAAGCGATTGGCCGGCCAGCCGCGCTTGGCGGCGATCTCGGCGAGTCGGCTCGACGGGTTGGTGGGCCGCGGCTTCCCGACGATCTCGAGAAGCGGCAGGTCCTCGTCGCTGTCGGTGTAGAAATAGCTCTGCGCGAAGTCGATACCGCGCGGCACCCCGAACTCGCGCGCAGCGGACGCCTTGCCCTCGCCGTAGCACGTCGGCTCGATCACGCGACCCGTGAACTTCCCGTTCTTCACTTCGAGGCGGGTGCAGAGCACGTGCTCGATCCCGAAGTCGCGGGCGAGCGGATCGATCTGGTAGCGCGTCGCCGACGAGACGACCGCGATCGTATGGCCCTTCCGCCGGTGCGCCTGCACGAGCGCGCGCGCCTCGGGATAGACGTCCGCGGCCAGGTGCTCGATGAACATGTGCTCGGCGTGGCTCGTGAGCTCGGCCTCGGGCACGTCGCGCAAGCGCTCCATGGTGCTCGTGACGAACCCCGAAAAGCCGATCTGCCGCAGCTGGAAGAGCATCGCCGCCATCATGGTCTGCGCGAAGTGCTTGGCGCTGATGCGGCCGGAGAGCAGGTCCTCGCGGATGAAGTGAGCCGCCGAGAAGCCGGCGAGGATCGTGCGGTCGAGGTCGAAGAACGCGGCGATGTGCGGACCGGACGGCCCTTCGTCGATCTCGCGGGTGAGGTCGGCGTGCAACGTCATGGACCGGGCTTCCTTAGCAACGAAGCGCGCCGGACGCACGGGCGTCGCGCGGGTCGTGGGCAGGCCGCCGTCAGTCCTTCTTCGTCGTGCGCGAGCGCGGCCCCGATCCGTAGTCGCCGAAGGGATCGTCGCGCTCGCGGACGGCCTGGCGAAAGCCGGCCACGCCGGCCCGCGCGACGAAGTCGAGCCCTTCCTGGGTGTGCCGCGCGATGCCGTCGAAGAGGGTGCCGAGCGTGCGGCTGGAGCTGAGCCCCATGTTCTCGGCGGTCTGGTTGCAGAGCATCTTCAGCATCACGAGCTGATTGGTCGGGAGGCGGGCCATGCGCTGCGCGAAGCCCATCGCGTGCGCTTGTAGCGTGGCGTCGGGCACGGCTTCGAGGATGAGGCCGATGCGAGCCGCCTCCGGCGCCGGGATCTCGTCGCCGGTCAGGAGATAGCGCTTCGCCTTCTCGAGCCCCATCCGGTACACCCACATCGCCGTCGTGGGCGTGCCCCAGACCCGCGCCGGCGGGTAGCCGAAGGTGGCGCTCTCGCCCGCGATCACGATGTCGGCGCACAGCACCATGTCGGTGCCACCACCGATGCACCAGCCCTGCACCGCGGCGATCGTCGGCTTCGCGGCGTACCAGAGCTTCATGTAGACCTCGACGAAGCGGCCCATCATGCGGAGGTCGCTGACCGAGTCCCAGCGGCGCTCGCGTTCCTCCTCCGTCGCTTGGGCGACGGTCGACCAATCGAGACCGTAGCCCGCACAGAAGGCGGGCCCCTCGGCGCGCAGCAGGATGACGTGCACGGCGCGGTCGGCGTCGGCATCGTCGATGGCGGCCGCGAGCTCGTCGCGGAGCGCGGGCGTGATCGTGTTGTACTCGGCCGGACGCGCGAAGACGATTGAGCGGACCCCGGCCTCGGTCTCGGTGCGGATGGCGGTCATGGAAGGCTCGTTACCATGGCGCCGACACGAGGAACCAGCGCTATCGGCCTGGCGTCACGCCCCCGCAGCCGCCACGACACTCGGGCGGCCCGCTTCCGCCGTCAGCTGCTCGTGTGTGTAGAAACCGGGGCGCGCCACCGAGTACGACTCGCCGGTGTGGGCGCGGCTGACCATGCGCTCGAAGTGGCCGATGCGGCTCTCGAGGAAGGCCGAGTGCACCCCGCCGCGGAAGCCGGGCGCGCGCAGGCCGCGCTGCACACGCGTCACGACCCCGATGTCCTGCTGATTCGTGCGGTCGAGCGCATCGCGACGGAAGTCGCGAAGCAGGGCCATGTCGCCGCCGAGGTCGAAGCTGCGAGCAACCAGCCGGATCCGCTCGGGACCGAGAGGGTCGATGCGCAGATACGAGAACTCAGCCGGCGCCAACACCGGGATCAGGTTCGGGAAGACGTGCCCGAAGCGCACGTAGGTCTGCTCCTCGGCCGCGAGGTGCGGAAGCTCGGGGATCATCGCGCGGTACTCGGGCTTGATGAACGCGTGCGTGTAGCTCGAGTGCTCCTCGAAGTGCTGGCGGGCGTTCTTGGTCTCGACGAAGTCGTTCAGCAGGTCGTGGACGACGGCGACGTGGTACCCCTCGAGACCGTTCTCGACGTAGACTTTCCAGTTGACGTCGACCTCGTAGGTGAACTCGATGGCGAGCTCCATGCGCTCGCCGCCATGGCGCGCGAGCGCCGCCGGCAGCTCACCGACCCATTCGGCGAACGGTCCCGCCGCGTCGACGTCCAAACACCCAAAAACCATCGGGCCGACCGTCGCGATCGCGATCGGCAGGAGGCCGATGGTCGAGAAGTCGCAGGTGAACTCCTCGCGCGACGGCGCCCCGACGAGCCGGCCGTCGGTCGCGAAGCTCCACGCGTGGTACGGACATTTGAGCTGCCGCCCGCAGTTGCCGCGCCCTTCGGCGAGCGTGGCGCCGCGATGCGGACAGACGTTCAGGAAGCCGCGCACCTCGCCGTCGTGGCCGCGCACGATCACGACCGGGCTCGTGCCGATCGTGGCCGCGACGTAGTCGCCGGGCGTGCGGAGCTCGGGGAGGTCGGCGACGTGTACCCAGCTGCGGGCGAAGATCTTTGCCATCTCGGCGTCGAAGACCGCCGGCGAATGGAAGGCACGCGGCGGCAACAAGCGGCCGGGTGCGGGCTGGGAAAGGTCGCAACCGTCGATGGTGGTCGAGCGCATGGTCAGTCTCCTTTGCGGGCGCGCGTCTTGGGTCGGCGCCCGTTCGTCATCGTGGCCTGGACGTCGCGCAGCTCGGCCGTGAGCTGGCGCCGCGCCCGACCGCGCGCAACACCGAGCAGCATCACGCACATGCCGAAGCGGGTGGCCGCGCGGAACGGGTCGGCGCCGATCTCGCCGCGCGCCCACTCGATCATCGTCAATTGGTAGTGCGCGAACATCCGGCGCGAGAGCACCAACGGGTCGACCCACGCCTCGATCTCACCGGCCTTCTGCCCGTCGCGCAGCACGTCCGCCATCAGCTCCGCGTACCGCTCCGCCGCGGCCCGCCGCACCGGCGCCGTCTCGGGCGACGTGAGGAACAGCAGGATCAGCTCCCGCGAGTAGCGCGGCACCGCGAGCAGGTCGGCGTTGCCCGCGTCGCACGTGGCGAGCGCCCGGTCGACGACGTTTCCCGTTCGCACGGTCGCGATGCCGGCGACGACGGCCGCGAACGTCGACTCGAGCTCGCCGAGGATCAGCGCCTGCTTGCCGCCGAAGAGATTGTAGAGCGTCGGCACCGACACCCGACTCGCCCGCGCCAGGTCACGCATGGTGAGTCCGTCATACCCACGCTCGGCGATCAGCTCGCGCGCCGCCGCGAGGATCCGGGTGCGCCGTTCGGCCTTGTGCTCTTCGAAGAGGTTCATCGCGGAAGATTTGAACGCGTTCAAAACCTAGCACGCGTGCAAATCTTGAAGCAACGCCCTCGGCCTAGGCGACGACGACGGTCTTCCACGCCGCCTCGACGACCTGGCGCAAGCTCGCGAGGTCGCCGTCGTTCTCGATGATCACGTCGGCATGCTTCCGGCGCTCGGCGTCGTCGAGCTGGGCGGCGACGCGCGCGTCGATCTCGGCGCGCGTCATCGAACGGTCGCGCGCGAGCCGGGCCTGGACGGCCGCCGCGGGCGCGGTGACGACCCAGATCTGGTCGACCAGACCCGTCCCCTTGGCCTCGACCAGGATCGGAGCCTCGAGCACGATCGGGCCCGTGAAGCCCGCGTTCCGGCATTCGGCGATCTCGCGCATGATCTCGCCGAAGATGAGCGGGTGAACGATCGCGTTCAGCGCGGCGCGGCGCTCGGCATCGGCGAACACCACGGCGCCGAGCTTCTTCCGGTCGATCGTGCCGTCGGGCGCGACGACGACGCGGCCGAACGCGTCGACGAGGCGGATGAAGCCCTCGCTTCCCGGCGCGTAGACACGATGGCCGACCTTGTCCGTGTCGATCACGCGTGCGCCGAGCTCGGCGAGCATGCCGCCGACGACGCTCTTTCCGGAACCGATGCCGC
>CAZWAX010000480.1:0-4412 GCA_964631985.1 uncultured Polyangiaceae bacterium | reverse complement strand
GCGAGACGAGCGCGCCTGGCGTCTTCGCGTGCGGCGATCTGGTCGACGCGCGCTACCGCCAGGCCGTGACCGCGGCGGCGTCGGGCTGCGAGGCCGCGCTCGATGCCCAACGCTACCTCGAGACCCGCTGCGGCGCGTCGTGACGGACGCGGACGGGACCACGCTCGTGACCGGCGCCGCCGGCTTCGTCGGCCGCCATCTGGTGCGGCACCTGCGCGAGCAGGGCGCCACGGTGCGGGCCTCCGATCGCGGCGACGCGAACCGGGCGTTCTTCGACGCGCTCGGCGTCGAGTACGTCGCCGCCGATCTCGCAGGCCCCGACGCGCTCCGCCCGCTCTTCGAGGGCAAGGTCGACCGCGTCTTTCATCTCGGGGCGGTGTGCAATCTCTCGACGCCGTACGCGACGCTCCATCCCATCAACGTGGTCGCAGTGAAGCGACTCACGGAGTTGGCGCTCGCCCACGCGGTCCGCTGCTTCGTGCACATGAGCTCCACCAGCGTCTACGGACGCTATCGGGGGACGCCGTTCACGGAGGAGAGCCCGCAGGAGCCTCAGGACGACTACGGCCGGAGCAAGCAGGCCGGCGAGCGCGTGGTCTGGGGGGCCGTCGACCGCGGCCTCCCCGCCATCGTCTGCCGGCCGTGCACCGTGTACGGGCCCGGCTGCACCGAAGGGGCTGGAAAGGTCTTCTCGCGGAGGACCGCGATCCTCGCCATTCCCGGCGACGGGCGGCAGCGGCTCTCCAACGTGCGTGTGGAGGACGTCGCGCGCGCGCTCGTGCATCTCGCGGGGACACCTGGGGCCGTTGGCCAGGCCTTCAACGTCGCCGACGATTCCCACCCGACGCTCGGTCGAGCGCTCACCCTCGCCGCGGACGTCTTCGGCGGCAGGCCGCCGCGTCTGCATGTGCCGCTCGGCATGCTCGCCGTGCTCGCGCGGATACAAGGCTTCCTCGCCGCGCGCCGCGGTACGATCCCGGATCTCGAGGCGGATGCCGTCCGCTATCTCTGCGACGACTACGTCGTCGACGCCTCCAAGCTCGAGGCCTCTGGATTCGACCTCCACTATCCCGATTTCGAGACGTCGCTCGCCGAGATGGCGGCCTAGAGCCGGCCACTCAGAAAAGGACACAATGGAACCACCGCACGTCGTCATCACGGGTCTCGGTCAGGGCATGGGGCGGAAAGCCGCGCTCCTCTTGGCGAAGCGAGGCGTCGTGGTCGCCGGTTTCGACGTCGACGCCGAGGGCATCCGCTCGCTCGCGAGCGAGCTCGACGCCATGGGTGCCACGCATCATCTGACCTGCGTCGACATCACCGACCGCACCGCGATCCTACGATTCCGGGATGCCGTGCTCGCGAAGCTCGGTCACGTGGACACCGTGGTGTCCAACATCGGTGTGGGCTTCTTCGGCCCGTTCGAGGAGGTCGATCTCGAGGCGGCGCTCAAGTGCTTCGAGATCAACGTGATCGGCGCGGCCGCGGTGTTCCAGGCGTTCGTGCCGTGCATGCGCGAACGCCGGGCCGGTAAGCTCGTCGCCGTCTCCTCGCTCGTCGGACGCATTCCCTTTCCCTTCGAGTCCATCTACTCGGCGACCAAGTTCGCGCTGAACGGGATGGTGCTGTCCTTCAAGTACGAGCTCGCGCCCTTCGGCATCGAAGTGGCGCTCATCGAGCCCGCGCAGGTATCTACCGGCTTCGCGGCGAAGGTCCACAAGCTCCCGCCGGAAGGCTCGCCGTATCGCGAGCGGGTGAAGCGCTTCATCGATCGCGACAACCAGCTGATCAAGAACGCGCCCGGTCCGGATCGCGCCGCGGCGAAGTACGTCGAGGTCATCCTGAGCGAGCGCCCGAAGGTCTACACCCAGATCGACTTCATGAGCTCCGTCTTTTTGTTCCTCAACGGCTTCCTGCCGGCGGCGATCCGCGACCGAATGTTGCTCAGGCACATGGACATCGAGGGCTGACGGAGGCTGCCGCGCGACGGGAGCGCGGCGGCACGCTCGTCACGCCGTCGGGAGCGCGGCGCGCGTGTTGGGCCCGATCTCCGTGACGGCCACCTCGCGATGCTCGCACGCGGCGACGTGCGCGGCGATCGCGAGGCGGAGCGTGTCGGCGGCGTCCGCGGGGTCCTGCGCCGGCTGGCGATCGGCGCGGAGCGCGTCGATGAACTCGTGGGTGCCGGCACGAAAGCTCTCGGCCCAGTCGGTCGGCAGGTCGTGCCACGCGCGGGTTTCGCCGTCCCGGTAGAGGATCAGCGCCGGCTCGTCGAGCAGCGTGCCCGTGCAGCGCGTGACCCAGAGCATGCCCTCGCTGCCGCGGATCTCCATGCGGTCGTCGCTCGGGTAATAGCGTGAGCGGACGCGCATGCCGAGCGACGCGATCACTTCCCAGCTCCCGAACTTGGGCACGCCGGCGTACTTCCAGCCGATCAAGGCCGGACCGTCGTAGAGGGCGTCCGGACCGAAGCGGTTCACGTGGATCCACGCGTGCACGCGCTCGACCGGCTCCGTGATGAAGAGACGCGCCATGTTGAAGCAGTGGTAGCCGTGGTCGAAGCAGGTGGGGCCGCCGCCGCACCGCGCCGGGTCCATGCGCCACCGCTGGGCCTCCGTCGGAACCTCCCAGCCGTCCTCGAAGCGACCGGCCGCGGTCGTCAGGCGGATCGACAGCGGCTCGCCGATGGCGCCGTCGCGGACCCGCTCCCGCGCCTTTACGTGCGGCGGATAGAACATGAGATTCTCCATCACCCGGAAACGGCGGCCGTTGGCGCGGGCCGCCGTCGCCAGCTCTTCGAGCTCGCCGAGCGTCAACGTCGGCGGCTTCTGCAGCGAGACGTGCTTTCCCGCTGCGAGGGCGGCGAGCGTGGCGTCTCGGTGGAGATGATGGGGAAGCAGGATCTCGACCGCATCGACCGTGGAATCAGCGAGCAGGTCGTCGAGCGCGCCATACGCCCGGGCCGCTCCCCATTCCGCGGCGCATCTGCGCGCGCGGTCGAGGTCGAGATCGCAGGCCGCCACAACTTCGGCCTGGGGGTGGTCGAGATAGCCGAGGACTTGGAGGGTCGCGATCCGGCCACAGCCGACGATGCCGACGCGCACCCGGTCGAGGGAGGCCATGCCCGCGCCATAGCACGGGCCGGCGATGTGCGCCTGCCGATGATGTTCGCTGCAATCGTGGTTACCTGAAATGCTCCTCGCACGATGGAAAATGCCCGCGCGACCCAGTAGGAGACCGTCGTGGTCAGCGGTGACACCGCCAAGTGCCCGAGCCTCGTCGAGAAGCGCGTCTAACGTGGCCGACGCGATCGTCATCGATGATCTGAGCCGAACCTTCGGCGAGCGGGTCGCGGTGTCACACGTGACCCTGACCATCGCGGCGGGCGAGATTTTCGGGCTCCTCGGTCCGAACGGGTCGGGAAAGACGACGCTCATCCGCATGCTCTGCGGCTTGTTGAGCCCCACCTCCGGGACGGCCACCGTCGGCGGCTGCGACATCCGGCGCGAGCCCGAAGAGGTGAAGCGTCGCATCGGATACGTCTCGCAGCGGTTCAGTCTGTATCCCGACCTCAGCATCCAAGAGAACCTCGACTTCTTCGGCGACGTCTACGGCGTCCCCCGGAGCCTCGCCTCGGATCGGAAGCGGGAGCTCGTTCGCCTCTGCGGTCTCGACGGGCGCGAGGCGCAGATCGCCGGCAGCCTCTCGGGCGGCTTGAAGCTGCGCCTCGCGCTCGCCTGCGCGCTCATCCATCAGCCGAAGATCCTCTTCCTCGACGAACCGACCGCCGGCGTCGATCCCGTCGCCCGCCGCATGCTTTGGGACCTGCTCTTCCACCTCGCGGAGACGGGCACCACGCTTTTCGTCACGACGCACTACATGGACGAGGCGGAACGGTGCACCAAAGCGGCGTACATCTACTACGGGAAGCTCCTCGTGAGCGGCGACCCCAACTCGATGAAGCGCGACGAGATCGCCACCACCAACCGCAGGCTCGAGATCGTCTGCCAGCCGCTCATGCCGGCGCTCGCCGCGTTGCGCGGCGCGCCCTATGTCGACGACGTGAGCGTCTTCGGCCAGGCCCTGCACGTGCGCTTGAAGGACGTTCCGCCCGAACCGCCGACGGCCGACGACTTCGCCGCGTTCGCCGCCTCCGCGCAGCGCGCCGTCGTCATGGACGTCCTTCGCAAGCACCTGCTCGCCGCCGGCATCGAAGTGCGCGCCGTGCGCTCGGTCTACCCGAGCCTCGAGGACATCTTCGTGAGCTTCACGCGCCGCATGGATCGGCAGGCGGGAAGATAGAAGCCTAGTTAACCTCGATGTGGCAGAGACTTCGCGGTGAAAACCGCTGCCGCTCGCACCAGAGCACGCCATCCGTGGCCGTGCTCGCTCGCCGCAATGCTCACATACCATGA
>CAZWAX010000479.1:0-4415 GCA_964631985.1 uncultured Polyangiaceae bacterium | reverse complement strand
AAGGCCGCATCGCCCGGCATCGGAGGCGAGGCTCGCGCAATGCCGCGACGGCGCCGCGGCGATCGCGGCGCGCGGCGGCGAGCTCGGCGGCGCTGCGTAACTGGCCGTGCGCCCGGCGCAGCACGAGGTCGCGTTCCCGCGTCCACCCGGCAAGCGGCACCATGTCGTGGGTGTTGGCGCCGAGCAGCGCCTGCTCCGGATAGCGTGACGCGCGCAGGAACCCACCGCGGCGGTCGCGCGAGAACAGCAGTACCCGCGTCGACAGCATGCCGGCGGCGCGCAGTCGTTGCGGCAAGCCGGGCGGGACGGTGCCGAGATCCTCGCCGATCACGAGCGCGCCCGCCCGCGTGCTTTCGAGGGCGAGGATGCCGAGCAGGTCGTTGGCCGGGAAGCGGACGTAGGCACCTTCCGAGCCCGGGCGGCGGGCGGGAATCCAGAACTGCCGGAAGAGGCCCATCACGTGATCGATGCGGAGCGCTCCCGCATGACGGAACGCCGAGCGGAGGAGACGCGACCAGTAGCGGTAGCCGTCGCGGCGGAGCACGTGGGGATCCAGCGGCGGCAGGCCCCAGTTCTGCCCGGCCGGGGCGAGCCCGTCGGGGGGCGCGCCGAGGCTCGTGCCGTCGAGGACGAACCGGCCGGGAAACGCCCACGGATCGGCACCGCGGGTGGCCGAGCCGAGCGCGATGTCCTGATAGACGCCGAGCGCGAGCCCGGCGTGCTCGGCCCGTTCGGCGACGGTGCCGAGTTGGCGGTCCAGCTCGAATTGCACCCACATGGCACGCTCGACGGCCTCGGCGTGCTCGACCCGGAAGGCGGCGACGACCGACGATGCCGGGTCGCGATAGGCGCGGGGCCAGCGTCGCCAATCGCGTCCCGCGGTTGGCGCGAGGTGCTGCTCGAGCGCTACGTAGGTCGCGAAGTCGACGAGCGTCTCGCCTTCGGCGTCGCGATAGCGGCGGTAGGCGCGCCCCCGCGCGGTCCGACGATCCCGATGGTGCGCGGCGAACGTCCGGTGCAATGCCGCGATCAGGGGTGCCTTCACGGCCATCACCCCGGCGTAGTCGACCCGCGTTTCGCTGCGGAGCCTGGCGAGCGTCGCCTGCATGGCCCGGCTCGCGATGCGGCGCGCGAGGGCGGGATCGTCGGCGAGCTCCGGGACGGCGGTGACGTCGAGATAGAGCGGGTTGCGGTAGAGTCGGCTGATCGGGCTGTAGGGACTGATCTCGCGGCGCGTGTTGCGGAGCGCGTGCAGGGGATTCACGCCGACGAAGGCGGCGCCGATGGCGCCGGCGAAGTCGACGAGCGTGCCGAGATCGCCGAGGTCTCCGGCCCCCCAGTTGCGATCGCTCTCGACCGTATAGAGGTTCGCGAGGAGCCCGAACACGCCGCGCTTGCCGAGGCGTTCGCGCGGGAGGGGGCAGCGCGGCGGCGTGACGATGAGGTGCTGCTCGGCCTGGACGGGCGGGAGGCCGCGGGCGGCGAGCTCGAGGCGGAGCGTGAAGTAGCCATGCGCGAGCGGCATGGGGAGCGTGAGCGTCGCTCCGGAACGGACGCGCGCGAGACGTCCGCTGGCGCTCGTGCGGTTGTCCGCCTCGTCGCGGACCTCGACCTGCCATTCGATGGCCCGCGCGTCCGCGAGAGCGCCCGTGAGCGCGAGCGGGACGCGGCGCGCCGCCGTCGGGGCGCACACGCGCGTCGGGGGGAGCGGGGACGCCGCGTCTTCGGCCTCGAGGGCGCGGAGGGCGGCGGCCGCGGTGGTCTCGCTGGAGGCGTCGTAGCCGAGGGCGTCAGCCAGAGCCTCGGTCGTGCGATCGGAGGTCCGTCGTACGGTGCCGGTGGTGTCGACGTAGCGGGGCAGGATCCCCAGCCGGGCAGCGAGTCGCGCGAGCGCCGAGCGGGTCGTCATCAGGGTCAGCCGGGCGCGAGGATCAACGCACCGAGCGGGGGGAGGGGAAGCACCGCCGATTGCTGCAGTCCGTGCCACGGGACGCTTTCGGTCTCGACCGCCGCGAGGGTGAGGTAGCCGGAGCCGCCGAGATTGGCGGCGTCGCTGTCGAGCAGAATGCGATAGCGACCCGCGCTCGGCATCCCGATCCGGTACTCCGGGCGGGGCACCGGCGTCAGGTTGAGCGCGACGACGACGTGCGCTGCGCCGTCCCGTCGTTGATAGCTCACGACCGAGCCGTCACGGTCGGTACAGTCGATCCACGCAAAGCTCGTCCCGTCGGGATCGCCGCGCCAGAGGCACGCCTGGTCGCGATAGAGCGCGCCGAGCGCCGCGAGGAATCGCGCCAGGGCGCGCCGCGACGGTTGCTCGCCGAGATGCCAGTCGAGGCTCGTATCGTGATTCCACTCGTGGTGGGGTGCGAGCTCGGTGCCCATGAAGAGCAGCTGTTTGCCGGGCCGCGTGTACTGATAGGCGAGCAACAGGCGGAGATTGGCGAGCTTCTGCCACTCGTCCCCGGGCATCTTCGCGAGGAGCGAGCGCTTCCCGTGCACGACCTCGTCGTGCGAGAGCGGGTTCACGAAGCGCTCGCGATGCTCGTAGAGCATGGCGAACGTGAGCTCGTCGTGGTGGAAGCGACGATGGACCGGCTCGCGCGCAAAATAGCCGAGCGTGTCGTGCATCCAGCCCATGTTCCACTTGAGCGCGAAGCCGAGACCACCCGCGCTGGTCGGGTGGGTGACGCCGGGCCAGGCGGTCGACTCCTCGGCGATCGTGAAGCACCCCGGCTGCTCGGCGGCGATGGTGTCGTTGAGGTCGCGGAGGAACGCGACGGCCTCGAGGTTCTCGCGCCCGCCGTACTGGTTCGGCAGCCACTCGCCCTCGCGCCGGCTGTAGTCGAGGTAGAGCATGGACGCCACGGCGTCGATGCGGAGGCCGTCGACGTGGAACTCGTCGAGCCAGTAGAGCGCGTTGGCGATCAGGAAGTTCGCGACCTCGCGGCGTCCGTAGTTGAAGATGAGCGTGCCCCAGTCGGGGTGCTCGCCGCGCCGCGGGTCGTCGTGCTCGTAGAGCGCGGTGCCGTCGAAGCGCCGGAGCGCGTAGTCGTCACGCGGGAAGTGCGCCGGGACCCAATCGAGGATGACGGCGAGGCCGTGCTGGTGGCAGACGTCGACGAAGTAGCGGAAGTCGTCGGGGCTTCCCCAGCGCGCGGTCGGTGCGTAGTAGCCGGTGACCTGATAGCCCCACGAGCCCTCGAAGGGGTGCTCCATGACGGGGAGGAGCTCGAGGTGCGTGAACCCGAGGTCACGCGCGTGCGCGGCGAGCCGCGGGGCGATCTCGCGGAACCCGAGCGAGCGATTGCCCTCCTCGGGGACGCGGGCCCACGAGCCGAGGTGCACCTCGTAGGTCGCCATGGGCTCGCGGACCGGGTCGCGCCGGCGCCGGGTCTGCATCCACGCGCCGTCGCTCCACGCGTACGTGCTCTCGGCGACCACGCGCGAGGCGGTCCCGGGCTCGCGCTCCATGGCGGCCGCGTACGGGTCGCTCTTGAGCCGGAGCGTGCTCTGCGGCGTGAGGATCTCGTACTTGTACAGGACGCCCGGTTGGAGATCGGGAACGAAGAGCTCGAAGACGCCCGACCCGCCGAGCTGGCGCATGGGAAAGAGCCGACCATCCCAGCCGCAGAAATCGCCCACGACCGACACCCGCTTGGCGTTGGGCGCCCAGACCGCGAACGCGACCCCGACCGTGTCGTCCACGCGGCGCACGTGGGCGCCGAGATGGCGCCACAGGCGGCGGTGCGTGCCCTCGGCGAAGAGGTGCAGGTCGAGCTCGCCGAGCGTCGGCAGAAAACGGTACGGGTCGTCGCGTTCCCAGGTGCGTCCGTCGGCGAACCGAAAACGCAGGCGATAGCGGAACGGGACGGAGGCTCCGCGAAGGAAGGCGGCGAAGAGGCCGTCGCCCTGCGCGACGAGCTGGGTCGGCGCGCCGTGTTCTGGCAGCACCTCGACCGCCGTCGCATCGGGATGAAAGGCGCGCACGACGGTCCCCGCGATCGCGCCGACGGTCGCGGGGTGCGCGCCCAGGAGATCGTGGGGGCTCGTATGGGTGCCGGCGACGAGACGGCGAGCGGCGCCCGCCGCCGGCGCGACGCTCATCGGCGATCCTCGTAACGCAGGAGCACCAACGAGTGCCCGACCAGGTTCACGACGTCGGTCTTGATCGTCCGGGTGCTGGCGCGGGCGGTGTGGACGAGCTCGTGCCAGTCGCCCGGTCGGCCGAGACGTGGCAGCGTGAAGGCACGGGGTCGGACCCCGCCGTTCACCAACAACAACAGCGTCCGGCCGATGACCGGCCGGCCGTGGTCGTCCTTCTCGTCGGTCGCCTGGCCGTGGATCAGCATGCCGAGCACATGGGTATGCGGATCGTGCCAGTCGAGCTCGCTCAGCTCCTGACCGTCGGGGCG
>CAZWAX010000478.1:0-4423 GCA_964631985.1 uncultured Polyangiaceae bacterium | reverse complement strand
GGGCATCAACGACACCCCCGACGATGCCCAGGCCGTTACCGGTCCTGCAGGGTTTCACCCAGCAGTTCTACGATTGGTGCCGGCAGGGCGAGCTGCGCTTCCAGCGCTGCGACGCCTGCGGGACGTGGCGCCACGTGCCGCGCGAGATCTGCGCGCGCTGCGGCTCGTTCGCCTGGGCGTGGACGCGCTCGAGCGGCCGCGGCCGGGTGTTCACGTGGACGGTCGCGGTGCGCGCCATGCACCCGGCCTTCATGGGCGACGCGCCCTACGCGCCCGTCGTCGTCGAAATGGACGAGGGCGTGCGGGTCGTCAGCCTCATGATCGACTGCCCGCCCGACGAGCTCCGCATCGACATGCCGGTCGCGGTGGTGTTCGAGGCGGCGACGGCCGAGATCACGCTCCCGAAATTCCGGCGCGTTTAACGCGGCTCGGTCGGTGGGCGATCGTTCTTGACCCCGATCGCCCCGGGCGAAACAGCACCGACCGGAATCGAGCCCGGGAAGCGTCCGTTCCCTCCTTCGCGGTTTCGGCCGCTTTGTCGGCGGCTTCCCTGGAAGGCGCCGCCGCGTCCTTGGCGGCGTTCTGCAGCGCCTGGAGTGACGCAGAAAGATGCGCGGAGCGCTGCGTGGTCGTGGGGTGGGGCGACGCTGCGCTGGCTCAGCAGATCGCACTTCCGAACCAGCAAGGTCTACATGCGCAGGTTTGCGTGTGCGATCTATTCGCCTGCGCAGCCTCACCCCACCCCACGAGCGAGACCGGTTGCGCAAGGTGCACCGCACCGCTGCCTCAGCCTCGATGTGACCTGGGGATGCATCGCGGGTTGAGTCCCTCTTGACCATCGTGAGGGCGGGGGCGATGTGGGGAGCGCTCCGCGGGCGAATAGATCGCACACGAAAGCCTGCGAATACTGGAGGTGCAGGTGCGGAAGTGCGATCTCCTGAGCCGGCGGAGCGCTCCCCACATCGCCCCCGGCCGGCCGCTCGCCATTTTCACATCGGCCGAGTAGAACGCGCGACACCCACCGCGAAAGGACGACCGACGAGATGAAGCCGAAAACGCCCCCGACGCTGCCGCCGACGATGCAGTACGAGAAGCGCGACCGCATCGCGATCGTCACCATCAACCGCCCCGACGCGATGAACGCCTTCACCGCCGACATGCTGCGCGGCATGGACGCCGCCTTTGCCGACTTCAACGCCGACCCCGACCTCTGGGTCGCCATCCTGACGGCGGCCGGAGAGAAGTCGTTCTGTGCCGGCATGGATCTGAAGGAAGCGATCCCGGCGATGGCCGACGGCGACGAGCTCGGGTACGAGGACCACACCAAGCGGCCGTTCTCGGACGTCTTCAAACCCATCATCGCGGCGGTGAACGGCTACTGCATCGCGGGCGGCCTCGAGTTCCTGCAGGGCACCGACCTTCGCATCGCCGCCGAGCACGCGACGTTCGGGCTCGGCGAGGTGCGTTGGGGCATCATTCCGACCGGCGGCTCGCACATCCGATTGCCGCGGCAGATCCCGTGGGCGGTCGCCATGGAGCTGCTGCTGATGGGTCGGCCGATCGACGCCAAGCGTGCCTACGACATCGGGCTCGTGAATGCCGTCGTGCCGGCGGCCGACGTGCTGCCCACCGCGATCAAATGGGCCGAGACGATCTGCAAGAACGGTCCGCTCGCGGTAAAGACCGCGAAGGAGATCGCGGTCCGGGCGCTCGAGCTCGAAGGAGGGTTCGTGCTCGAGAAGGCGCTCGGGGCACGGGTCTTCGCATCGGCCGACGCGGCGGAGGGTCCAAAGGCGTTCGCCGAGAAGCGCCCGCCGAAGTTCACCGGGCGCTAACGCTCGCGCGCGACGCGCGACGGCCGCGCGGGTCGGCCACGAATGCGAGAAGCGAATGCGAGAAGCGGCTTGACGCCTCGGGGGCGTCCCTAGTTAATGCGTGGCACCTGACCTTCCTCGGAGGCTCCCTCGTGTCACTCGTCCCGCTTGTCGCCCGCGCCATGGCGCTCGCCTTGGCGTCGTCCATCTCGTCCGTGCCCGCTCGTGCCGCCGCTCGCGCCGCCGACGACCGGCCGGTGGTTGCCGTCGTCCTGCTCGATGCGCCACCACTCGCCTCGTATCGCGGTGGCTTCCGCGGGCTCGCGGCGACGGCACCCGGGGCGACCGGCGCGACTCGCCTCGACGTTCGCGCGCCGGCGGCGCGGGCGTATCGTGCGTTCCTCGAGCAGCGGCTCGGGAGCTTCGAGTCGCTGGCGCGTGTCGCCGTGCCCGACGCCCAGCCGCTCTATCGCTACACGGTCGTGCTCGGTGGCGTCGCCTTGCGCGTCCACGAAAGCGACCTCGCGACTCTCGCGACGCTGCCCGGGGTGCGTCGCGTGCTCCGTGACCAGGCCTTCGCGCCCGACACCAACCTGAGCCCGAAGCTCGTCGGGGCCCCGAAGCTCTGGAAGAAGCTCGGTGGACCGAGCCTCGCGGGCGAGGGCGTCGTGGTCGGCATTCTCGATACCGGCATCTGGCCCGAGCACCCGTCGTTCAGCGACCCCGATCCGTCGGGCAAGCCGTACCCCCCGCCACCCGTGACCTGGAACGGAGGTGCGGGTCCGGTCTGTCAGCCGCCGAGCGACGGGTCGCCGGCGCTGCCCTGCACCAACAAGCAGATCGGCGCACGCCACTTCCTCGCGGCCTATCGTGCCGACGGCGGGTTCAGTGTCCCCGGCGAGCTCGACTCGGCACGCGACCAGGACGGCCATGGCACGCACGTCGCGTCGACGGCCGCCGGCAACGCCGGCGTGCATGCGATCGTGCTCGGCGTCGACCGTGGGGTCGTCTCCGGGATCGCACCGCGCGCCCACGTCGCGGCGTATCGCGTCTGCGGCCTGCCGCCGTCGGGCGGCGGCTGCTACAGCTCCGACACCGCGGCCGCCGTGCAGCAAGCCATCATCGACGGCGTCGACGTCATGAACTTCTCGATCGGCGGCGGGTTCAGCCCGTATGCGGAGCCGGCGACGCTCGCCTTCCTCGATGCCTACGAGGCGGGGGTCCTCATCGTGGCCTCGGCCGGGAACGACGGTCCGGGCCTGAACACCAGCGGCAACCTGCAGCCCTGGACCGCGACGGTCGCCAACACCAGCGAGAAGCGCATCTTCACGAGCGAGGTCCAGCTCAAAGGCGGCGAGACCGGCAAGCTGAAGCTGGGCGGGCAATCGCAGACGGGCGGTTTCAAGGGGTCGCTGCCGGTGGTCGACGCGGGCGCGTTCGGTGACGCCTTCTGCGCGAGCCCGTTCCCGCCCGGAACGTTTAACGGACAGATGGTCGCCTGCCAGCGCGGCAACACGTCGTGGCGCACCACCAAAGGACGGAACGTGCTCGCCGGCGGCGCCGGTGCGATGCTGCTGTATCAGTCGTCGAGCTTCGGCGCGCCCGCGCGCGAGCAGCACGTCCTGCCGACCATCCATCTCACCAGCGCGGACAGCGACACGTTCATCGCGTTCTTCCTCGCCAACGCCGAACGCACCGCGAAGTTCGCGGGGTTCAAGGCGACGAAGACGAAAGCCGACGTGGTCGCCACCAGCAGCTCGCGCGGCGGTCCCGTCATCCCGCAGGGCGTGATGAAGCCCGACCTCGCCGCGCCCGGCACCTTCATCCTGGCGGGCAACACCGGCGACTCGTTCCCCGATCCCGACGACCAGGACGACTCGCTCTTCCAGGTGATCAGCGGCACGTCGATGGCGAGCCCGCATGTGGCGGGGGCCGCGGCGCTCGTCCGGCAGGCGCATCCCGACTGGACCCCGGGCCAGATCCACTCCGCCCTGATGACGACCGCGACGGTCAAGAAGCTCTTCCGGGAGGACGGTACGACCCTCGCCGGCCCCTTCGACGTCGGCACCGGCCGGCTCGACGTCGCCCGGGTCGCCGATCCCGGCCTCACCTGCGACGCGACCAAGCAGGACTTCCTCGACCACGAGCTGGATCTCTGGAACGCGAACTACCCGAGCCTCTACGTCCCGCAGATGGGCGCGACCCTCACGGTGTCGCGGACGTTCAGGAGCGAGCTCGCGAAAGCCACCACGTTCAAGCTGACGATCCGAGCCCCGGCGGATCTCGTGGTCAGCGTCCCTGCCGAGATCGTCGTCGCCCCCGGCGCCACCGCCACCTTCGACATCGTCCTGAACGCCGCCGCGGTCCCGTCAGGCGGGATCCGTCACGCCGTGTTGCTCATCAAGGGCAAGACGATCGCCCGCTTCCCAATCACGATCGTGAAGAGTTAGCAGGTTGCTGAAAAAGGGGCATCTGCGTCGTTGCTCCCTCCTTCGCTTGTGCGGCGTAGCTCCGCTACGCCTCCGCGCTCAGTCGGTCGCGCCTCGCATCTGCCCCTTTTTGAGCAACCTGCCGGGGCTTGGCACGTGCGCTCGGTGGGGGCGTCGCTT
>CAZWAX010000477.1:0-4432 GCA_964631985.1 uncultured Polyangiaceae bacterium | reverse complement strand
TGTCCGCCTCCGCCTCGACCTCGCGCTCCAACACGACGTCATGACGACGCTGCAGCAGCCGAACGTGCTCGTGTCGTTCGCCCTCGCGGGCGTCGAGGGCGGAGCGTTCGGACGGGTCGTGCTCGACCTCGATGCCAAGAAGGCGGCAGTCGTGATCCACGATCTGCCGCCGCTGCCGGCCGACGAGGTGTACCGTCTGTGGGCCCGCGTCGACGAGCGCCACGTCCCCTGCGGCAACCTCACGGTGCAGAGCGACGGCACCGTCCTGGCCCAACTCCCGATCCCGGTCGACGCCTACAGCTCACCGGTCCGCGAGCTGGTCCTCACCCGCGAAGCCTCACGCACCGCGCCCGAGCCCGTCGGCCCCACCGTGATGCGCAGCAGTTGAGAAGGGGGAACCCGCGCGGGGTACATCCCCCGGCTCGCGCATCCTAGTATTTGAACGTCAGCTCGACGTAGCCGTAGTTCGCGTGCGGGTCGGCGTAGGTCGCGGCGACGACGCCCTGGCCGAAGGCATGCGCGAAGAACCCGGCCACGGTCACGCGCGGCGTGACCGCGACGTTCGCCCCGACCTCGATGACGTGCGCGAGCTCGCGCCGGCCGCCGCTCGGCGTCCCCGAGAAGCCGAAGACGTCGTCGTTGGTGGCACCGCCGCCGGCGTACCAGAGGTCGGCCGACTCGGTGAGCTGGAGCCAGTGATAGTCCGCGCGAACGGTAACGCGAGGATCGGGCCGCAGCAGGAGCTGCGCAAACGCATCGCCGCTGTTCATGAGGTTGTAGAAGGGGAACTGGGCGTAGATCCGCGCGGTCGGGATGACCTGGAAGAACGTGCGATGCGCGCCGTCCGCGGGATCGTCGTCGCCGGCGCTGCGGTCGTACCCGATCCGCAGCCACGGCGCCGCCGGCAGACGCGGCCACTGGTACCCGCCCTCGACGGCGAAGGCCCAGGCGCCGTGATCGAGCGCGCCCCACTCGCCCGTTTGCACGGCGAGCCAGACGAGCGCGTCGACGATCCCGGGTCCGGCGGGCGCCGCCACCGCCGCGTGGCCGCCCCAGGTGTGGAGGCGAATCGCGCCGTCGTCGGCCATCCGCGCCGCGAGCGCGCGGTTGTCGGCTTTGGTCGGGTCGCGCCGCTCGTCCTCGTACCAGAGGTAGAACAGCCGCACGTCGGTCGGTGGCAGCCCCGGCCATGGCTTGGCGGTCAACGCCAGCAGTGCCAGACCGACGTCGTCGAGCTCACGGTTGGCGCTGATCTCGAAACCGCCGTGGGTCGGCCGGCTCGCGAACGCGGTCACGTTGAAGGACGGCTGGTCATAGGTCAGCCGCGCGCCGTCGAAGCTCCGCGTGACGTGAGTGTACCCGAACGGCCCGATCAAGCGTTCGGCGAGCCGCGTCCGCTTGACCGAGGCGAGGGTCGGGTCGGCCGGCACCGTCTCGAGGCCGTCGCTGTACTCGAAGCGGCCGGCGGTGAGCGCGAGCCCGCTCCGGCGGAGCGTCAGATGCCCCTGCTTCAGGAACGTCTCGCCCTGGAACCGATCGCGGCTGTGGGCGTAGTAGTTGGCGCCGACCCCGAGGTTGCCGAACGGCGCCGCCAGGCTGGCGTCGTCGGGGAGCCCGACGATGCGGGTGTCCTGCGCCTCCGCGACCAGCTGGAGGTTCGGCAACGTCACCCGCAGGCCGGCCCGCATCTGGCTCGCGAAGAAGCCGTAGGAATGCGCGGACCGCGGCGCCGCCTCCTCCGGCGGCCGAAAGTAGTCGACGCCCTCGCCGCGCAGACGCTCGCTGAAGGTCAGCGTGAGCGCGTCCCGCCACTCGATCGCCGCCGAAGAGCCGGCCACGCCGAGGACGGCGACGGCCACACCTGCCACCTCGAAGAGCCGTCTCCGCATGCGCTGTCCCACGAAGCCGCGGGGTGCGGACTAGAAGAGGAACCGTCGCATGTTGACGTTGATCATGAGACCGACCGCGATCATCATCGTCGTCAGCGACGACCCGCCGTAGCTGAAGAACGGCAGCGTGATGCCGACCACCGGCAGGATCCCCGACGTCATGCCGACGTTGATCACCACCTGCCAGAACACGATCGACGTCATCCCGAAGACGAGCAGGGCCCCGAAGCGATCCTTGGCGCGATAGGCCACGGTCAGCCCGCGGACGACCATCGCCGCGTAGAGCCCGAGCAGCACGAGCGCCCCGACGAAGCCCCACTCCTCGGCGAAGACCGAGAAGATGAAGTCGGTGTGCTGCTCGGGGATGAAGTTCAGCTTGTTCTGCGTACCGTGGAGGAATCCCTTGCCCCAGAACTGCCCCGACCCGATCGCGATCTTCGACTGGATCACGTGGTAGCCGGCGCCGAGCGGGTCCATCTCGGGCGAGAGGAACGTGAGCACGCGTTGCTGCTGGTAGGTCTTGAGATGCCCCCAGAGCAGCGGCACGGCGGCCGCCGCGATCGCGCCCAGCATCAGGAAGACGCGGACACGCAGACCCGCACAGAAGAGCACGCTGAACGCGACGATCGCGATGACACCGACGGTCCCGAGGTCGGGCTGCGCCAGGATCAACGCTGCGGGGCCGGCCAGCAGGAGAAACGCGGGAATGGCGTCGACGAAGCGGACGTCCCCCGTCGATTGGGCGCGGTGAAAGTAGCGGGCGAGCGCGATCACCACCGCCACCTTGATCATCTCGGACGGCTGGATCGACACCGGACCGAGCGCGATCCACCGCCGCGCGCCGCCGCCGACCGTGCCAACGAACGGCACCGCGAGGACGAGCATCAACGCCCCGGCGTAGATGACGTACGCGTAGCGCTCGAAGCGCCGATAGTCGATCAAGACGACGGCGATCATGCCGATGAAGCCCGCGCCGGCATAGAACGCCTGACGCATGACGAGCGGGTTGTTGGTGAAGCCGGTGTGCACGCGCGCCTCGGTGGCGCTGAAGATGGTCGCGAGCCCGCCGCCGATGATGACGAGCGTGAGCATCAGGAGGAGCCAGTCGAAGTGATAGGCGAGACGGCGATCGAATTGGCGCATGGCGATCAGTCGTGGACGTGGCCGTGGTGGCGGTCGTCGGGAAAAGGCTCGCTGCGCGAGCCGTCCGGAAGGCGCTCGCGGAGCGCCGAGAGCCGGATGGCGGCACCTGCCTGGTCCCGTTCCGGGACGAATCCGGCGGCGTGCTTCAGCGCCGCGGCATCCTCCTCCGGGATGCCGAAGTAGCGCGCGAGCACCTTGCGCGCGATCGGCGCCGCCGCAGTGCCGCCGTGCTCCCCGGAGTGCTCCGCCAACACGACGAGCGCGATCTCGGGATTCTCGACCGGCGCGAACGCGATGAACCAGGCGTGATCGCGTTTCTCGCGCGACCAGCCCTTCTGACTGGTCTTGTCGCCGCCGGCTCGGCTGGCCTGCGCCGTCCCGGTCTTGCCGCCGACCTCGATCCCGGGGAGCTTGGCGTTGGATCCCGTGCCGCGCTTGCTATTCACGACGTCCGAAAGCGCGTCGCGGATCTGCAGCATGGTGCTCTTCTTGAACCCGACGTCGCGGACGACCTCCGGCTGCTCTTCCAGCAGCATGGTGCCGTCGGTGCTCTCGACCCGCTTCACGAACTTCGGCCGGTACACGATCCCGCCGTTCGCGATGGTGGCCATGACGCTCGCCATCTGGAGGGGGGTCGTGGTGACGTAGCCCTGCCCGATCGCGATCGACAGCGTCTCGCCGGGATACCAGGGCTCGCCGAAGCGCTGCCGCTTCCAGGCGCTCGACGGGATGATGCCGCCGCTCTCGTGCTCGAGCGTGATGCCGGTCGGCGCACCGAGGCCGAAGCGATGCGAGTACTCCGCGATGGTGTCGACGCCGAGGCGCTGGCCGATCTGGTAGAAGAAGACGTCACACGACCGCACCAGCGCCTCGTGGACGTTGACGCTGCCGTGGCCCTGCGTCCGCCAGCATCGGAACGTGCGGTTGCCGAAGAAGAGCCCGCCGCCGCAGAAGATCGAGGTGAACGGCGTGATGACGCCTTCCTCGAGCGCGGCCGCCGCCATCACGACCTTGTAGGTCGAGCCCGGGGGGTAGGTCCCCTGCACGCTCTTGCTGTTGAGCGGTCGCTTCTTGTCGTCGACGAGCGCCTTCCACTCGGCGAGGCGGATGCCCCGCGCGAACACGTTCGGATCGAAGGCCGGCCGGCTCACCATCGCGAGGATCTCGCCGGTGCGGGCGTCGAGCGCGACGATGGAGCCGTCGTGCCCGCCCATGGCCTCCTCGGCCGTCTGCTGGAGATCGCGATCGAGCGTGAGGACGAGGCTATTGCCCGGCGTCTCGTCGACCTCGTTCAGCACGCGCACCTTACGGCCGACCGCATCGCCCCCGCCCTTGAAGGGCACGCGGATCAGGTCGACACCGTTGGTGGCGTAGGTGCTCTGCGTGTCCAACGCGTGGGA
>CAZWAX010000476.1:0-4435 GCA_964631985.1 uncultured Polyangiaceae bacterium | reverse complement strand
CGATGCTTTTCTTCAGCACATTGCCGTAAAGATCGGCGGCGCGTTGGATCGCGCTGGCGGTCGCTGCGTTGCACCTGGCCGCGTCGCCGTTCGTTCCGGCCGCCGGTCCCGGCGGCCAGACGGCGTATCTCGCCATGCTGGCGCTGCCGGCCGCGATCCTGGCGTGGGGCGAGGGGCTGCTCGCGGAGCGCCGCGGGTGGTCGTGGCGTGCCGGCGTGCCGACGGCGGTCGTGATCCTCGCGTGGGTGGCGTCGCGCCTCGTCACCGACGTCGGCTCGCCGCGCACCGCCGACGTGATCGACGGCTGGCGTGCTTTTCTCGATACCGTTCGCTTCGTCCGCGAACGCCACAATCTCTTCACCGACCTCTTCGATCCCAAGCTGCCGGGCGTGAGCGCGCTGGTCGTCGCCTTCCAGGGTGGCGCGCTCTTCCAGGCGGAGCTGGTGCCGTTCGGCCTGCGCGCGGTCCAGGTCTTCCAGATCCTGAGCGTGGCCGCGACGGCGGTCGGGGTCGCGCTGCTCGCGCGCGTGCTGGTCGGTCCGCACACCGCGGCGTTCGCGGCCGCGGTCTTTCTCTTCGCGCCCTTCATTCGCTTCGCGACGTTCTTCCCGGGCCCGTTCCTCGCCGGACCGCTGTACGCGGTCGCGATCCTGCTCGCGGCGCTGGTCGCGGTGCGCCGACGCTCGGAGGCCGGCGTCGCGGCGCTCGGCGCGGCGGCGGGCGTCGCGCTCGGCTATCCGAGCGCGGTGCCGCTCCTCGGGCTCGTCGGCCTGTGGACGCTCTGGGGTCTCCGGTCCGCGCTCCCGCGCCTCTCGGTCGGCGTGCTCGCCGGGACCTTGTCGTTCGCGGCCGTGGTCGTGCCGGCGCTGCCCACGGTGCTGACGCCGGATCGGCTGGGCTCGCATTTCCGCTGGGACGGATCGATCGCGGTGATCGCTGCCGGGCTCCTCGGGCAGATCGCCGTCGCCGCGCTGCCGGCGGCCTACGAGGGCGTCGTGCAACGGCCGTTCGACATCGTCGTGTCGGCGCTGCTGGCGCCGTTCGCCAATGCGCGGGTGGGCGTCCGGCTCTGGGGGGACGCGCTGTTCGACCCGGTGGGTGCCGTGCTCTTGGCCGTCGGGCTGATCGCGTGCGTGCGCGGCTGGCGCGGCTCGGGGCTCGCGCGCGCCGTGCTCGTCGCGTATCCCGTGGTGCTCGCGCCCGCGTTCGTCTCGCCGGTCGACGTCGCCAACGTGTCGTACGCGGTGGTGCTGCCCGTAGTGGTGGCGGTCGTCGCGGCGATCGGGCTGGTCGCGCTGACCGGGCCGGGCGTTCCGCGGTGGCGCGTGGCCGTCGCGGCCGGCGCGGTCGCCGTCGGCGGCACGCTGCTCTTCGACGTCGTGACCCCGCAGACCGTTCCGTCGTCCGCCTTCGGCATCATGTTCGACGTCGTCGGCGACGAGACGCTGCCGCGCGTGGTGGCGTTGAGCTACAGCCCGAGCTTCGTCCGGCCGACCCGGACGCTCAACACGGGACCCATCACCCACTTCGTGGCGCGCGAGCCGGTCGGCTACCTCCCGTACGACACCGGGCCGCTGCCGGCGGCCGAGCTCGCCGCCGAGCAGAAGAGCCTGCTCTTCTGGAGCCATGGCTACGACCGCGACGTTCCGATCGCGGCAACGGTCTGCGCGACCTGGCCCGACGCGACGCTGTACGAGATCCGGGATCGCTCCGGGCTCGCGCGCGTCCACGCCGCGCGCGTCGGCGGAGCGCCCTGGGAACCGCGGGCGCCGGCCGGGCGCTGGCGGTCCCGGCGCTGCGGCGAAGGCTGACGGCACCGGATTCGTGTATGGACAAGCGCGACGTGGTCTCGGCACGACGCTCTGACGCGGACGCATCGGTCCGAACGCCGGCCGAGCGGGGATGGCCGAGCGCGACGTTGCTGCTGCTGCTCGCGGTCGTGGCGCTGATCTACGGTCGGGCCCTGTCGGCGCCGTTCATCTTCGACGACACGCCCGGAGTCGTCGAGAACCCGTCACTCCGGCGCCTCTGGCCGCTGGTCGGGACCGCGACCGAGCGCGGGCCGCTGAACCCGCCGCCGTTCGCCCCGACCGCGCGCCGCCCGCTCGCGAACCTGACGCTCGCGTTCGACTACGCCTGGTCGGGTCTCGATCCGACCGTCTATCGGATCACCAACCTCGTGCTGCACGCGCTGGCCGCCGCGGTGCTGGCGGCGTTGGTGCGGCGGACGCTCCGCCTGCCGTACTTCGGGGCGCCGGGCGGGCGCGCCGCCTGGCCGCTGTCGCTCCTCGTGGCGCTGCTCTGGGCGGTGCACCCGCTCGCGACCGAGGCCGTTGTCTACGTGACGCAGCGGACCGAACTCCTGGCGGCGCTCGCGTACCTGGCCACGCTGTGGGCGGCGGTGCGCCATTGGACGGCCCGCGCTCCGGGCGCCCGCCGGGCGTGGCTCGGGGTCGCCGTCGTCGCGTGCGCCGCCGGCATGGCGTCGAAGGAAGTGGCGGCCTCGGTGCCGCTCGCGGTGCTGCTCTACGAGCGCACCTTCCTGGTCGACTCGTGGCGGGCGACGCGGCGCTCGTGGCCGCTCCACTTCGGGCTCATGCTCACCTGGCTCGTGCTCCTCGCCCTGAACCTCGGCGGCGCCAGCGGGCTCAGCGACGCGCGACACTACGTGTGGCCGCCCGTGTGGTGGGCGACCCAGTGCAAGGTGCTCTTCCTCTACCTCGGGCTCGTGGTCTGGCCGTGGCCGCTCGCGATCCACTACGCGCCCGCCTATCTCGGGAGCGCCGCCGCGGCCTGGCCGTGGGTGCTGGCCGCGACCGGCCTGGCCCTCGGGGTCACCGCGCTCGTGTGGCGCCGGCCCGCGGCGCGCTTCGTGGTGATCGCGATCGTCATGGTGCTGACGCCGACCTGGGTCATTCCGCTCGCCAAGATGATGGCGGCCGAGCGCCGCATGTATCTGCCGCTCGCGGGACTCGTCACGCTGGCGGTCGTCGGCGGAAGGCGGCTCCTCGCGTCGCGCTGGTCCCGCGGCGCGCAGACCGCGGCGGCGGGGCTCGGCCTCGCGCTCGCGGCCGCACTCGCGCTGGTCAGCATCGCGCGCCTCGACGTGTACGGGTCGGCGGTGACGCTCTGGGAGGACACGGTCCGCACCCAGCCGACCGACGCCCTCGCCCACTACAACCTCGGGGTCGCGCTGGTCGACGAAGGGGGACCGCCCGCGGCGGCGATGGCGCGCTTCGAGGAGGCGCTCCGCCTCGATCCCGGGCACGCTCGCGCCCTCGACAATCTCGGCATGGTGCTCTTCCGCCTCGGGCGCACCGCCGAGGCTCGCCAGCGCCTCGAGCGCGCGCTCGCCGTCGATCCGCGGAACGCCGTCGCGCACAACAATCTCGGGGCGCTCCTGCTCGCGGAGCGGCGCCCGGCGGACGCCATCCCGCATCTCGAGCAGGCGCTCGCTCACGAGCCCGATCTGCCGAAGGCGGCCGCGTACCGGAACCTCGGGCGGGCGCTCGTCGCGGTCGGGCGGACCGACGAGGGGCTCGCGCATCTGGATCGGGCCATCCGGCTCGCCCCCGACGATCCCGACGCGCTGAACGATCGCGGCGCCGCGCTCCTCGCGGCCGGCCGGCCCGCCGACGCGATCCCGTCCTTCGAGGCGGCGCTTCGCCTCGCCCCCGCGGGCCGCGGCAACACCAGCAACCTCGCGACGGCCCTTCTGCAGACGGGCCGCGTCGCGGAGGCCGTCGCGCACCTCCAGGCGCTCGTGGCACGCGAGCCCGAGAACGTCGGAGCGCGGAACAATCTCGGCTCGGCGCTGAGTGCGCTCGGCCGACGGCCGGACGCGATCGCGCAGTTCGAGGCCGTGCTCGCCCGCGTGCCCAATCATCCGACGGCCCACTACAACCTCGGAAACGCGCTCCTCGACAGCGGCCGGCCCGCCGAGGCGGCGCCGCACTTCGAAGTCATGATCCGCCACGACCCGAACGACGCCCGCGCCCGCTTCCAGTGCGCGCGCGCCTACGCCGCGAGCGGAAGGCGTCCCGAAGGCGTCGCGCTGGCCGAGGCAGCCCGCGCGCTCGCCCGCACGCGCGGCGACGACGCACTGGTCGCCGAAATCGAGGCCTGGCTCGCGGAGAAGTAGTCGCGCCTCACGGGGTGCGCTTCGCACCCGCCGCCGCGCGCGCGGCGATCGTCGCCTCGAGGGCGCCCCGCACCTCGGGGAGATCCGGGGCGAGCCGGAGGGCGTCGCGATAGGCGGCGATCGCCTCGTCGAACCGGCCGCGGCTCGCGAGCACCGCGGCGTAGTTGGCGTGGGCACGCGGCTCGTCGGGCGCCAGGCGTACGGCCGCGGCGTAATGGGCGAGGGCCTCCTCGGGCCGGCCGAGACCTTCGAGCGCGACGGCCAGGTTGTTGTGCGCGGGCGTGAGCGCCGGCT
>CAZWAX010000475.1:0-4447 GCA_964631985.1 uncultured Polyangiaceae bacterium | reverse complement strand
CGCCCCGGGATCGGGCGCCGCGCGCGCCGCCACCGCCCGCCCGGCCCCGGCGGCCCACACCTCGCGCTGCTCGCTTGCGTTCGCCGCCCGGTCGATGTCCCGCTCGAAGATTGCGCGAAAGCCGGCGATCAGCTCGACGTACGACGCCATGACCTGGGCCGGGTCGCGGTGGGTCTGGACGATGCACGCGTCGGGATACGCCGCGAGCAACGCGGCGAGGTGCTTCAGATGGACGGGATACTTGAGCACCCAGCGGCGCGGGTCGTCGCCGCCCAGCAATCCGCAGAGGCGGCGGTGCCGACGATAGGTCGCGACGTGATGCCCGCCTTCGTACCACGCCGTGTAGGACGGCACCGTCGCGTTCACCTCGAACGAGTCGTCGGTGAAGCTCTGGGCGAGAAAGTGCCGGCACTCCTCCGCGAGGTCGGGCGCCATCAGATGGATCTTTCGAAGCCCGGGATCGAAGGCGTACATCGCCTCGATCTCGGCGGCCGCGGCCTGGTAGTCGGGCTCGCCTTGCCAGGTGGCGCGCGGCGGCCGCGGTCGCGGACGGGCCGCGAGCCAATACTCGAGCACCTGCAGCTGCGGATCCTGCGCGAGCAGATGGTGGAGCGCCGTGCTGCCCGTCCGCACCAGACCGAGAACGATGATCGGGCGGCGGATCGCGGCGGCGGCGCGCTCGACCGCGGCGTTGGTCAGCTGAGCTTGCGAGCGCAGCCGCGTGGTCAGAAGCTGGACGAGGTTGGCGCGCGTCGCGGCCTGGCCGGCGTCGTGCAGCTTGGCCTCGCGATCGTAGGCGTCGAGCAGGACGCGAAGCGCGTCACGGTACGAGGGGTCGCCGAAGTCGTCGCTGCCGCCGGCACGCACGGCCTCCTCGTGGAGGGCGGCGTCGCTGTCGCCGAAGGAAGGTCGCGGCACCGCGTCTCTGTAGCAGAGTCGCTGAGCCGATCTAGCCTCGATGTGACAAAAACTATGCCACCTTCAGGAGCCTATCGAGGCGCACAGCAAGGTCCCGTCAGGCTCTCAATTCGCCATGCCCGAGAAATTGTCGAGCCTGATGGCATTGGTAATGCTGAAGCTCTGGACTCCACCAATAGCGAAACGTTTGGCGAACGTGTTGTACCAGGCCGACGGCAAATCGTGCTGATCAGACGTGGTCGCGAGTGTTTGAGATGTCGTTGTGTCCCAGACGAGGGCGAAGGCGTTCAGCATGGCGGGGTTACCACCGGCCGGAACGAGATCGAGGATCAAGCGATAGCGCGGCGTCGTCCCGAGCGTGATGTTCGGTATATTCACTCCGGTGGTGAAGAATCCCATATGCTCATCGCATTCATCTCTGGTCGAATCAGCAGCGCGTGTAATATTCAGCTTGTAACCGCCGCTCCCATCGGGAGCCACGACCCCTTCGTATCCCGTGTGGCAGTTGGGGTGAAACACGGGAAAGACCGCGACATGCGCGCCGGGGCCTGCACTTGCAAGAGAAACCGGGAATCTAAAATCAATGCTCGCTGAGCGAACCATGCCGGTATAGTTGTTCTTCGTGATGAGTCCACTGACGTTTGCGTTTGGAGTTGAACAGCCGTCGGTACAGACAGGGCAACATCCATTCGAATCGCAAGGCGTCGTAGAGGTAAACGAGAGCATGACTTTATTCGCGATACCGCCCCAATGGACGTGATGCCACCGTTCGCACCATCGAGATGGGAAGGGGCTCGTCGCAAAATCGTCCGTGAACGTCACCGCTCTCGCCTCAGTATACGTGGTGAGCACCACAGCGAACGCTATCAGAGCACCTCGAAATTGAATTCCGGTCATCGTCGACTCCTCCTGCATCTCTAGGGGATGCGTGCGACATCCAAAAGTCGCACAAAACCCTCGACGGACTCGCCAGCTATCCAGGGGAATTCCCCCGAAGATGAAATGGCCGTCAGCGAACCCGGTGGCAATGAGTCCGGTACTCCCGATGCTCCAACGGCAGTGCCGTTGTCCGGGCTCGCGAAACTGACGTCGGCCAGACCACCTTCGCCCGCAATCCCATCGATCGGCTGTCGCGTCCAGGTAACTCCCGCGTTCTCCGTTCGGAGGATGAGCGGTTGGTGGAACGCATCCGCGCCAACCGCAACGGCCACGCCGCGGGCCGGGGCACTGATGCCCCCGATGCCAGTATCGAGTTCGACTGGTAGAGCATCACGCCACGTTGCGCCGCGGTCCGCTGAATATCGCACAAAGGTGCCGTCTAAGGTGTTGCCAGTGCCCGCAACCCAGAATTCGTCCTCGTGGCAGGCCACGTCGAGGAATTCGCCCACAGTCGAACCGACGCGTGTGGTGATATCCGCCCACGACATTCCGTGGTCGGACGTGTGGACCACGAGCCGCGTGCTCGTGCCCGAGCCGACCGCAAGGCCGGTGCCGCCGGGCGTGATGCATACACTGACGAGGCGAGTTCGTGTCGGGTCGCCTCCACCGCCCGTGGGAATCGGCGCGACCGTCCACGTGGCCCCCGCGTTCTCCGTTCGCAGGATGAGACTCGCAGCATCCCC
Organism: uncultured Polyangiaceae bacterium; assembly: GCA_964631985.1. GTDB lineage: Bacteria > Desulfobacterota > Binatia > UTPRO1 > UTPRO1 > UTPRO1. Next base: position 1,907 of record CAZWAX010000475.1, on the reverse strand, counting down.
CGTCCCCGGGAGGGGCGCGCCGCCGCCCACGGCAACGACCGTATCGCGCGATAGGGCCTGCACGGCTTCGAGGTCGAAGCTATCGACCGGAACGGCTGCCCGCTGACTCGACCAGGTCAGGCCGCTGTCATCCGACCGCAATATCTCGCCGGAACCTCCGCTGAAACCGACAACCCAGCCCCGCGACGCATCAGCAAAGGACACGCCTTCGAACAGCGCGCCCTCCACGGTCAGCGTCGGCGTCCAATGCGCCCCGGCATCGGCCGATCGGAGAATGATGCCCTCTACCCGTCCGGGTGTGTCGGGGCCCCCAGGTTCCGAGCGGTCACCAACACTCCACGCATTCGCGGCGGCAACCGGCGTCGACTGCGGCGTCGCTGTGGCCGCGGGAGTGCTCGTTGGATCGGGGGCATGGGTGTCGTTGTCCGAGCCCCCCCCACCTCCACAGCCGACACTCACGGCGAACACCGCGCACAGAACCAGTCGCCACACACTCTGCATTGGGGCAATCTCCTCGCTAGTTTCCGCTCGCCATAAGCGCGCGAAGCCGGCCAATCGCGAGGCCACCGGAGGTTTCCGTCCAGTGTTGCCCGCCGTCTGTCGTCCGAAGCAGCATCGTGCCGAGGCGGCCGACATAGTTGAACGCTGCCCAGCCCACCTGCGCGTCGGTCAGGACCACGGCCGCGATACGCCCGCCCGTTACGCTTTCGGGCAGCACACCGCGTTCCCAGGACGTGCCTCCATCGCTCGTGCGCAACAGCACCGGCACGCGGACAGCACTGACCGCCTCTCCACCCGCCACGCCCGTCTGGGGATCGAAAAAATGGCCGGCGCGTAGGTCGGTCCAGGTGGGCGAATCAATCAGGCGATCGAGCGACACGCGCTTGGCATCGACCCGCCGAATCGCCGGAAAATCGACCTGGACTTCGCCACCGACCTGGTCAACGCACGACTCGTTGCGGACGGAGCAGCCATCCTCGCGGCCGAACATCCACCAGGTGTCCTCCCTGAACGCGAAGACCCACGCCCGCATCTGCGACGCGTGGGCGATCGATTCGACTTTTGTTGGCCCGTCTTTGGAGATGGCTCGCACCGAGACGCCATTCGGATCGCTGACGGCGAGCTCGACAACATCCCCGTCACCCGGAGGAACGCGGAGTGCATAGGTGCCCGAGGCGTGTGTCGGTCCCGTATCACCCACCGCGGTCCAGGTCCGGGCGCCGTCGTCAGTCCGAAAGAGTTGTGGGCCACCGCTTGCGCGGCCGCGCGTTGCAACCCACCCGACAAGGTCTGTCCGAAACGCCATCGCGACGGGAATCTGATCGGGAGCGACGAGCGCGAGTGCCGCACTCAGGTCTTTCCAGGAAGCTCCGTCGTCACTCGACTGGAGAACGATCGGGTTTTCGATACTGGCACCGAACGCCCAGGCATGACCGCCAGGGTCGGCACTGAGGCCCATCAGGCTTCCCGCGACGACGCCGGCAGCGTCTACGCGGTGCCAGGCGTCTCTAGACCCAACCAGGATCAGCGGGCTGTCTTCTTCCGCCGCACCGGGTTGGGTTTCGCCGTACGTCGAGCCGACCGCGATGATGTTGCCGGCGCCAACGGCGGAGGCGTGAAGCCCGCCGCACAGCAGGATCACCGTCATCATGGTCATCCATCGAGGCAGCGTCGAACGTTCCGAGGCGTGAGCCATTTCAGTTACCTCCCAATTGCGGCGGCCGGCATCTCGACAGCTAGAGACGCCGAGGGGATTCGGCTTCTTTCACGTGCAAGAACGCGTATGCCCTGCGCGCGACTGCCCGCAAGGACGCGCTTGAGATTTGTGCCCCACAACGGTGCAAATCTCGATTTAACCTCGATGTGACAAAAACTACGCCGCTTTCAGGAGCCGATCGAGGCGTTTG
>CAZWAX010000474.1:0-4459 GCA_964631985.1 uncultured Polyangiaceae bacterium | reverse complement strand
CGGCCTCGCCTCCGCGATCAACAACTCGATCAGCCGGATCGGGCAGCCACTGCTCCGGCAACCCCGACGCGTGGTAGACGACGTCGCAGCCCGCGACGGCCCGCCGCACCGACGCCGCGTCGGTCACGTCGCCCGCCATGAGCTCGACCCGGTCGGGCACGAGCTCGCGCGCGCGCTCGACGTCGCGGACGAGCGCGCGCACCGCGCGTCCCTCGGCGAGCAGCGCCCGCGCGATCGCGTGTCCCACCGTCCCGGTCGCGCCCGTCAGCAATGTCCGAGCGCTCACGCGAGACTCCGCGTCTGCAGCTTTTTGAGGCGCCAGATGAGCTGCGTCTGGCGCACCATGTCCGCCGGCCCGCCGCCGCTCGCGAGCGGGCCGATGTTCCACATGACCACGTGCTTCAGGCCCGCGGACAGGAGCGACGCGACGTAGGCGACGACCTCGTCGACCGTGCCCGCGCAGAGGCCGTCGCCGAGCAGCTCGGGCGTGACCTGCTTCTCGGCCGACGCAAACGCGTCGAGCGGAATCTCGTTCGGCAGGATGTCGCCGAAACCCTCGAAGTCCTCCCCGAGCGGATGGGTGAGCCCGTGCTTCTTCCACACCGCGCCCGCGAGCAGCATCGCCATCGCGGTCGCCGGCTTCACCTTCATGAGCGAGTCGATCACCGGCCGCCGTCCGGCACCGAGCGCCACCTGGATCTGGAGCGCGGGCTCGAAGCTCGCGAACGACCGGCCCGCCGCGACGGCCGCGTCGCGGATCACGCCGAGCTTCCGCGCGTACTCCTCGGGGGTCATCTTCTGCGTCGGGTACCAGCCGTCGGCGTAGCGCCCGGGGAGGCCGAGCATGCGGGGCGCGTGGGCGGCGACCCAGACCGCGGGCGCCTTTCCTTTGTAGAGCGGCGTCGCGAACAGCGCCTTGGTGAGCGTCCAATTCGGTCCGTCGAAGCTCACGGGCTCGCCGCGACTCTCCCACAGGAGCCGCATGATCTGCAGCGCTTCCTCCATGCGCCCCACCCGCTTCGTGAACGGCATGCCGTACGGCTCGGTGTTCACTCGCTCGCCGTTGCCGATGCCGAGAATCGCCCGCCCCTTCGTCATGTGGTCGACGGTGACGAACGCCTGGGCGAGAGTCACCGGATGGCGGCGGAACGCCTCGGTCACACCCGTGCCGATCCGCACGCCCCGATAGCGTGTCGCCATCATCCCGAGCATCACGAACGGGTCGAAGAAGGCGTCCGTCGACGGCACCATCTTCGCGGCGGGCGTGTACTCCGGCTTCCAGAACGCCGTCGGCACGAACCCGAGATAGTGATCCGGCAACAGCAGGCTGTCGACGCCTGCGAGCTTCGCCATCCGCATGCCGAGCCGCTCGACCCAGAGCGGTGCCGTACACGTCGTCTCGACCCCCACCTGCAAACGCGACATGGGCAGAGCAAAGGTCACAGGCGCCGGGACGGGTCAACCGATCCACCGTTCGGTCGTGGTCAGTTCGCGGCGGGAACCGGAGGGCGCGGACGGTGCGGGGCGCTGCAGAATTCAGTTGGCTCCGTAGCCACGCGCTGCTAGTCGTACGATCGTCCGGATCGAACCGACGCTCGTTCCCTCGCCGACCGCCTCCCCCCGACGACGCCGCATTCGATCCATTCCCAAGGAGGATGACCATGGTCGTTTGGGATGCGGAGAACGCCGCGCATCTGATCTCGCGCGCCGGCTTCGGCGGCGACGAGCGCGACATCGAGAAGTACGTCCGCTACGGCCAGTTCACGGCCGTCGAGAAGCTCGTCACCGTCAAGGGCACGGGGGCCAAGGGCCCGGGCAAGTCGGGCAGCGCCGCCACCGACCCCGACGACCTGCTGAGCCTCCGGACGTGGTGGGCCAAGCGCATGGTGAAGGCGACCACGCGCCGCCTCCAGGAGAAGATGTGCCTCTTCTGGCACGACCACTTCGCCACCTCGGTCAGCATGGTGAAGAACAACCTCTGGATGTCGAAGCAGAACGCGCTCTTCCGGCGCCACGGCCTCGGCGCCTTCAAGACGTTGGTCTTCGAGATCACGCGCGACCCCGCGATGCTCGAGTTCCTCGACGGCAACCGCAACCGGGTCGGCAAGCCCAACGAGAACTACGGCCGCGAGGTTATGGAGCTCTTCGTCCTCGGGGTCAACGATCTGAGCGGCAACCCGAACTACACCCAGACCGACGTCGAAGAGATCGCTCGCGCCCTCACCGGCTTCGTGATCCAGGATGACGAGGGTGTCTTCGACCCCACCCGCTTCGACGGGGGCATGAAGACCGTGCTCGGGGTCACCGGCAACCTGGGAGTGGTCGACGCCAACGGCGATCTCCTCCAGACCAACAACGTCATCGACGTGCTGTTCGCGACCACCGACACCGACAGCGAGCTCACCATGCCGCGCTACCTCGCCAGGAAGCTCTGGGAATACTTCGCCTACCCGAACCCGACCACGGTTCTCGTCGACCAGCTGACCGGCCCCTTCATCGCCGGCGGCTTCGTGATCGCCGATCTCCTGCGCTCGATCTTCATGCACGACGACTTCTACAGCGCCGAGGCCAAGAGCCAGTCGGTGAAGAACCCGTGCGAGTTCGCGTTCCACGCGATCCGCGCCACCCGCACCTCCACCAACGCCAAGACCCTGCCCGATCATCTCGGCAACATGGGGATGGACCTCTTCGACCCGCCGTCGGTGAACGGCTGGAACAACGGCCTCGCGTGGCTCTCGAGCGGCCAGTTCCTCGCCCGCTTCGAGTTTGCGCAGGCCCTCGCCGCCGGTCGCACGGGCGACCTCAAGCTGAGCCCGACCAAGCTGTTCGACCGCTCCGCGACGAGCGCCGACCCCGTCGTCGACGAGCTCCTCGCGAAGCTCGGTATCGCCGCGCAGGTACCTCCCGATGCCCGCCAGGCCCTGGTCGATTACTTCGGCGGCGCCACCAACTTCTACGACCAGACGGTGGTCGAGCAGAAAGTCCGGAGCGCCATCGCGCTCATGCTCGATCTCCCCGAGTTCCAGGTCCACTGAGCGGAGAGGGAGACCATCATGGCGATCACACGACGTGAGTTCATGCGACGGAGCGCGCTGGTCGGCGCCGCCGTCACCGCTCCCCATCCGCTGCTGCGGGCCATGCTTGGCGCCGGAGGCGCCTGGTTTGGCTCCGGCGTCGCCCACGCGGGCCCCCCCGACGCGATCATAGTGCTCGTGCAGCTCGAAGGCGGCAACGACGGGCTCAACACCGTCATCCCGAGCGCCGCCGGAGCGCAGCGTACGACCTACGACACCAAGCGGCCGAACCTCGGGGTCCCGCTCGGCAACCTCGGCCTGACCGGCATCGGCAACTCCGGCGGTACGGCGCTGGCGCTGCACCCCACCATGACCGCGCTGAAGACGCTCTTCGACGCCGGCAAGGTCGCGGTCGTGAACGGCGTCGGCTACCCGAACCAGAACCTCTCGCACTTCCGCTCCGAGGACATCTGGTTCGGCGCGCTCGATCCCACCGCCGCCCCGGCCGAGAACTTCACGACCGGCTGGTTCGGTCGCTACCTCGGCGCCGCCGGCTTCGGGCCGAGCACCATCGTCGCCGTCGACGTCAACGAGACGCTGAACCCGATCTTCGTCCAGCCCGGCACCAACACGCTCGCCGTCCGCCGGATCGCCGACTTCGAGCTCCCCGACGACCCGCTCTATCCCGACTACGCCGCCAAGAAGGCGGCGCTGCAGGCCGCCTACGCGGTCGAGGCCGACCCGCTCGAGACCGGCGGCGTGCAACTCGAGATCGGGACCTCGGGCGACGCCATGCTCGGCAAGATCGACATCTACGCCAACGTCAGCACCAACTGGCCCTCGAATCTGAACGGACTTGGCGGCTCGCTCGGGACGAGCATGAAGCAGGTGTCGTCGATCCTCCGCTATGACGTGCTCAATCCGGGCTCCCCGACCGGGGCGCGCTTCTTCCACGTCCGTCTCGGCGGCTTCGACACCCACACCCAGCAACAGGCCGATCTCGTGACCGGGGCGCAGCCGATCCGCTTGCAGCGCGTCGCCGACTCCCTGAAGGCCTTCTACGACGACATGGTCGACCTCGGGATCGCCAACAAGGTGCTGCTCGTGACCTTCTCCGAGTTCGGCCGCCGCGTCGCCGAGAACGGCAACGGTACGACGGCCGGCACCGACCACGGTGCAGCGTCACCGCTCTTCGTGGTCGGCGACGCAGTGAACGGCGGCCTCTACGGCACCTTCCCCAACCTCAACGACCTCGACGGCGGGAACACCAAGTGGAACGTCGATTTCCGCCAGGTGTACGCGACCATCATCGACAAATGGCTGCTGACCCCCGGGGCGCACGTCCCGATACTGAACGACAGCTTCAGCACGCTGGGGTTCCTGACCTGACCACCTTGCGGTTGCTGCCCGCGATCGGGCTCGGGCCCGTTGTGGCCGCCCCGGCC